>JBJMNL010000019.1:0-24544 GCA_045804285.1 Gemmatimonadaceae bacterium
GCGCTGGCGAAGAACGACCAGGGCAGCGCCTTCACCGCGATCGCCGCCGTCTCCGCCGCGTCGCCCCCGCGCCCCGCCGAGCGGGCGACGGCCACGCGAACGATGAGCCCGGCGAAGAGGACGAGCGCGGGGGTCAGCAGCGCCCAGGCGAGCCCGAACAGCGCCTGCTTGTAGCGGACGCGCAGGTCGCGCAGGCTCAGTTCGTAGAGCAGGCCGCGCACGCGCCACAGGTCGCTCGCGGTCGCGCGCAGCTCGGCGAGCGCCCCGCGCCGCGCCGGCCGCGGTAGAACGCCGGGCTCCTCCTCCTCGGGCGGAAGCGGAGTCGGCGGAAGGCGCGGTAATCGACCGGTGCTCGCGACGTCGGTCATCGGCGGCCGTCAACCTCGATAGCGGGATTCCATCATACGGCCCCGGACCACGGCTGTCGATGGCCTCGCTACGTCCGCGCGCCGCCTCACGGCGCGGGGCCCGCCTCGCCGGAGCTCAGGCGCCGCGAGGGCGCGTAGGGGAAGGTGTCCGGCACCTCGCCGGCGCGCGCCCGCTCCTGCATGGCGCACCACCAGTCCGCGTCGAGCAGGTCGCGGTGGGACTCGAGAAAGACGTCGCGCAGCCACCCCGCTGGGATCATGAAATGGATGAGCTCTTCGGGGAAGACGTCGTGCTCGGTGACGGAGAACCAGGGCTCGGCCGCGAGCTCGTCCTCCACCGACTGCGGGGCCGGCAGCCGGCGGAAGTGGCAGTCCGCGAGGGTCGCCAGCTCGTCGTAGTCGTAGAAGATGACGCGTCCGTGCCGGCTGACCCCGAAGTTCTTGAGCAACAGGTCGCCGGGGAAGATGTTCGACGCGGCCAGGTCCCGGATGGCGTCGCCGTAGTCCTGGATCGCCGTGATCGCCTCGGCTTCGCTCGCCTCGCGCAGGTAGACGTTGAGCGGCCGCACGCGGCGCTCCGTGTAGAGGTGGTCCAGCACGACCGTGTCTCCCTCCAGCCGCACCACCGACGGCGCGACGAAGGCGAGCTCGGCGAGCAGGTCGTCGGAGAAGCAGCTGATGGGGAACGCCAGCCCCTTGAAGAGCTGCGCGTCCGCGAGACGCCCGACGCGGTCGTTGAGGAAGACGCGGTGGTACTGCCGCTCGACCTCGAGCCTGGTGGTGAGCTTGGGTGGGGCGATCCGGTCCTTGATGACCTTGAGCACGACGTTGAGCGAGGGCAGGGTGAACACCGCCATCACCAGCCCCTTCGTGCCCTCGGCTTCCTCGAAGTGCGTGTCGGGCTGCGCCAGCTCGTGCGTCAGCAGGCGGTGGAGCTCCGTCTTGCCGTGCTTGTTGTAGCCGATCGCGGTGTAGAGCTCGTCCACGCGCTTGAGCGGCATGATGCGGTGCAGGAACGCGACGGTCGCGCGCGGCCGGGTGACGTCGGCGTGCAGGTACGACCAGGCGAAGCCGAAGACGATCGAGGCCTCGTCGGCGGTCGTGAGCAGCGCGTCGGCGACGATCCCGCCCGGGTGCGAGCGGAAGGCGAGCACGAGCGGGAGCGAGCACCCGCCGCGGCGCAGGCAGCCGACGACGTACGCCTCACGATTCCTGTAAAAGACGCTGTCGAGCACCTCCGCCCCGTCGAGCCGCGCGTCTCCCCATGCCGCGGTCGCGGCGGCCGCGAGCGCCCGGGCGAGGCGGCCGCGGTCGCGGCGCCCGTCCGCGAGCGGGCCCGGCCCGCCATCGAGGAGGGCCGCCGCGAGCGCGTCCGCGCCGTCGACGGCGGGGCACCAGCGCAGCGGCGCCTCGTCCCCCTCGGAATCGGCGAGCGGCGTCCACGCGTGATGGAACTCGATCGTCTGGTCCACGCCGATCGTCGCGAAGCGGAGCCGCGACGCGGAGGAGAAGAAGGTCTCCGCGATCTCGCGGTCGTCGCGCCCTTCGACCTCCGCGGCGTAGGCCTCGCGCACCGCCGACCAGCGCCCGCGTCCGGCGCGGGGGCCGAGCAGGGCGTCGACGCGCGCGATCGCCTCGCACACCCTGGCGCCGTAGAGCGTGAGCCGGTCGGTGGAGTCCACGCGCGCGGCGATCCAGTCGCGCTCCGCGAAGTGCCGCGCGGCCCGCCGGGCGGTCTCCCGCACTCCCGCCTGATAGCTGTCGAACACCTCGGCCACCGCCCGGGCCGCCTGGCCGGCGGCGCCGCTCACGGCGCGCCCCGCGCGAGGCGGACGACGGCCTCGGCCGCGTGCCGAACCGGCGTCGTCATGCCGCCAATGTATGCCGCGCCCGGGCGCGGGCGCCATGCCGGCCGCGCCCGCGCGACGCCCCGCCGGAGGGGTGCGTCAGCGCGTCACGCACCCTCCGGCTCGGCCGCCGCACGCCGCCGGACCGCCAGCAGGCCGCCCAGCCGCACGTCGTTCACCAGCACCACGCTGCCGAGGATCAGCGCCAGCCCCGCGAGCATCCCCGCGGTCAGCGGCTCGCCGAGGAAGAGCGCGCCCCAGAGCGTGCCGAAGAGCGGGAGCAGATAGGTCACCGTCGTCGTCCGCGTCGGCCCGACCGCGGCGATGAGGTGGAAGTAGAGCAGGTACGCGACGACCGTCGAGAGCACCACGAGCGCGAGCAGCGCGAGCGCCGCCGCCCGCGTCGGGTGCGCGTGCGGGAGCTGCCAGAGCGCCGGCACGGCGAGCCACGCGGCGGCCCCGAGCTGCTGCCCGAGGGCGAGCGTCGGCCCCGGCACGCCGGCGAGCTGCCGCTTCGTGTACACCCCGGCGAGCGCGTAGCCGCAGGTGGCGACGAGCGTCGCGGCGACGCTCAGCACCGTCTCGCGCGTCGTCCCGACCGGGCTCCAGCCGACCAGCACGCCGACGCCCACGACGCCGAGCGCCAGGCCGGCCACGCGCCGCGGCGTGACGCGCTCCCCCAGCCAGATGGCGCCGAACAGGGTGCCCCAGAGCGGCACCGTCGCGTTCAGCATCGCCGCGAGCGACGCGGTGAGGTGAAGCTCCGCGGCCGCGATGAGGCTGAACGGCACCGCCGCGTTCAAGGCGCCGAGTACGAGCAGCTTCCGCGCGTTGCCGCGCAGCGCGGGCCGGTGTCCGAGCGCGCGCATCCCCACCCAGAGCACGAGGGCCGCGAGCCCGACGCGGCCGGCGGCGAGCGGGAACGGCCCGAGCGCCGGCGCGGCCACGCGGATGAACAGGAACGACCCGCCCCAGACGGCGGCGAGGACGAAGATCGCGGCGAGATCCTTGGGTCTCATTCTCCGGGAGCCTCTCGGGAGTGACGGGACTGGTGCAGGGCGAGGAGCAGTGCGGCCGCGGAGGCGGAGAACACCGAGTAGTCCAGCGGAGACTTGATGCCTTGCGAGATGGCCATGGCGATGCCGAAGAGCGCCAGCAGCAGCGCGCTGCCGAGCGCCACCAGGCGCGGCCAGACGCCGGCGACGAGCGCGACGCCGAGCAGCAGCTCGGCGACCGTCGCGCTCCAGCCGAGGAACGGTATGGTGGACGCGGGCATGAAGGCGTTCACCTCGGCCGTGTAGCGCAGGAAGTGCTCGAAGTCGCCGTATCCCACTCCCGCGCCCCACAGCCCGAAGCGGCTGGCGATGCCGGAGAGGAACGCGGCCCCGAGCGCGATGCGGGCGTAGAGTATCGCCCACCGCTCCAGGCGCGCGGTGCGCGCGGTGCGCGCCGCGCGCGTGCCGCGCGCGCGCTCGGCGTCGGGGGCGACGGCGTCGAGATCGGTACGCGGGCGTGGTGGCGGCATGCGCGGGGCCTCTGGCGGCGGGAGTCGGTGACGGTCGAAGATCGGGCGTGGACCAGTTCGCTACAGGGTAACCCCTGGCTTGGACCCGTCACAAGCGCCAAATTCAACCACTATGTCCAGGCCAAATCGAGAGCCGCGGGGGGCCGAGCCGGCGCCGCGCGGCGCGGCACGGCGCCGGGTGGCCGACGCGCCCGTGCTCCTCCTCTCGCTCGACGCGACCGACGCCCGGCCGCTGCACCGGCAGGTGTACGACGGACTCCGGGACGCCATCCTCGGCGGCCGGCTCCTTCCCGGCGCGCGCCTGCCGTCGACTCGCGCGCTCGCCGCCGACCTCGGCGTGGCGCGCAACACCGTCGCCCTGGCGTTCGACCAGCTCCGCACGGAGGGGTACGTGTCGGGGAAGCGCGGCGGCGGCACGCGCGTGCGCGGCGTCATTCCCGACGCCCTGCTCACCGTGCGGACGGCCCGGCCGGCGCGCGGGCACGCGCCCCCGCGAGCATCCGCCGTCGCCCCGGGCGGCGCCCGGCCCGCCGCGGAGCGTCCCGCGGCGGCGCGGCTCTCCGCGCGCGGGGCCGTGCTCGTGGACGCGGGGGCGCGCGTCGCCCGGCGCGGCGGCACGACCCCGGTGCCGTTCCGGCTCGGCGTGCCCGCGCTCGACGCCTTTCCCACCCATCTCTGGGCCCGGCTCACCGCGCGCCGCTGGCGCGTCGGCGGTGTGTACCTCGGCGACGCCGACCCGGCGGGCGAGCCCGAGCTCCGCGCCGCCATCGCCGCGTACGTCACCAGCGCGCGCGGCGCGAGCTGTACCGCCGATCAGGTGCTCGTGGTGAGCGGGACGCAGCAGGCGCTCGACCTCGCCGCGCGCGTGCTCCTCGACCCCGGCGACGCGGCCTGGGTGGAGGATCCGGGGTACACGGGCGCGCACGCCGCGCTCGCGGCCGCGGGCGCGCGGTTGGTCCCGGTGCCGGTCGACGACGAGGGGCTCGACGTGGCCGAGGGGGAGCGCCTCGCGCCCGACGCGCGCCTCGCCTACGTCACGCCGTCGCACCAGTTCCCGCTGGGCGCCGTGATGAGCGCGCCGCGCCGGCTCGCACTCCTCGCCTGGGCGCGCCGCGCGAGCGCCTGGGTGGCGGAGGACGACTACGACTCGGAGTTCCGCTACACGGGCCGGCCGCTCCCCTGCCTGCAGGGAGTGGACGCGGAGCGACGCGCGCCCGGCGAGTGCGCGCGCGTGCTCTACGTCGGCACCTTCAACAAGACGCTCGTGCCGGGTCTCCGCCTCGGCTACCTGGTGGTCCCCGACGCGCTGGTGGACGCGGTCCGCGCGGCGCGCGCCGCGACCGACCGCCACCCATCCACGCTCGCGCAGGGCGTGCTCGCCGACTTCATCGGCGACGGGCACTACGCCCGCCACCTGCGGCGCGTGCGCGCGCTCTACGCCGAGCGTCAGGCGACGCTGCTCGCCGCCGCCGAGTCGGCACTGCAGGGGCTCCTCACGCTCACCCCCGACGCCGCGGGGCTGCACCTGGTCGGACGGCTGCCGCCCGCGGTGGGCGACGCGGCCGCGACGGCGGCCGCCGCCGCCGCGGGGGTGGAGGTGTTCCCGCTCTCGCGCTTCACCCTCGCGCCGCCGGCGCCGACGGCGCGCGGTGCGCTCCTCCTCAGCTACGCGGGGTTCGACGGGCGTGCGATCCGCGCGGGCGTCCAGCGGTTGCGCGGCGCGCTGCAGGGGCTGCGGCGCCCATGACGGCCTCGCCGCGCTTCCGCCAGCGACCTGCACCCTGCCTCCGGCGCGGCCGTCCGTCCCCTGGTTCGGCCGCAGGAACCGGGAGGCGTCGATCCGCGCGGGATGCGACTCTACTCGGGTGACCGCGGAGGGGACGAAGCGGCAGCGAACGACCGCAACTTTCGGGTGGTTCCGGTCCGCCCCACCGTGCCATCGTACACGAGCACCCGAGCGAGGACTGGAGGAGCGCATGGCGACGATCGCGATGGAAGAGACGGCCGTGAGTGGTGGGGCGGCGCACCGCCCGACGGAGACGGAGGCATGGACCGCCGTGTCGGGGAGGGACGGCGCGTTCGACGGCGCGTTCGTCTACGCCGTGCGCACGACGGGGGTGTACTGTCGTCCCTCGTGCCCGTCGCGGCGGCCGCGGCGTGAGAACGTGCGGTTCTATTCCTCCCCGGACGCGGCGGAGAGGGAAGGGTACCGGGGCTGCAAGCGCTGCCGGCCGCGCGCCGCGGCCCCGACCGACGCGGCGAGGGCGATCGAGCGGGCGGTCGCCTACATCGACGCCCACCTCGACGGCGTGACGACGCTGGACACGCTCGCGGCGGAGGTGGGCGTCAGCCCCTTCCACCTCCAGCGCACGTTCAAGCGCGTCGTCGGCCTGTCGCCGAAGGCGTATCGCGACGCGCGCCGGCTGGAGCGGCTGAAGGCGCGGCTCCGCACGGGGGACACGGTGAGCCGAGCGACGTTCGAGGCGGGCTTCGGATCGAGCCGCGCCGTCTACGAGAAGGCCGCGGCGGGACTGGGCATGTCGCCGGCGAAGTACCGGCGCGGCGGGGCGGGGGTGCGGATCCGCTTCGCGGTCGCACGGGCGGAGCTGGGCCACGTGCTCGTGGCGGCCACCGACCAGGGGATCTGCGCGGTGGGCCTCGCCGACACGGCCGCGGAGCTCGAGGATGGGCTCCGGCGCGAGTACCCGCGAGCCGACGTCGAGCGGGACGACGGCGAGCTCACTCGGTGGGTCGGGGCCATCGTCGAGCACCTCGAAGGCGCGAGGCCGATGCTCGCGCTGCCCACGGACCTGCGAGGGACCGACTTCCAGCTCCGGGTGTGGAGGGCGCTCCAGGACATCCCGTACGGAAGCACGCGCACGTACGGCGAGATCGCCGAGGCGATCGGCCAACCCTCGGCCGTCCGCGCGGTGGCGCGGGCCTGCGCGACCAATCGCGTCGCGCTGGTGGTGCCGTGCCACCGGGTCGTGCGCGAGGATGGATCGCCGAGCGGCTACCGGTGGGGCCTCGACCGCAAGCGGCGCCTGCTCGAGCAGGAGCATGGCATCTCCGCGCACCGCGCCTGGGCCGATGGGAGCGGTGAGTAAGGCCGTGCCCGAGACGATCGTCGCGACCCCGAGCGGCGCGCCGGCCGGCGGCCGTGGGCGGGCCGTGCGCGTGCCGGTGCCGGCGCGCTTCGACTTCGAGTGGGCCGTCGGGTTCCTGAGCGCACGCGAGGTCCGGTCGATCGAGCAGCTCTCCGCGACCGGCTACGCGCGGAGCGTCCGGGTCGGCGGGGCGCCGGTCGCGCTGTCGATCCGGTTCGACGCCGGCTCGCGCGGCGCGGCGGCGCTGGTCGTCCACGCCTCGCCGTCGCAGCCGCGCGGCGTGCTCGCGCGGCTGGTGACGCGCATGTTCGACCTCGACGCAGAGGTCGACGCGTTCGTCGCGCTCGCCGCACGGGACCCGGTGCTCGCCACGCTCGTCGCGCGACAGCCGTACATCAGACTGCCGCAGCTCGTGGATCCCTTCGAGGGATTGATCCGCGCGATCCTCGGCCAGCAGGTCAGCGTCGCGGCGGCCAGCACCATGGCCGACCGCCTGGCGCGACTCGTCGGCGAGCGGGCCCCCGCGCTCGACGGCATGCATCTCCTCTGCTTCCCCTCGCCGGAATCGCTGGCGGCGCTCGGGGAGGGCGACCTTCTCGGCATCGGCCTCACGCGCGCGAAGGCGGCGTCGATCGCGGCGGCGGCGCGCGCGGTGACCGGAGGGCTCGACCTGAGCGCGTTGCGGGGGGGCGCGCCGGACGAGGTGGACGCCCTGCTCACCGCGGTGCGCGGGATCGGGCCGTGGACGGCCGCCTATCTGCGCATGCGGGCGCTCGGGGATCGGGACGCGTTCCCCGCCTCGGATCTCGGGATCGTGAAGGCCATGCGAGACCTCGCGCGCACCGTGCGTCCGGCGGAGATCGCGCGGCTCGCGGAGCGGTGGCGTCCGTGGCGGGCCTACGCGGCGCTCCATCTCTGGCAGTCGCTCTCCGGGGCGGGCGCGCGAGACCGGCAGGAGGTCGCGGTGCCCGCGGGCGCCGCCGGGCGAGGGACTGGGCGGAACCGGCAGGGAGGGCAGCGCACGTGACGATCGCCGCGCGAATCGACGCGCTCGACTGGGACGCCATCGAGCGGGCACTCTGGCTGGTGGGCCACGCCGAGACGGAGCCGGTGCTCACGCCGGAGGAGTGCGCCGGCCTGGTCACGCTGTACGGCGAGGAGCACGCCTTCCGCAGCCGGATCGACATGGCGCGCCACCGCTTCGGCGAGGGAGAGTACAAGTATCTCGCGGCGCCGCTGCCGCCCGTCGTGGCCGCCCTGCGCGAGCACGCCTATCCGCACCTCGCGGCGATCGCGAACCGCTGGGCGGAGGCGCTCGGGAGCGGCGAGCGGTTCCCGGACACGCTGGGCGCGTTCCTGGCGCACTGCGCCGAGCAGGGGCAGACGAAGCCGACGCCACTCCTGCTCAGGTACGAGACGGGTGGCTACAACTGCCTGCATCAGGACCTGTACGGCGCCGTCGCCTTCCCCTTCCAGACCCTCGCCTTCCTCGATCAGCCCGGGGTCGACTACGAGGGCGGCGAGTTCGTGCTCGTCGAGCAGCGGCCGCGAGCGCAGTCGGCGGCCGAGGTGGTGCGCGGCGCGCGGGGCGGCCTCGTGTTCTTCACGACGCGCGTGCGCCCGGTGCGCGGAAGCCGCGGCTTCTACCGGGTCAACGTCCGGCACGGCGTGAGCCGCGTGCGCGCCGGCACGCGTCACACGCTCGGCGTGATCTTCCACGACGCGAAGTAGCCCGCCCGGGGCGCGCCCCGCGCGCCCGCCACCGCGTCCACCCGCGTGACGCGGGATTCGAGCGCAATCCTCGGGACGCTCGATGCGGGCCGCCGGCGGTATCGTCCCGGCGTTCACCGTCATCACCCGCGGACGCGCCGCGTCCGGTCCCCCGCCGCTCACTCCCATGCCGTCGCCTGCCCGCACCCACGTCACGATCGACCCCGCGATCCTCTACTTCGGCACGCCGGTCGCTCTCGTCAGCTCCACCAATCCCGATGGCTCTCCCAACCTCGCGCCGATGTCGTCGGTGTGGTGGCTCGGGCGGAGCTGCATGCTCGGATTCGGCGCGCGCTCCCAGACGCCGATCAACATCCAGCGCACCGGCGAGTGCGTGCTCAACCTGCCGTCGGTGCAGGAGGTCGCGGCCGTCGACCGGCTGGCGCGGACCACCGGGTCGGACCCCGTGCCGCCGCACAAGGTCGCAATGGGCTACCGGCACGAGCGGGACAAGTTCGGCGTCGCTGGGCTCACGCCGCTCCCCGCCGAGTGTGTCGCCGCGCCGCGCGTGCGCGAGTGCCCCGTGCACCTCGAGGCGGAGCTCGAGGCGGTGCATCCGCTCGCCGTGCGCGAGCCGGCGCGCCGGGGTGGGTTGATCGCGCTCGAGCTGCGGATCGTCCGCGTGCACGTCGACGAGGCGATCCGGATGGCCGGCCACGACGACCGGATCGATCCGGCGCGGTGGCGCCCGCTCATCATGAGCTTCCAGCAGTTCTTCGGCCTCGGGGACATGGTCCATCGCTCCCGGCTGGCGGAGATCCCCGAGTCCGCGTACCGGCGCGGCGCTCCGACGGCCGGCGGCGCGCGGCGGGCGGTCGCGTCCTCCTGAGTGCCGTCCCTACCGCGGGCGAGACGCTATTCTTCCAGGGTCCCGAGCGCGCCGCGGGCCGCCGTCACACCAGCCGAGGGGGGGAGATGCTCGTCGTCCACGTTCACGTCCACGTGAAGCCCGATGCCGTCGAGGCCTTCGAGGCCGCGACGCGGGAGAACGCGCGCCACAGCCTGCGGGAGCCCGGCGTCGTGCGCTTCGACGTCGCGCGGCAGGACGACGACCCCACCCGCTTTCTCCTAGTGGAGATCTATCGCACGCCGGAGGACCCGGCACGGCACAAGGCGACGTCGCACTACGCGGCGTGGCGGGACGCGGTCGAGCCGATGATGGCCGAGCCGCGACGGAGCGTGAAGTATCGCGCGCTCTTCCCCGAGCCGACCGGATGGGAGCTCCCACGGGAGCTCCCACGGGAGCGCGCGCGGTGAGCTTCGAGTTCGCGGCGCCGGCGCGCATCCTCTTCGGCGAGGGGACGTGCCGGGAGGTGGGCGCGTTGGCCGCGGGCATGGGCTCACGGGCACTCGTGGTCTCCGGGCGCGGCGGGCGCGCCGGGCCGCTGCTGGAGCTGCTGCGCGGGAGCGGGCTCGCGACGACGGAGCTGCGCGTCGCCGGCGAGCCGACCGCCGCGCTCGTGGAGTCGGGGGCGGAGCGTGCCCGGCGCGAGGGGTGCGATCTGGTGGTGGCGCTCGGGGGGGGAAGCGTCATCGATGCCGGGAAGGCGGTCGCCGCGCTCATCGCCAATCGCGGCCGACTCCACGATTACCTGGAGGTGGTCGGGCGGGGGCGGCCGCTCACCGAGCGGCCGGCGCCGCTCATCGCGATCCCGACCACCGCCGGCACGGGCGCGGAGGTCACGCGCAACGCGGTGCTCCTGGTCGAGGAGGAGCGCGAGAAGGTGAGCCTGCGCAGCCCCCTCATGTTGCCGGCGGTGGCGCTCGTCGACCCGGAGCTGACCTACACGCTGCCGCCGGCGATCACCGCCAGCACCGGGCTCGATGCGTTGACCCAGTGCATCGAGCCGTTCGTCACTCCGCGGGCCAACCCGCTGACCGACGCCGTGGCGCGGGAGGGGATGCGGCGCGCGGCGGGCGCGCTCCGGCGCGCGTTCCGGGACGGCGGCGACGTGGACGCGCGGCGCGACATGGCCGTGGCGAGCCTCTGCGGCGGTCTCGCGCTCGCCAACGCGAAGCTCGGCGCGGTGCACGGCTTCGCGGCGCCGCTCGGGGGGATGTTCCCCGTCCCGCACGGCACCGCCTGCGCGCGGCTCCTCCCACCGGTGGTGGAGCTCAACGTGCGCGCCCTCCGCGCCCGCGCGCCGGACTCTCCCGCCCTGGCGCGCTACGACGAGGTCGGCCGGATCCTCACGGGACGGGCGAGCGCGCGCGCCGAGGACGGAGCGGCCTGGCTGCGCGAGCTCGTCGACGAGCTCGAGGTGCCGGCGCTCTCCGCGTACGGCGTCGCGGAGGGGGACGTACCGGGCGTGGTCGAGAAGGCGCGGCGGGCGAGCAGCATGCAGGGGAACCCGATCGCGCTGACCGACGAGGAGCTGGCCGGGGCGATCCGGGCCGCGATCTGAGCGGCGGCGCTCAGGGCGCGAGGACGTCGAGCACGTCCTCCCGGGCGACGTCGCCGAAGTAGTCCGAGACGCGCACGTCGCTCAGCCTCGCGGCGATCGCGGCGCGGTCGTACGGCAGGCCGAGGAGCCGCGCCTCGAGCGCGCCCACCTCCTCGCGCCCCATGAAGTCGCCGAAGATGCGGGCCGCCGCGATGCGACCCTCGCGCACGTCGAGCCGCACGTCGATCTCGCCGGCCGGGAAGCGGCGCGCGCGCTGGACGTTGGAGGCGGGGTTCTCGCCGTAGTTCCACTCCCAGGTGCCGTACTTCGTCGCCACGAGCGCGTCGACGCCGGCCCAGTCGGCCGCCGTCAGCTCCACGGTCGGGATGCGCGCGCGGTCGCGGGTCCCGAAGATCTGCTCGAGGATGCGCTCGCGCAGCTCGTCGACGTCGAGCGGCGCGCGGAGGAACTCGCCGATGTTGGCGACGCGGCTCCGGATGCTCTTCACCCCCTTGCTCTCCACCTTTCCCGGCCTGGGCCGGAGCGCCGCCGTCACGGCGTCGAGGTCGGAGTCGAGGAGCAGGGTGCCGTGGCTGAACATCCGCGCCGGGGACGCGAACTGCGCGTTCCCGGAGATCTTCCGCCCGCCCGCCAGGATGTCGTTGCGCCCGCCGAGCTCCGCCGGGACGCCGAGGTCGCGCAGCGCCGCGATCACGGGGCGGGTGAAGTGGTCGTAGCGGTTGAAGCGCCCCGTGACCTCGGCGGTCATGAAGCTGAAGTTCAGGTTGCCGAGGTCGTGGTAGACCGCGCCGCCCCCGGAGATGCGCCGCACGACGGTGATGTCGCGCGCCGCCACGACGTCGGCGTCGATCTCCTCGATCGTGTTCTGGTTGCGGCCGATGATGATCGCCGGCGCGTTGACGTAGAAGAGGAGGCAGTCCTCGGCCGTGGGCTTGTGGCGGAAGACGTACTCCTCGAGCGCGAGGTTCACGCGGGCGTCGGTGATCCCGCGGTTGTCGACGAAGAGCATCCGGCTCGTGGAGGGCGAGAGGGGGGGCGTGGTCGGGGAGGGCGGGGCCGGCGGCGCGGCCGCGCCGCCGGCCCGTGGTGTGGTAAGGATATGCGAGGTGCGCCGGACGTTCCACGGTTGCGGCGGTGCCGGACGCCCGCTGGCACGCGGGATGCCGCCTGCCTCCTGTTTGTAGGGGAGGCCCGGGTGACGACCCGCGCGACCTCGCCGTGCCAGCCGGCCGGCGCCCACGGCGTCGCCTGACGCGCCGGCGGCGCTGGCACCGGCCGCCGCCCCACCCCGCCCGGGGTGGCGGCCGCGGCTCACCAGTGACGTGCATGACGTATGCGCATCGCGCTGATCTCCACACCCTTTCTCTCCGTCCCGCCGCGTACCTACGGCGGCACCGAGCTCGTGGTGCACGAGCTGGCCGAGGGGCTCGCCGCCTGCGACCACGACGTGACGCTCTTCGCCACGGGCGACTCCACGCGCGCGACCGAGCTGCACTCGCTCTACCCGCAGGCGCAGTGGCCGCCGGAGACGCTGACCGATCTCAATCACGTGTCGTGGGCGATGCAGCGCGTCCGCGAGGCGGGCAACTTCGACGTCGTCCACGCGCACTCCGCGGTGGCGCTCGCCTGCGCGCGGCTGCTCCCCGACGTGCCGCTCGTGTACACGCTGCACCACGCGCGCGAGGAGCGGCTGTCGGCGTTCTATCGCTACTGCCCGGCGGCGCACTACGTCGCGATCTCCGAGGACCAGCGGCGCCGCGAGGTGCCGCTCCCGGACGTGACGGTGATCCACCACGGACTCGACCCGGCGAAGTACGAGTGGACCGAGCGGCCGGCCGACTACGTCGCGTTCGTCGGCCGGCTCTCGAGCGTGAAGGGGCCGCACACGGCGATCGACGCCGCGGCGTGCGCCGGGGTGCCGATCCGCGTCGCGGGGGAGGTCCATCCCCCCGACGAGGAGTGGGCGCGGCGCGAGCTGCAGCCCCGGCTCGTCCGGCCGCACGTGCACCACCTCGGCTGCGTCGGACTCTCGACCAAGGTGCCGCTCCTGCGCGACGCGCGGGCGCTGCTCGCGCCGATCGAGTGGAACGAGCCGTTCGGGATCATCCTCGTCGAGGCCATGCTCTCGGGGTGTCCGGTGGTGGCCTTCGGCCGCGGCAGCGTGCCGGAGCTGGTGGAGGAGGGCGTCACCGGCTTCGTGGCCGCCTCGGCCGAGCACATGGTGGAGCTGGTGCGGCCCGGCGGCGCCGTGGACGGGATCGACCGCCGCCGCTGCCGGGAGCGCGCATCGGAGCGGTTCGGCCGCGAGCACATGGTGACGGCGCACGAGCGACTCTACCAGCGCGTCACCTCGCGCCAGCTCGTCGCGGGGGCGCGCCAGAGCCTCCGGATCGCCTGATGCGGCCCGACGACGCCGTGGCCGCCACGATGGCGGCCACGGCCGGTGCCCCCGAGGCGGGGCTGGAAGCCGTCGCAATGGAGGAGGCGGTCGGCTATCCGACGATCGCGTGCGAGCGGGAGACCCCCATCGAGGGGGCGGTCGTGCTCAAGCACGACCGCCTCTTCCTCCTCGTCGACAGCCACGGCGACGTCGAGCCCGCCGGCCACTGCTCGCTCGGTCTCTTCCAGGACGACACGCGGATCCTGAGCCATTACGCGCTCCGCGTCAGCGGCGGGCCGCCGGTCCTGCTCTCGGCGCAGGTGCCCCGGCCGTACTCGGCGCAGATCGACCTCGCCGTCACCGACCTGTCGTTCGGCGGAAACCGGTGGGACCCCAAGCACGCGATCCACGTCCACCGCGAGCTGCTGCTCGAGGACGCGCTCGTCGAGCGACTCACCGTCACCAACTACCTCCTCGAGCCGGTGGACTACTGGCTCGAGCTCGCCGTGGGGTGCGACTTCGCCGACATCTTCGAGGTGCGGGGGTGGCGGCGCGAGTGGCGGGGGGAGTTCGTCGCGCCGCGGGCGGGGGAGCACTCGATCGCGTTCGCGTACCGGGGGCGCGACGGCGTGCTCCTGCGCAGCGGCGTCTTCTTCCGCGACGCGCCCGACGAGATCGGCCCGCGCGGCGCCCGGTGGCGCTTCCGGCTCCTCCCGAGGACGCCGGTGGAGCTCGAGTGGGCGGTGCGCGCCGACGTCGCGTCCATCGAGCGCCCCGCGCTCGTGCGCGCGCCGGTCGACGACCGGCGCGCGGAGCTCGACGCCGGCTACGAGCGGTGGCGCGCCGAGTGCTCGCGGTGGGCCACCGACGACGAGGTGTTCGACGCCACGCTCGCGCGCGCCATCGACGACCTGCGCGCGCTCTATGTGGAGGCCGACGGGAGCGAGATCATCTCCGCCGGGATTCCCTGGTACGCCACGGCGTTCGGGCGCGACTCGATCATCGCCTCGATCCAGACGCTCCCGCTGAACCCGCGCATCGCCGTGGACACGCTGCGCTACCTCGCCCGCCGGCAGGGCACGAGGGAGGACCCCTTCACGGAGGAGCAGCCGGGAAAGATCATGCACGAGCTCCGGCGCGGGGAGCTGGCGCGCAGCGGCGAGATCCCGCACGTGCCGTACTACGGCACCATCGACGCGACCCCCCTCTGGCTGGTGCTGCTGAACGAGGCGTGGCGCTGGACGGCGGACGAGGCGCTCGTGCGCGAGCTCCTGCCCAACGCGCGGCGCGCGCTCGAGTGGATCGACCGCTACGGCGACTTGGACGGCGACGGCTTCGTGGAGTACGCGCGCACCTCCGACAAGGGGCTCGTGAACCAGGGGTGGAAGGACTCCGGCGACGGGGTGCCCTTCCCCGACGGGCGCCTCCCGTCGCCCCCGATCGCGCTGGTGGAGGTGCAGGGCTACGTGTACGACGCGAAGCTCCGCACGGCCGCGATCCTCGAGCGATTCGGCGATCCGGACGAGGCGGCGCGGCTGCGGGCCGACGCCGAGCGGCTGCGCGAGCGGATCGTCGAGCGCTTCTGGCTCGAGGACGTCGGCTGCTTCGCGCTCGCGCTCGACGGGGACAAGCGGCCGCTCCCGACGGTGACGTCCAACGCCGGCCACCTGCTCTGGAGCCGCGTTCCCGACGCGGCGCACGCGGCGCGGCTGGCGGAGACGCTGCTCGGGCCGGACATGTTCAGCGGATGGGGGATCCGCACGCTCTCGGCGCGGCACCCGGTGTTCAACCCGATGAGCTATCACAACGGCTCCATCTGGCCGCACGACAACGCCCTCGTCGTGCTCGGGCTGTCCCACTACGCGCTGGCGTCGCACGCGCTCCCGGTGGTCGGGGCGCTGCATCAGGCGGCCGCCAACATGGAGCTCCAGCGCCTGCCGGAGCTCTACTGCGGCATGCGCCGCTCGTACGAGACGCGGCCGGTGCTCTACCCGGTGAGCTGCTCGCCGCAAGCGTGGGCGAGCGGCGCGCTCTTCATGCTGCTCCAGGCGATGCTCGGCATCTTCCCGGAGGCGCCGGCGGGCGTGCTGCATCTGCGGAACCCGGTGCTCCCGGGCTTCCTGCGCGAGCTCACCATCTCCCGCCTCCGGGTGGGCCGATCGTGCGTCTCGCTGCACTTCGCGCGGCACGGCACGCGCACGCTCGTCAACCTGCACCAGCTCGACGGGGAGCCGCTGCAGGTGCGGATCGAGCTCGACTGAGGGGGGCGCGGCGGGCGGCGAGGGAGCCCGCCCGCGCGCTCAGGCGCCGCCGCGCTGGTCCATGCGCCCGACGATGACCGTGACGTTGTCGCTGCCGCCGGCGTCGAGCGCGTCCTGCACGAGCCCCTCGCACGCCTCGCGCGCGGAGCGCATGGCGAGGAGGCGCTCGCGGATGCGCTCGTGCGGCACGTGGCGCGTGAGGCCGTCGCTGCAGAGGAGCCCGACGTCCCCCCATTGCAGGTCGAACTGCGTGACGCAGGGCGCCGTCTGCGGGCCGCCGATGGCGCTGGACAGGGTGTGCGCGAGGCGCGGGCTCGCGGCCTCGACGCGCGGGAGGGCGCCGAGGTCGACGAGCTCCTGCGCCATCGTCTGGTCGCGAGAGATCTGTCTCAGCTCGCCGCCGCGTAGCTGATAGCAGCGGCTGTCGCCGACCTGGAGCAGGTACGAGCGTGGCCAGACACCGATCCAGAGCGTGAGTGTCGTCGCCATGCCGCGGAGCTCGGGCTCGACGTCGGCGGTCTCGAGCAGGCCCCAGTGGCAGCGCATCGCGGCGTCGTAGAGCGCTTGCGCGAACGTCTCGTCGTCGAAGTCGGAGGAGTAGTAGCACTGCGTGCTCTCGGCGACGTACTTGGTCGCCGCCTCGACCGCCATCCGGCTCGCGTGCTCGCCGCCGACGCCACCTCCCGCCCCGTCCGCCACCATCGCGACGAGCGCCACGCGGTCGGCGCTCCAGCCGAGCTCGCCGACGTCGGGGAGGCTGGTCTGACGGATCTCCACCTGCTTGTGGAGCGAGCAGATGAGGAAGTGATCCTGGTTCGAGGAGCGGACGAGGCCGGGATGCGTCAGGCCGTAGACGTCGATCTCCTCGTCGCGGGGCTTTCGCTGAGCTTCGGACAGCATGGCGACCTCCGAATCTGTCCGCGGGCACCGGAACGGTGTCCGAAGCTACGGCGGTGCCGGGCGCGGTGCCAGCCGGGCGGTGCCAGCCGGTGGGGAGATCGCGCGAGCGGTCCGCTCCGGCTCGAGCTCGCGGTCGTCGCGTCTCGTCGTCGCGTTTCCCCGTCGCGCGTCGTCGTCGCGCGTCGCGTCAGGTTGTGCGCCTCACCCGAGGCGCACAGATTCGTCGAGCGACGCGGCGCGTGCTGGTCGAGCGCCGCAGCCGAGCTCGGGCGTTGGCCGGATGATCCGCCTCAGCGCGCGAGAGCGTACGAGGGTCGTCGAGGGAGGGGGTATGCGACGAGCGAATCGCCACCCGGGGCTCCTCCAGGTGCGCCACTGGCCAGCGGCGCTCTGGGTGGTGGTGATCCTCGCCCTGATCCTGCTCGTCGGCTGGCTGCTGCGGGCCAGCGGCTGAGGCACTCGGGCGGCACCCCGAACGGCGCCTCGCGCCGATGTTGCCCACGGTGCTGACCGTCCGCCTCCGGCTCCAGCCGGCGGGGGCGCGTCGGGCTGCGTCCGGCCCACCTCTGGTGCTGGGCCGCGCGCTCGCGGGTCATGATCGCGGCGGATTTGCCCGCGCGGGCCGGGCGGCGCATATTCGCTCCCACTCCCGACCGGAGGCAGGCATGCCGACGTTCATCATGTTGAGCACGCTCACGGACGAGGGGGCGAAGACGATCAAGTCGAACCCCGAGCGCATCCGCGAGGTCAACAAAGAGGTCGAGAAGCTCGGCGCGGCGGTGAGGGCCCAATACGCCGTCCTCGGCCCGTACGACTTCGTGAGCGTCGTCGAGGCCGCCGACTCGGCGGCCGTCGCCCGGATCTCGGCGGAGCTGGCGTCGCGCGGCAGCATCAAGCTCACGACGCTCGTGGCCATCCCGATCGACGAGTTCATCGGCTCCCTCAAGTAGCCGCGGCGACGCGGCCGGCGGCGCGGCCGGCGAGGGGCGCTACCGCCTGCTCGCCGTCCGCTCCCCCTTGAGCTTGCGGTCGAAGAACTCCGCCGTCGCCGAGTCGGCGCGCACGGCGTTCGCGTGGCGCATCCAGTGGTGGGTGTCGTCGGGGATGACCAGCTCCTCGAACGGCACGCCGGCGGCGGCGAGTCGCTGCACGAGATCCACCGTCGAGCCGAAGCGCACGTTGCGGTCGTCGTCGCCGTGGATGAGGAGCACGGGCGCGCGCCATGTCTTCACGCTCGCCACGGGCGACGACGCCCACGCCACGTCGAGCGCGCGCTGCGCGTCGGGCGCCTTCTCGTAGCGCGGCTCGAGCAGCGGCCGCGCCCGCTCGCCGGTCCAGTCGTGCACGCCGTGGATGTCGACGCCGGCCGCGAAGACGTCGGAGTTCCTGCCTAACGCGAGCGCGGTGAGGAAGCCGCCGTACGAGCCGCCCCAGATCCCGATCCGCTTCGCGTCCACGCCCGGCTGCGCGCGCAGCCACTCGGCGGCGGCCTTCACGTCGCGGTACTCCGCCGCCCCGCGCGGGCCGGCGTCCGGCGGCTGGTGGAACTCGTAGCCGTAGCCGATCCCGAGCCGGTAGTTGACGCTCAGCACCACGTACCCGCGGCTCGCGAGGTACTGGTTCATGGCGTACGCGTTCGCGTAGTAGTCGGAGTAGTGCCAGCCGAGGAGCATCTGGCGGGGGGGGCCGCCGTGGACGAAGACGATGGCCGGCCGTGGGGCGGGGGATGCGGCGCGCGTGCTTCCGGTGCCGGCGGCTCCGCGCGCGGCGCTACCTTCCCGGTGGGGGGGCCCCCCCGCGTCGAACAGCTGCGCGTGCACCTCCACGCCGTCGCTCGCCCGGAAGACGACCTTGCGCGGCACCACGAGCTGCGCGGTGGGGAAGTCCGCGGGGATGCGGTCGGCGCCGATCGGCCGCGGCGTGCCCCCGCTCGCGGCCATGACCATGGGCAGCGGCGGGCGCTGCGCGGTGGCGCCGACGAAAGCGATCGCGCGGCCGTCACCGGTGGAGACCGGTGCCCACTCGATCCCGGCGCCGGGCGTCAGGACCTGCGGCGCCGCCGCGTCCACCGGCACCCTCACCACGTGGCGGCGGTCGACGTCGTCGGGGCCCGCGCCGGCGTTCGCGGCGAAGAGGAGCCAGCGCCCGTCGGGGCTCAGGGCGACGTGCTCGGCCATGTAGCCGCCCGGCGTGAGGAGCAGCGGCTGCCCCCCCGACTCGGCGATCGAATAGAGGTGCGGCCAGCCGTCCATGTACGAGAGGAAGACGATCCGCCCGCCGGCCGCCCAGTGGAGGTTCGTGCCGCCGTGCGTGTTCGGCACGGAGCCGCGCAGGGTCTTCGGGCTCTCCCAGAGGAGACGCGCCTCCCCGGTGGCCGCGTCGGCGGTCCAGATCGCCCACGGGGTCGGGCGCTGGGCGAGGATCGAATCGGGGGCGCCACCGGCGCCGGGCCGCCGGACGAAGGCGATGCGCCGCCCGTCGGGCGACCAGCGCGGGCTCGCGTCGCGCGCCGTGGAGGGCGCGAGGAGGACGATCGGCGTCGAGTCGCCGGCGTACACGCCGACGAAGGCGTGGTCGCCGCGCCCCGAGACGAAGGCGAGGCGGTCGCCGGCCGGCGACCACTCCGGCTCGCCGGCGTCGCCGCGGTAGGCGAAGAGCCGCCTCGCGGGGGCGCTCCCGTCCACCGGCGCGCTCCAGATCTGCCGGTCCTTCACGAAGGCGACCACGTCCCCCTTCGGCGACACGACGGGCTCGTCCCCCTCGCCTAACGACCGCGGCGCGGCGGCGCCGTCGAACGGCACGGCCCACACCTGCACCTTGAGCGGCGACGGGCTCTGGGTCGGGTTCACCGTCACGGCGTCGTCCCAGTTGCCTCCGTGGTCGCCGCCGCGCGCGTACACCACCCACTTGCCGTCCGCCGAGAGCTGCACGCTCGTGAGCTCCTGCCCGTCGTCCCTGTCGTAGCGCGTGAGCTGGCGCGGCGAGAAGTCGGGGCCCTCGGCTACCCAGACGTTGCGCCGCCCGCGCTCGTCGAGCGCCCACGCGATCCGGCTCCCGGTGGCCGCGGCGGCGAGCTCGCTCGGGAAGGGATAGCTCTTCACCTGCTCGACGGTGAACGCGCGCTCGGCCGCGCGCTGGGCGGCGGCGGGGGCGAGCGGGGCGGCGGCGAGGGCGAGCGCGGCGAGACGGGCGAGCGCGGGACGCGCGGCGCGTGGCGCGAGTGTCATGCGATGCTCCGGGGGGATGGGAGGGACGTAGGCTAACGCACGAGTCGCGTCGGGCGTTGTGTGGCGTGGCGGCACGGGCCGCGGTGCTACCGCTCCGCGCTCGTGGACACGTCGGCGAGTTCGACTTCCCCGCGCCAGCGGGCCGCCGCGCCAGCTTCGCGCGTAGCGAGCGGGTGCGGCGAGCCCGGTACGAGCCCGGTACGTGCGGACTTTGACCTCTCGTCTCTCGCGCGGTACGTTCCGAGGTGTGCGGCGCGCACAGCGCCGACGCCGCGACCGAGAGCCGACGCGATGCATCCGTCCGCCAACCGCTTTCCGAACGAGCTGCTCGACCGCCGCCCGACGACGCACGGGCCGGCGGGGCGAGCGCGGACGCGGTCGAGCTGACTCCATCGCATCATGGAGAGACGCGCCCCCGCATCCCGCCCGGATGCGGGGGCGCGTCACGTATGCGGCGCGGCCGCGGGGCCGGGAACGTCGCGGCGCTTCGTCGCCGGCGCGCCGACGGGGAGGAGGAACGACCTCATGAGGAAGCACTACCTGCTGGTGAGCGACTTCGACCAGACGCTGAGCTTCAACGACTCGGGACACGTCCTGAGCGAGATGCTCGGCATCGACGGCTTCGGCGAGAAGGTGGCGGGGCTCTCCCGGCTCAACCTCGTGCAGGAGGGCGCGGAGCTCACCTACCTCCTGCGCCACGACCCCGAGTACCGGCGCGTCCGGCGCGCCGACCTGGTCGAGACGGGCCGGCGCATCCGGTTGAAGCGGAACATCGCCCTGCTGAGCCGCTTCCTGGACCACGGCATCGACGGCTTCCGCTTCGAGCTCTACGTCGTGTCCGCGGCGCCGGAGGAGGTGGTCCACTCCGCGCTGCGCGACGTCGTGCCCCCCGATCACGTGATCGGCACGCGCTTCGGCTATCACGCCGGCACGGGGGAGATCGAGTCGGTCGTCCGCGTTCCCGCCGGCTACGGCAAGGTCGCGGCGGTCGACGAGCTGCGCGTCGCGCTGGGCATGCCGAGCGAGCGCGTCGTCTACGTCGGCGACGGGACGTCGGACCTCCACGTCATGCTCCACGTGAGCTACGGCGACGGCCTGACGATCGCGGCCTCCGAGGCCCGTCACATCGCCCGTATTGCGCGGCGCACGGTGATCAGCGACGACGCGCTCAGCGTGCTCGTCCCGGTGCTCGAGGAGATCGGCGGGTACGCGCCGGCGCAGATCCGGCAGCTCTTCGAGCGGCACGGGGTGCTGATCCAGGAGTGGGGGCGCGTCCGGACCGACTGGCTCACGATCCGCGAGGGCGGTGAGGGTGCCGGGGCGGAGGCTGGAGAGCCGGCGGCGTAGCGCGGCCGGCGGCGACGCTCAGCGCAGCCCCGCGAAGAGGTCGCTCTCCCGCTCGCGGCCGCCGTTCACGCGGCTCATGGCGCGGTAGAAGGTCTGCGATCCCCAGAGTGTCTCGTGGTCGGCGGGCGTCAGCTCGGCCAGCCGCTGGTAGATCGCGAGCTGCGTCTCGTGGCAGCGCACCGCGCGCCAGACCGTCTCCCACTGGGCGCGGGCGTCGACGGCGGTGGTGATGGCCCAGTCGGGCCAGGGCATGGCGCGCCGCTCCCGCCCGTCCACCCGCGAGACGAGCGTCTTGAACGTGGCCTGATAGGTGGCCCACGCCGGCTCGCTGGTGACGAAGTAGTACAGCTTCGCGACCGCGTGCGGCGGCGTCTCCGGCCCGAACGTCGGATCGGCGGCCGCCGCGACCGCGGCCGTCGCGAGCTGGCAGATCGCGACGTGGTCAGGATGGCCGTAGGCGCCGAACGGGTCGAAGGTCATGACGACGTCGGGGCGCACGCGGCGCACGTGCTCGACGATGCGCCCGACCACCGTCCGCGGCTCGGCGCGGTCGAGCTCGCCGTCGAGGTAGTCCAGCAGCGCGACCTCGCGCACGCCGAGCACGCGCGCGGCGGCGCGGAGCTCCGCCTCGCGCACGCGGCCGACCTCGGCGTCGCTCGGCCGGTTCTCGTTCGTGAAGAAGCGCCCTCGCTCGCCGCGCGTCGCCGTCACGACGTGGGTCTCCACGCCCTCGGCCGCGTACCGCGCGAGCGCGCCGCCGACGCCGAGCGACTCGTCGTCCGGGTGCGCCAGCACCGCCATGAGCCGCCGCGTCCCGGCGCGAGCCCCGGGGGCTGGCCCGCCGCGATCGGTGAGCATGGCCGGAACGTACGGGCCGGCGGCGTGCGGGACAATCGGCGTCCGCGCTCAGCCCGCTAGGCGCCGGGCGGAGGGGGGACGTCGGGGTCGGTCGAGCGTACCGAGCCTAACGAGTTCTGGTCGGTGAGGTCGCGCGCCCACGAGCTGCCGAGCCGCCGCTGGTACTCGGCGATGACGCCGGCCAGGTCGCTCCCCTCGTACTTGGGGAGCGCGCGCAGCAGCGCGTCGAGGTCGGCGCGCGTCAGCCCCGGGAGCTCGACGACGCCCACTGTGGGCAGTGGGCGCGCGAAGCCGATGGGGAGCAGGACGCGCCGCGCGCCGACGACGTTGGCGAGCTGGACGTCGAGGTAGCACACCTCCCCCGCCTCGTCGAGCACCGCGTCACGCACGGCGCCCACGACCATCTCCCTGTCGTCCCTCACCTCCCACCCGCGGAGCTCGGCGACTCCCCCGGGCAGCGTGGCGGTCGAGCTCTCGGACAGCAGGCGGTACGACGGCATCGCGCGGCTCCTGGGATATAGCGGGACGGCGCGGCAAGAGACGTTCCGGGGGCGTCCGACACGTGGCGCGAAGGCGTGTCGGGTGTGGATCTTCCGTCGGAGTCGATCGCACCGCCCACGACCGGAGAACATGACCGAACGCATCGCAACCCAAGGCCCGGCGACGGAGCGCGCCGCGGGCGCGGCCGCCGAGAGCGGCGGCGACGGCCGCCGGCGCGCCGTCCCGGGGCCGCCCGTCCTCGCCGTCGCCGAGCTGCGCAAGACGTACCGCGACACCCTCGCCGTGGACGGCGTCTCGTTCGAGGTCGGGCGCGGCGAGATCGTCGGGCTCCTGGGGCCGAACGGGGCGGGGAAGACGACCGTGATCAGCATGATCCTCGGCGTGCTCGCGCCGAGCGCCGGGAGCATCCGCGTCGACGGGATCGACCTCGCGGCACAGCGCTCGCGCGCGCTCGAGCGCACCAACTTCGCCGCCGCGTACGCGCCGCTGCCCGGCAACCTCACCGTGTACCAGAACCTGCGCATCTTCGGGATGCTGTACGGCGTGCGCGACCTGCGCGCGCGCGTCGACGCGCTGCTCGCGGAGTTCGACCTCGGGCGCTTCCGCGACGTCAAGTGCGGCGTGCTCTCGTCGGGGGAGCAGTCGCGCGTCGGGCTGGCGAAGGCGATGCTCAACCGGCCGCGCCTCCTCCTCCTCGACGAGCCGACCGCCTCGCTCGACCCGGCGACGGCGCGCGACATCCGCGCCGGCATCCGCCGCTTCGCCGCCGAGGGGGCGGGGGGAGTGCTCTGGACGTCGCACAACATGTACGAGGTGGCGGAGGTGTGCGACCGCGTGCTCTTCCTCTCGCGCGGGCGGATCCTCCTCGAGGGGGACCCGCGGACGCTGCCGGGCGAGCACGGCCTGGAGACGCTCGAGGATCTTTTCGTCGCCGTGGCGCGCGAGCCGCTCGCGCTCGAGGTGCCCTGACCGTGCGCCCGTCCCGCGCCGCCGCCGTCGCGCTCCGCCAGTTCTACCTGATGCGCGGGAGCCTGTCGCGCGTCCTGCCGCTCTTCGTCTGGGTCGCCGTGGACATGGTGCTGTGGGGCTTCATGGCCAGCTACCTGAACACGGTCGCCCCCCCGGGGCTGAACTTCGTCCCGGTGCTCCTCGGCGCCGTGCTCCTCTGGGACTTCCTGACGCGCGTCATGCAGGGCGTGACGATGGCGTTCTTCGAGGACGTCTGGTCGCGCAACTTCCTCAACGTCTTCGCGACGCCACTCTCGCTCCCCGAGTACGTGGGCGGGCTCGTGCTGTCGAGCGTCGCGACCAGCGCGGTGGGGCTCGTCGTCATGCTCCTCGTCGCCACGGCGGCGTTCGGGCTCTCGTTCGCCGTCTATGGCGCGATGCTCGTCCCCTTCCTCCTCGTGCTCTTCCTCTTCGGCATCGCGCTCGGCGTGCTCGGCAGCGCGATCGTGCTGCGGCTCGGACCGGCGGCGGAGTGGTTCGTGTGGCCGATCCCCGGCCTCATCTCGCCCTTCGTCGGCGTCTTCTACCCGCTGACGACGCTCCCGCGCTGGATGCAGCACGTCGCGCACCTGCTGCCGCCGTCGTACGTCTTCGAGGGGATGCGGGCGATCGTCGCGGGGCAAGCGTTCTCCGCCGCGGCGCTCCTCCGCGGCGGCGGCCTCGCGGTGCTCTACGTCCTGCTCGCCTGCTGGATATTCACCCGCGTCCACCGGTACGCGGTGCGCACGGGGCTCATCGCGCGGTACAGCGCGGAGAGCGTGGCGTAGCGCGCCTCCGCCGCGCCGACCGACGCGCCCGCTGTGTAGGGTTTTCCCCTATTGCGCGCGCGCGAGACGCGGCCGATCATGGTCCTTGCGTTCGCGGGACGGGTGCCCGCGAACGGATCCTTCTCGCGGGACGCCGTCGGAAGGAAGCCCACCGGCAATTTCGGCGTCGGTGGACGAGTTGTGAGGTCGCTGGCCACAACCGAGGCCCCGAGATCCCGGGGCGCCTGAGTCGGGCCCGTCCGACGAGGGTAAGATCGCCGCTCCACGCTACGC
>JBJMNL010000020.1:0-4489 GCA_045804285.1 Gemmatimonadaceae bacterium
CGAGGTCGCCCTCGGCGTCGAGGTCGTCGCGCAGGTACGCCTCGACGAGGGCGAGCTCGGAGGGGGGGAGGAGGGCGCGCCGGAGCGCGCCGGGCCGCCGGACGATCAGCGTGAAGCGCGGCGCCGCGACGCCCGCCGGCGCGCCGCCTTCCTCGGACCCGTCCCAGTAGCGCACGACGAACGGGCGCGTCGCGGGTGGGCCGAAGAGCGTCTCCAGCGCGGCGCGGGCGTGATGGAGCGCGCGGTCGCGAGGCGCGTCGGACGCCGGCGCGCGTGCGCGCGGCGCGGCCGGCGGGTCGCGTCGCGGGGCGGGGGCAGTGCCGCTCGTGAGGTCGCTCATCTGTGTAACCGGAATACGCAGCACATGCGATGCCGCGGGGCGCGACCAGCGGGGGCGTGGGTGGCGGCCGCGGGGTCCGGCGACCCGGCCGCGCCGCCGAAGCCTTCCATCGAGCTCGCCGGCGCTCGATCGTCATACGAGGACGCGCGACAACCTCGCACTCCGCCGCGGTGTCTCACTCGCGTCTCCTCCCCGCTCGCGCCCGGCGTCGTCCCCGTCGCGGGCAGCGACTCGACGCCCGCGGGCTTCTCGGTCGCCGGCCAACGGCCGACGCAGAACAACACGACGCTCGACGGCATCTCCTTCGGCGCGGCGAGCGTCCCGCAGGACGGGGTGCGCTCGACGCGCGTCGTCACCAACTCGTTCGACGTCGCCCGCGGGCAGTTCACCGGCGGGCAGATCGCCACGACGACGCGCGGCGGCACGAACGTGGTGCAGGGGAGCGCCACGCTCGGCGACCGCGAGCCGTCGCTCCAGTGGCGACCCGACGTCCCCGGCGCCTATGGCGAGGGGTACACCCAGCGGCAGCTCAGCGGCGGCCTCGGCGGGCCGCTCGTGCGCGACAGGCTGTTCCTCTTCGGCTCCGGCCAGCTCCGGCTGCGCGACGACCCGCTCCAGTCGCTCGTCGGCGCCGACGCGGCGACGCTCGATCGCCTCGGCGCGAGCCACGACTCGGTGACGCGCTTCCTCTCGGCGCTGCGCGGCGCCGGCCTGTCGCCGCTGGGCGCCGGGATCCCGACCGATCGCGGAAGCACGAACGCGGGCGCCCTGGCGCGCCTCGACTGGAACGTCACCGAGGCCCACACGCTCACCCTGCGCGGCGACTGGCGCCACACGCGCCAGGAGGCGAGCCGCGTCGGCCCGTTCTCGGTGCCGAGCGCCGGGGGCAATGCCATGAGCGGCGGGGGCGGGCTCCTCGCCACGCTCACCTCGCGCTTCGGCGCGAGCTGGGTGCACGAGACGCGCGCCTACCTTTCCGCCGAGTCGCGCGCCTCGGACCCCTACGTGGGCTACCCCTCGGGGCGCGTGCGGGTGACGTCGGACCTCGGCGACGGCGCGCGGGGGGTGACGTCGCTCGCCTTCGGCACGAGCCCGGCGATGCCCACCGACGGATCGTCCACGGCGTTCGAGGGAACGGACGAGCTGTCGTGGCTCTCGCCAGGCGGCGCCCACCGCGTGAAGCTCGGCGCGCTGCTCAGCGCCTCGCGCTACGACCAGTCGAGCGCGACCAACCGCTTCGGCACCTTCGTCTTCGATTCGATCGCGGCGTTCGAGGCGAACGCCCCCTCGCTGTTCACGCGCTCGATCCCGGCCGAGTCGGACGGCGAGGGGCGCCGGCGTGGCTCGTCGCTCAACGCCGCCGCCTACCTGGGCGACACGTGGCGTCGGTCGCGCTCCCTCCAGCTCACGTACGGCGTGCGGCTCGAGGGCTCGCGCTTCGGCGGCGCGCCCGCCTACAACCCGGCGGTGGACGAGGCGTTCGGCCTGCGCACCGACCACTTCCCGAGCGAGACCCACCTGAGCCCGCGCGCCGGCTTCTCCTGGACGCGCCTCCCCGCCCAGCGGGAGAGGGGCGGCGACCGCGGCGGCAACGTCGGCTTCGGCGGCGGGCCGACGCTGTTCGTGCGCGGCGGCATCGGCGAGTTTCGCGGCGTGATCCCGACGCAGCTCGTCTCGGCGGCGCAGCAGGGCACGGGGCTGGCCGGCGCGGAGCGGCAGCTCGTCTGCGTCGGCGCCGGCGTGCCGGCCCCCGACTGGGCCGGCTACGCCGCGGGCACGGCGGCGATCCCGTCCACCTGCGCCGACGGCGGAGGACCGACGGTGCCGTCCGGCGCGCGTCCGACGGTGACGGCGTTCGCGAGCGACCTCGCGGCGCCGCGGTCGTGGCGCGCCTCGCTCGGCGTCACGCGCCGGTTCTGGGAGCGGTGGAGCGCGACGCTGGACGGCCGGCTCGCCCTCGGCCGCGCGCTCTACGGCGTGCGCGACGTGAACCTGGACGAGACGCCGGAGCTCACACTGGCCGACGAGGCGAACCGGCCCGTGTACGTCGCCGCGGACGCGATCGTCGACAGCACCGGCGCCACGCCGCTCGCCGCCTCGCGCCGCGACCAGCGCTTCGGGCAGGTGTACGAGGTCGGCTCGCGGCTCCGGTCGACGACCGGGCAACTGACGGCGTCGGTGAACGCGTTCACCGGCCGCGGCGTCCTCTTCAACCTGTCGTACAGCTGGCTGCGCGTCCGCGACCAGTCGTCGTTCGCCAGCGGTGGTGCCGCGTTCGGCTTCGCCGGGGCGACCACCGCCGGCAACCCCAACGAGGCGGAGTGGGCGCGGAGCGACCTCGACCGGCGGCATACGATCGTGGGCACCGTGACCTGGCCCCTGCGGCCGTCGCTCGAGCTCACCGCCGTCGGCCGCCTCTCGTCGGGGGGCGTACACGCCGCTCGTCGCCGGCGACGTCAACGGCGACGGCGTGCGCGGCAACGACCGCGCCTTCGTCTTCGACCCCGCCGACTCGAGCACCGCCGCCGCCGACCCGGCGCTCGCGGCGGCGATGCGGCGACTGCTCGCCGCCGCGCCGGCCGGGGCGCGCCGCTGTCTGCTCGACCAGCGCCGGACGATCGCCGCGCGCAACAGCTGCAGCGAGCCGTGGTACCCGTCGCTCGACCTCCAGCTCAACTACCGCCCCGACCGGCTCGGCCTCGCGCGACGGTTGACGCTGTCGCTGATCGCGGTCAACCCGCTCGCCGGCCTCGACCAGGCGCTCCACGGCGCGGGCGACCTGCGCGGCTGGGGGCAGCCCTCGCGCCCCGACCCGACGCTGCTCTCCGTGCGCGGCTTCGATCCGTCCACGAAGCGCTTCCGCTACGAGGTCAACGAGCGCTTCGGGAACACGCGTGGCAGCGCGGTCGCATTCCGCCAGCCGTTCCAGCTCGCGCTCCAGGCGCGCTTCGCCTACAACCTCGACGGGCTGCGCGAGCGGCTGGCGGGGGGCTTCGGCGCCGGCGATGGGGGCGCCGGCGGCCCGCGCATGGTGATCGGCGGTGGTCCGGGCCTGCCGGGCGCTCAAGGCGGGCCGGGCGGACCGGCGGTGCGCCTCGGCGCGCGCGTCCCCAACCCGCTCGCGCAGATCCTCGAGCTCAAGGACACGCTCGCCCTCACGCCGGAGCAGGTGGCGCGCCTCCAGACACTCTCCGACACACTGGCGCGGAAGAACGACGCGCTCGGCGAGGAGGTGCGCGCGATCGTGAGCAGGGCCGGCAACAACCCCGACCCCGCGTCGCTCTTCGCGCAGATCCGCCCCAGGCTGAACGAGGGGCGCGCCAACCTCCAGCGCGCGCTCGACGACGCGCGCTCCATCCTCACGCCGGAGCAGTGGACGAAGGTGCCGGAGTCCGTGAAGAACCCCTCCGGCGGCTTCGGCCGCGCCCGGCGCGAGGGGCCGTAGGCCGCGGCGCCGCGCCGCGCCGGCGCGTCAGCTCCGTCGTCCGCGGTCGAACACGGCGTCCACGCTGTAGGGGCCGGCGCCGCGGGATGCGAGGTAGAGGAAGACGAGGAAGTAGAGCAGGGGGAGCTCGCCGCCGTTCTGGACCGGGGCGCCGCCCCTCGGCAGGTGCACGACGAAGAGCGCGGCGAGCATCTCGAGCGCGGCGACGAGCGCGGCGGGACGCGTGAGGAACCCGATGGCGATCAGCAGCCCGCCGCCGAGCTCGATGATCCCGGCGAGCCCGAACTGCGACGCGAGCTGGACCGTCCCGCCGTTGCCATCGACTCCGCCGAAGAGGCCGAGGAGCTTCTGCGCTCCGTGCTGCATGTAGAGGAGTCCCACCCCGATGCGCAGGATCGTGAGCGCGGCCGGGGCGTAGGCCACGGCACGCGCGCCGACGCCGACGGCGTCGGCGCGCTCGGCGTACGAGATGGAGTTGGAGTGTGTCACGACGGCCCTCCTGCGGCTCTGGGTGTCGGAACAACGATGTCCGCGTCCCAGCGCATCACATTCCGCGCCCGCACCGCTCGACCGTGACAAAAGGCGTCACGGACGGCGCATACCGTCAAGCTCGCCTCGCCCGCACGAGCCAGGGCCCCGCTCGCCGGCAGATGCCGGCGAGCGGGGCCCTGGCTCGTGCGCGGACGCTCGTCAGCCGACGTTGA
>JBJMNL010000021.1:0-3681 GCA_045804285.1 Gemmatimonadaceae bacterium
GCCGCGGCCGGCGCCTGCGGGGGCGGGGGCGACGCGGCCTCGCCCGGGGGTCCGGTCGCCGCCGTCGCGGTGTCGCCGGATTCGCTCCGGCTCTCGATCGGCGCGTCGGGGCGGCTCGGCGCCGTGCTGACCGACGCCGACGGCGGCGTCCTGCGCGGGCGCGAGGTGTTCTGGTCGAGCGCCGACACGAGCGTCGCCGCCGTGGACCGCGACGGTCTCGTCACCGCGAAGCGTGCCGGCGCCGTGCTGGTGTCGGCGAACTGCGAGGGACACTCCGGACTCGCCCAGGTCGTCGTGCGCCCGCCAGGGACGGTGTCGGTGACGGTCGACCCGTCGTCGGCGACGCTCCTCGTCGGGCAGAGCACGACGCTCGTCGCCACCGTGCGCGACGGCCAGGGAGAGGTGGTCGGCGACCGCCCGCCGACGTGGGCGAGCAGCAACAGCGGCGTCGCCTCCGTCTCGCAACAGGGCGTCGTCACCGGCCTGAGCGCCGGCTCGGCGACCATCACCGCGTCGCGCGACGGGGCGAGCGGGAGCGCGTCGGTGACCGTCCAGCTCGTGCCGGTGTCGGGCGTCATGGTGACGCCGGCCGAGCCGACCATCGACCGTGGCCGGACGGTGCAGCTCACCGCGGTGGCGTACGACGGCCAGGGGAAGGTGCTCGCCGGGCGCTCCTTCACCTGGAGCTCCTCCGATCCAACGGTGGCGACGGTGAGCGGCACCGGGCTCGTCCTCGGCCGGAAGGAGGGGCAGGTGACGATCACTGCCACGAGCGAGGGGCAGAGCGGGTCGGCGCGGGTGACGGTGCGCCGCTGACCGGCGCGCGGGCGGACTCGGCGGCCCGGGGAGGGCCGCCGGCGACGGCACGACGGCGCGCCGCGGCCGTCGTCGCCGGCAACCTAACGAGGGAGCGTCGCGAGCGGCTGTCGCTGAAACATCCGCTGAACGGCGTTGGTTTTGCCAAGGCAGCGGGCGCTGGACGTACTCTCGCAGCACGACACCCTGTCGCAGCAGAACATGCACTCGTGGAGGAGGTTCGGCATGCGTACCCGTAACTCTGTCTGTTGGGCCCTCGCGCTCTCACTCGCCGCCGGCGTGGCCGCGGGCGAGGCCGCGGCGCAGGAGAGGCAGCCGCGTTCGACGCGGCGCATTCCGGTGCGGAAGGACACGACGACGACTCCGGCGCCCACGCCGGCCCCCGACACCACCACCCCACCCCCGGCGCCCACTCCCCCGCCCCCGCCCCCGCCCCCGCCGGCGCCCGCGCCCGCGCCGCCCCCGGACACGACGCCCGTGGCGCCGCCCCCGGACACGACGGCGCGCGTGACGACCACCGAGAACATGGGTGAGCGTCGCAGCGGCTGGTACTTCGGCCTCGCCGGCGGCGCGACCTTCCCGGTGAGCGACACGAAGGACGGCTGGGACACGGGCTGGAACATCCGCGTCCCCTTCGGCTGGGAGCAGCCCGGCCGGGTGTACGCGCTGAACTTCGACGTCCAGTACGATCAGCTCAATGGCAAGGACGTCAACGCCGGCTTGCCGGTGCTGCCGACGACGATCACGTACAAGGATCTCAAGATCTGGTCGGGGATGCTCGACCTCGTCCTCCGCGCGCCGTTCGGCGCCGAGCGGCGCTCGAGCGTCTACGTGCTCGGCGGCCCGGGCATCCACTACGTGCGCGACTTCCCGCGCGGCGTGGACAACTTCGGCAGCCCGGGGACGCTCACCCCGAACTACGACAACACGTGGCGGTTCGGCCTGAACGGCGGCGCGGGCGTCGGCATCGGCGTCGGCAAACATGCCGAGCTGTTCGTCGAGGGGCGCTACGTCTACGTCTGGACGCCGGACAACAAGACCCAGTTCATCCCGGTCACGGGTGGGCTGAAGTGGGTGTTCTGAGCCGCGACGCCACGGCATCGCGGGTGCATATGACTCGGTGCGACGTCGCCTGACGAAGCAGCACCAGTCGTAGACGCGGAGGACGGGTCGGAGCCGTCGACGGCTCCGATCCACCCGCCCGCGCCGCGGCCCACCAGGGGCCGCGAAGTCCGCTCCCTCGCGTCCCGCCGTATCGCCGTGCCCAACGCCGTCCGTTCGCTCCTCTCACTCCTCGCGGTGGCGATCGCCGCCGCCACGCTCCCCTGCCCCGCGGCACGGGCGCAGGACGCGCCGGCGGTTCCCGTCGCGACGCGCGACGTCCCCGCCCTCGACTCGGCGCTCCTCGCGCCGCCGCCGCTCGTCGTGGACTCCGCGGTCGGCGGCCGCCCGCTCCGGGCGGCGACGGGCACCGCGACGGCGCGGACGTCGACCGCCGCGGGGCGGCGCGTGTCGAAGGCGGTGCGCCTCGCCGCCGCGCGGTCGCGCGACCTGCGCGTCGTCGTCTCGATCGCGGATCGGCGCCTGTGGGCGCTCGTCGGCGACGACACGCTGATGTCCGCCCCGGTCGCCGTCGGCACCGAGGGGACGCTCGCCTTCGAGGGGCGGAGCTGGCAGTTCAGCACGCCGCGCGGCGTGCACCGCGTCGTCGCCAAGGACACCGCCCCGGTGTGGACGCCCCCGGACTGGCACTACGTCGAGGTGGCGAATCGCCACGGGCTCCAGCTGCGGGCGCTGCGGCCGGGACGCGCGGTCCCGCTGGAGGACGGCACGCGCCTCGTGGCCCGCGGGAGCGAGGTCGGCGTGCTCTACCCGGACTCGGTGTTCGCGGCGCTGCCGACGGACGAGGAGATCGTCTTCGGCGACACGCTGTTCGTCCCGCCGATCGGGACCGTGAACCGCCGCATCGCCGGCGAGCTGGGGCGCTTCCGCCTCGACCTCGGCGGTGGCTACCTCCTGCACGGCACGCCCGACGAGGCGACGGTCGGGGCCGCGGTCACGCACGGCTGTGTGCGGCTCCGCGACGAGGACGTGGAGTGGCTCTACGACCACGTCCCCGTCGGCACGCGCGTCTACATCTACTGAGCTCCCGATCTACCGAGCTTGAGCTCCCGATCAACCGAGCTCCCGGCGAGCGGCGCCGCAGCTGGCGCCGCGTCCGGAAAAGAAGGTTGCACCTCGGGCCGCGCGACGCATCATTAGGAAAAGGTGCGTCGCGTGCCGGGATTCGGCGCGCCGACCGTGCCGTGGGAGAGTCGTGACCCCGCCGTTCCCGTCTGGCCTCGCTCCGCCGCGCCGTTCCTCCGGCGGCGCCCTTCACCCGCCGCGCGCCCGCTGGCTTCGCTATCTGGCGCCCGCGGCGGTCTGGGCTGTGGCGCTGATCCTGACGCTCGTGCTGGCGCCCTGGATTCAGCGGGAGCTGTTCACGTTCTTCTGGGTCGCCGTGCTGTTCGCGGCGTGGTACGGTGGGCTCGGCCCCGCGCTGCTCGCGGCGCTCGCCGCGGTGCTGGTGGTGGACTATTACCTCGTCCGCCCCGTGGGCACGCTGAGCACGCTCGGGACGGACGAGCTCCGCACCTTCGCGATCTTCGTCGGCGTGTCGCTCTCCGTGAGCTTTCTCGCCGCCGGCCGCGCGCGGGCCCAGCGGCGCGCGACCGAGCGCGCGCGGGCGTTCGAGGCGCTCGCGCAGCGCCTCCAGGAGCAGGCGGCGGCGGTCGCGCCGCAGATGGCGGAGATGCGGTCGCTGGCCCGCGAGCTCGCGAAGTCGAACGACGAGCTCGGCGACACGGCGGCTCAGGCCGACGA
>JBJMNL010000022.1:0-4843 GCA_045804285.1 Gemmatimonadaceae bacterium
CCGCGTCAGCGCGTAGTACGCCACGTACACCCACGACAGAAAGCCGTGCACGATCGCCCACAGGATCGACTTGTGGACGCTCCACGAGATCGTGATCGCGAGCGCGCTTCCCATGCCGACGCCGGCGCGGGTGGCACCGGAGACCGAGAAGCTTCGGCGGCGCGTCCGGGAGGACGGCGGCGGGGGCTCGTCGGGCGGCGAGGAGACGTCGCCGAAGAGCGGCTCGTGCGGGCTCACCCGGCCGCCACCGGCTGGCGCGCGAACCAGCCGACGAGGCGCTCGAGGCCGACGCGGTCCTCCTCGCCGAAGGCGCCGCGCACGCTCGAGTCGATGTCCAGCACGGCGATCAGCGCGCCGTCCGGGGCCCACACCGGGACGACGATCTCCGACGCCGAGCGGGCGTCGCAGGCGATGTGGCCCGGGAAGGCGTGCACGTCCTCCACCACCACCGTGCGCGCCTCGGCGGCCGCGGTCCCGCAGACGCCCCTGCCGAAGGCGATGTCGAGGCAGCCGAGCGTCCCCTGGTAGGGGCCGACGCGAAGGAGGCGGCCCGGCTCGACGACGCGATAGAAGCCGGTCCAGAGGTGGCCGAAGCCGTGGTGGAGGAGCGCGCTCATCGTCGCCATCCCGGCGATCGGATCGTCGATCCCGGCGAGCACGTTCTCGACGTGCGCCGCGAGCTCGGCGTACGCGTGCGACTTCGGCAGGTGGCGGAGGTCGAGGGTGATTTCAGCCATGCGCTCAATCTAGAGGATGGGGGCGGGGCGAGTGCGGCTTCCGGCCGATGTCACGCGACGGTGAGTCCGCGGATGATCGCGATGAACCGCACGTCGAGCAGGAGCAGCGCGGCGCCCTGGACGATGATCCCGAGGCCGGCGCCGATGGGGGCGAGGCGGCGGCCGAGGACCCAACCGGTGATGACGAGCGTGATGCCGACCGCCACGTAGCCGACGTCGAGCCCCGTGTTGAGCCAGAGCAGGCGGTCGAGGCGGGTGGCGCCGGAGATGTCGCGTGGCGCGAGGGCACGCCACGCGAGCGCGGCGAGCGCGAGGTCGAGCGTGCCCCAGGCCGCGGTCTGGATCGCGAAGTTGGCGAGCAGGGGGGACGAGACGCGTCGCACGGCGAGGAGGGCGAGGATCGCGCTGCCGAGGAGCATGCTCGCGGCGCCCCACCCGAGCAGACGCACCAGGTGGGCGCGCTCGGCGAGAAGGAGGGTGTCGGACCACATGGGTGGGAAGCTACCGGGGAGGGGAACCCCGGCAACCGCCCCGGGGAGTGCGCGGCTTCGGGGATCGAGGGTGGCCGGCCGCCGACACCCGCCATCGAGCGCCCGGGCACCCGTCCGGTCCCCGCCCTCACCGGGCCATCGCCGGCACCGAAGTCGCACACAGGGGGCCTGCCCGGGGGTACAGGATCAGCGATGCCGAACGTCACACCTCGATCCCAGCTCGTCACCGTCACGAGGCACGGCCTCTATCTCCCCGCCGCGGGGCTCCACCTCGACGCGCGCTCGGCGCCGGGGACGGTGTTCGTGTCGCACGCGCATTCGGACCACTGCTCCTACGCGTCGCGCATCCTCTGCACGCCGGAGACGGCGGCGCTGCACGACGCGCGTCGGGGGCGGCGCGAGGCGCAGCTCCTGCGACTCGACGAGCCGGCCCGGGTCGGGGGCGCGGAGGTCACCCTTCGCTCGGCCGCGCACACCCTGGGCGCGGCGATGATCGTCGCCGCGAGCGCGGACGGGGTGGCGGCGTACACGGGCGACTACAAGCTGCGCGGGAACCCGTTCACGCCGCCGGCGGCGGTCCCGCGGTGCGACACGCTCGTCATGGAGTGCACGTTCGGCGAGCCGCGCTACGTCTTTCCGCCCGACGAGGAGCTCGTGGGGCGGCTCGTGCGCTTCTGCGAGGAGGCGCTCGCCGACGATGCGACGCCGGTGGTCCTCGCCTACGCGCTCGGCAAGGGCCAGGAGGCGCTCTGGCACCTCACGCGCCACGGCTTCGACGTGATGCTCCACGGCGCCATCGCCAACATGTGCGTGCTGCACGAGCGGCTGGGGCACGGCTTCCCGGGGCCGGGCGCGTGGACGCGCTACCGGCGCGGCGAGATCGGCGGCCGGGTGCTGCTCACCACGCCCGGCACGCGCAAGACGCCGATGGTGCAGAAGCTGCCGAGGAAGCGCATCGTCCATCTCACGGGGTGGGCGCTGCACCCCGGGGCGTGGAACATCTACAAGGGGTGCGACCTCGTCCTCCCGCTCTCCGACCACGCCGACTTTCCGGAGCTGGTGCGCACGGCGCGCGAGAGCGGGGCGACGAAGGTCTACACCACCCACGGCCCGCCGGGCTTCGCCCGGCACCTCCGCTCGTTAGGCATCGACGCCGAGCACCTGGCCGAGCACCCGAACGACGCGGGAGAGGCGTGCGCCGACGAGGAGGCGCCGGAGGGGCCGGAGGGGCAGATGGGACTGCGGCTCTGACCGCGGGGCGCGGGTCAGGGCCGAGGGGTGGAATCGCGCCGCCCGGCCGCGGGGATGGGGACCTCGCGCTGGGCGAGGGCGTCGAGGGAGTCGCAGTGCCCACCACCCAAGTATGTCACCCCCCCGATCAACTTCTGATACACGCGATCATGGGCGACCTGCTCGCTAGGCGAGGGGAACGCCGTATCGCGCATAGCTTTGATCCTTGCTCGACCTTCCTCGGTTCCGACGGCCTTTTCGATACGGAACTGCTCGCACACAATCGCTTGCTCGACCTTCAGAGGGTTCGAATCGGTTAGCTGCTGCCTGTACAGGCGGTACAGCCGGTCCGTGGCGTGGGGATAGGTCGCCACGCTCCTGGAAAGTGCGGGCGGGCGTGAGCTCTGAGGCTCGCACGCGACCGTGCCGATCGCGAATACCAATGTGAGGACGGATCTGTACGTCATCGCGCTGGCTAGGATGGTATGCGACGTCATGACAGCAGGTCGAACGGGAGCGTTGGCGCTCGTCCACGAGGCGCGGACCGCGCATGGCTCGCTAGTACGTGAACGGCGCAAATACCGGCTTCGACCTCCGACCGCTGGCGTCGACGGCGACGGCCCAGACACCGCTCCAGGGCATGCGATCGAACCCATTCTCCCAATATCCGAAGGTGCGCGAACTGTAGGAAGGCTCCGCGACCCAGAGACCTCCCCACGGTCCGCTCAGCTGGGTGCCGTCCGGCAGCGCCCAGTTGAACAGGAAGTAGTCGAGGCGCGGCCCCCCGACGCTCGGCTGGCCCGACAGCGAGAACCCGTACTCGAACCAGCAAACCTGAACGTAGTGGACGACCTCGGGCGACCAGGTGGGCCCCCAGTCCTTGTACCGGGTCTCCCGCTGGTCGCACGGCGAGCGCCCGTCCCAGGGTACCGGCCAGTTGTTCGGCAGCTCCCCATCGAAGATGCTCGTCGACTCGACGGATCCGCCATCGGCACCCTCCACGCGCATCACCGACTTGGGCACCGTGTGGGTGACGATGCTCACCGTGGGCAGTGACGCGGTGACGTTGACCGTCCCGAAGCCGCGAGCTCCGTAGCGTCGGGCGACGATCCGCGCGCTGCCCTGCTGGGAAGGGCCCGGGTCTCCGCCAGTGACCATTCCGCTCGCGTCGACGCTCGCGACCGCCGGCGACTCGCTCGTCCAACGCACGACGGTGCCTGGCAGGGAGTCGCCGTACGCGTTGGCCACGCTCGCGGTCAGCCGGACCTTCGCCCCCTGCATCACGCTCGCGGACGCGGGCGACACGGTGATCCTCGACGTGGCGCAGGCCCGATAGACGCCGAGCAGCCCGTCGCGAATCGCCGTGCGCGACGCCGGCGCCGTCATGTAGCTGCCGACGGCGTCGTGCAGGTCGATCGCCCACAGCGCCTGCACGAACTTCGGCGCGATGGCATACAACGGGTTCGAGGTGATCTTCGTCGACAGCTCCGTGTCTATCCTGGGCCAGCTGTTGGCACCCGGAACGAGGTCGGGAATCGGATCGCCGCGGACGACGACGGGCGCCAGGTAGTTACCGTTGCGAACGTCCCAGCGGCTACTCACCGGCGATGCCAGCGAGACCACGCCGATGCAGGCGGAGTCCCGCTCGGGAGCGAACCGCCCGTCGCCGCGCAGGCGGTGGATCGCCTGGTTCGTCATCAGGTTTCCCTGCGAATGCGGGACGACGATGACGTGCTGGCCACTCTCGCGGTGTGCCTGAATGCTGTCCGCCAGCGCAACCGCATCCACCTCCGCGGCGTCGGTGCCGTTCAGGATCGACCACACCTGCCGGACGCACTCGACCAGGTCCATGTCCGACATGAGACGGTACGAGTCGTCGTTCATGCACTGTGCGAGGAAGGGCCGGAGGGAGTTCTCGCCCATGTATGCGCGTTGCAGCCAGAAGTGGGCGACGCAGTGGGCCTCGCGTGCTTTCTGCGTGGGCGCCTGAGCGCTCCACGTGCGATTGTAGAAGTGCGCGATAACGACTCTTGGGTCGTTGAGCGACGGCAACTCACGCTGAATGCTTTCGAGCTCATTACGCGCGTCAACTTCTGTCTTTTCTCTCGTAAACACCCCATTCACATACAGCAACAGCGTACGCTCGGGATGCGCCCCTTCGTCATCGGCGAGGGCCGCCGCCTGAATGGATGCCCGCCGCATTCCGGCGACACCGGGGCTGCCAGCGTCGCCGTCGCCCACGTAGAACACGTGATTGGCCAGCGCCTCGTCCATCCGGCGCAGGCCCGCGGAATCGCGGATCGGGTCGAACGCGAGGAACTCCACGTCGCGCACCTGCTGCGCGGCCTGCGGGCCGGCGCTGGCGTAGGCGGTCGCGGCCGAGAG
>JBJMNL010000023.1:0-1585 GCA_045804285.1 Gemmatimonadaceae bacterium
CGCGTTCGCGGGGCGGAACTTCCACTTGAGCGGCTGCCCTTCCTGGGCCAGGTCGATGGCGTAGGCGACGTTGGGGTAGGGCGTGACGACGTACATCGTGTTGTCGACGACGAGCGGCTGCCCCTCGTGGCCCCGCAGCACGCCGGTCGACATCGCCCACGCGACGCGGAGCCCCTTCGCGTTGGCCGGCGTGATCTCGGCGAGCGGGCTGTAACGCGAGCTCGCGTAGTCCCCCGCCGGCATCGCCCACTCGCCGTCGGGGCCGGGCCGCGCGACGGCGATGCGCGCCCCCTTCACCACGGCCCCCCCGGCCGCGGCATCGCCCCCGCCGGCCGCGCGCGTCGCGTCGTCGCGCACGGTGCAGCTCACGAGCGAGAGCGCCCCCGCGACCGCGGCGACCGCCGCGACGCGCGCGGCCGCCCCTCGCGCCACGCCCCCCCTCATCGCCCTCATCGCGCCGCCACCGGCCCGAGGTAGTCGTGCGCAGCGACGATCCGCCACCGCCCCCCGCTCTTCACCCACGTGTCGGTGAAGCGGTAGCGCCGGTCGAACGGGCCGCCGCTGCCGCGCCCCCGCATCGCAAGCCACCCGGTGACGACGGCGGTCGCGGGCCCGTACGCGTGCACCTGCATCCCTTCGTTGTGCGCCTCGGTCACGCTGTCGCTCCCCGCGGTGACGGAGCGGAGCACGTCGTCGCGGCTCATGGTCTGGTCGTTCTCGGTGTAGACGAAGCCGGGCGCGAGTAGCCGCTGGAACGTCGCCCCGTCGCGCTTCACGACCGCCGCCGCCCACTGGTCCTCGAGCCGGAGCAGTGCCCGCGCGTCGGGGGACGTCTGCGCCGCCGCCGCGGGCGGCACGGTGAGCGCGAGGAGCAGCGGGGCGAGAGCGAGCAGACGTGTCATGCGGGATCTCCGGAAGGCGCGCGGCGGTGAACGGCGGCGGTCGCGTCATGAGCATGCGACGCGAACAGGCGGTCCGCCAGCGGCCGATGGCCGGCGGACCGCCCCGGGACGGGTTCGGCGCGCCGTCCGACCCCCACGAACGAGGTCGGGACGCCGCCTCGCGAGGAGGGGCGTCCCGATGCCGCGTCCGGCGTCCCCGCCCTCAGGTCTTGTTCACGATCTCCGGGTCGCTGCCGATCCGCGTGCCGTTCGCGACGACCGTGAGGCAGTAGTTGTACGTCGCGTCCACCGTGCACCGGTCGGTGACCACCAGCGTCCCGGCCGAGCTCACCGCGTAGGAGAACTCGTCGCTGGCCGGCGTGAAGGTGATCGCGTCGAACGTGAACGGGTCGCTCCCGAGCGACGGCTTGAAGGTGATCGTCGAGTCCGGCGCGTCGACGACGACCTTGCCCGCGGCGGCGCCGGGGAAGCTGAGTCTTCCGTTCTTCAACAGCACGTCGACCGTGTACTGCTTGGGCGGCTTCCGCGTGGACTCCATCGCTGGCTGCGTCATTGGTGGGACCTCGTTCTCGGGAAGGTGCTGCGCGGTGGCGACGGCGTCGTCGCCGGCCGCGGGGCTCACGGACGCCGTGCGTCCCCGGTGAGCCCCGCGGCGAACTGCAGGAATCCTGGCTCGCGATAGC
>JBJMNL010000024.1:0-7346 GCA_045804285.1 Gemmatimonadaceae bacterium
AGCGCATGGTGGCCAGCTCGTCGCGGAGCTGCATGTAGGCGGGCCAGATGTAGTCGAAGAACTGCACCTCGACCACGGGCTTGAAGCCGCGGAGGGCGAGCCCGATGGCGCGCCCGACGATGTTCGCCTCGGCGAGCGGCGAGTTGTAGACGCGCGCCGAGCCGAACTCCTTCTGCAGCCCCCACGTCACCTTGAAGACGCCGCCCTTCCCCTTGACCTTGCCGAGGTACTCCTCGCGGCTGACGTCGGCCACGTCCTGGCCGAAGACGAGGATCTTCGGGTCGCGCCGCATCTCGTCCTTCATGCAGGCGTTGAGGAGGTCGACCATCGTCGTCTCGTTCCCCGAGAACTGCGGGTCGTCCTCGGTGTCGAACTGCTCCGACGTCGGGTCGACGTCGGGGGAGTAGACGCCGTAGTAGACGGTGTCCGCGCCGGGCTGCGGCTGGGCGAGCGCGTCGTCGGTGGCCGCGAGCACCTCGGCGTCCACCTCCTCCTGGATGCGCCGGAGGTCCGCCTCGGTGGCGTGCCCCTGGGCGACGAGCCACTTCGGGAACTGCGTCACCGGGTCGCGGGCCGCGTCGGCGTCACGCTCCTCGGGCGGACGGTACATCGTCTCGTCGTCGGAGAGCGAGTGCGAGTAGGGGCGGATCACCTTCGCGTGCACGAGCGCCGGCCCCTTCCGCTGGCGCGCGTACTCGACCGCGCGCGACATCGCCTCGTGGCTGGCGACGAGGTCGCAGCCGTCCACCTCCTCGATGTGGAAGTTCGGGAAGGCCCGCACGAGCTTCGACACCGAGCCGCCGGCCGTGTTCACCTCCACGGGGACGGAGATCGCGTAGCCGTTGTCCTCGACGAGGTAGACGACGGGGAGCTTGAGGTTGGCCGCCGTGTTCAGCGACTCCCAGAACTCCCCCTCGCTCGTCGTGCCGTCGCCGGTGGTGACGAGGACGACTTCGTCCTTGTGGAACCCCTCCGTGATGCCGAGGAGCTTCGCACGAAGCGACGCCTCGGCCGACCCCGCGGCCTGGAGGAACTGCGTCCCGGTGGGAGACGAGGTGGAGACGATGTTGAGCGCCTTGTGCCCCCAGTGGCTGGGCATCTGGCGGCCGCCGGAGTTGGGGTCCTTCGCCGCCCCGACCGCCTCGTAGAGCATCTCGGCCGGCGTCATGCCGAGCGCGAGGCAGAGCGCGCGGTCGCGGTAGTACATGTAGAACCAGTCGTGGGCCGGCTTGAGGACGAAGCCCGCCGCCGTGAGGATCGCCTCGTGACCGGCGCCCGAGATCTGGAAGAAGATCTTGTTCTGCCGCTTGAGCTGGACCTCCTTGTCGTCCAGCCGCCGCGACAGGAGCATGGTGCGGTAGGCGCCGAGGAGCTGGTCGCGGCTCAGGCCGGCGGCGCTCGCCTTCGGCGGCGCGCTGCGCTCGGTACGGGTCGAAGTGGCCATGGTCTCCGGGTGTGTAGAAAGGCGTCCGGGAGGGAATCTAGCGGCGGGGAGAACGGGGCGGCCATGGGCCGAGACCGCGAAACGCATGTAGGCAATTCTGCCCATCCTGCCGTCTCGAGGGAAGCATATCCTGAGTGCCGCCACCGGCCCCGAACCACGGCGCGGATGGCGCGACACGGCCGCTCCGCTGCCGCCGCGACCGCAACCCAGGAGTACCGGCCATGACGACACCCGCGACGGCGCATGCCTGAGAATTCGTCGTCCGCTGCATGTAGCGGCTCCGTTCGCCGTGCGGCTCGCTCGGCAGCGAGTTGGAAGCCGGCGGAGGCTCCCGTGCCTCCCGTGGGGTAGCTCCGGTGCCGCGCCGTCGGTCTCGCCTGGTGGGCCCCGCCAGGACCGGGCCCGCGCGGCGGCGGCGCCGCCAACCGCGCCCCCACGTGCGCCCCTCCCGTGGGCGCGCCCCTTCGCACTCTGGTTGTCGCTGCGGCCGAGCGCCCCGCCCGCCGCCGGCGTGCCCGGCCACCGGGGACCTCACCGAGGCGCCCCGAAGAGCGAGTGGCGGACGGGAATGTCATGATCCACATGTTGAACGCAAGAGAGGTCACAATGTCAGATCACAACTTCGACGAGCTGGCCAAGCTCAGTGCGCAATCGGTCACCCGGCGTCAGACGCTGCGTGGGCTCGCCGCGATGCTGGGTGGGGCGCTCCTGGCCTCGGTGAGCGCGGGCAGAGCCTTCGCCGCGGCACCACAGCTCTGTTGTATTTGCGGCGTGGGCCAGCCGTGTAACCCGAAGCAGTGCTTCACCACTGCCGGATTCCCGGGAACCGGGGTCTGCGCGGCAGCATGCGGGAAGAGGGGTGTCTGCTCGGAGTTCCACTGCCCGCAGGGGTGCCCGGCGTGAGCGGAATGGCACCCGTTCTTCCGGGCTGGCCGACCTTGCCCGCCCGGTGACGTCAGGATGGTGAGCCCGGACAGGATACGGAGAGGGGAGGGCGAAGGCGACGTGCCCTCCCCTCCTCCGGTATGGTGCTCCGAGGGCCGACTCCCCCCACCTCTACCTGGGTGACGCTCGCCATGGACTGGATTGCCCTGCTCGCCCGGCTGCTGCTGGCTGCCGTCTTCCTGGTCGCCGCCGTGGGCAAGCTGGCCGATCGCCCAGGCTCGCGACAGGCGCTCGCGGACTTCGGCGTGCCGGTCCGGTTGGCCGCACCAATGGCATTGCTCCTGCCCCTCGCGGAGTTGGTGATCGCAGTGCTCCTCCTACCTGGCCGAACCGCACCTTGGGGGGCGCTCGCCGCGTTGGGACTCCTGGGGCTCTTCATCGCTGGCGTCACCATCAATCTCGTCCGCGGGAGAAAGCCCAACTGCCACTGCTTCGGCCAGCTGCACTCGGCCCCGGTTGGCTGGTCCACGGTGATACGTAACGGCGTTCTCGCCGCCGCCGCCGGTATCGTACTCTGGCGGGGCGGCGAGACTCCCCGTGGCGCCGCCGTTGCCGTCGGCTCGGGCTCCGGCGCGGTCGCCTGGATCGCGCTGGGTGTCGCCGTCGTGGCGCTCGCGCTTGCGGCAATCGAGGCTTGGCTCCTCCTCAACCTGTTGTCTCAGCAGGGTCGCGTCTTGGGCCGCGTGGAGAAGCTCGAGGCGGCCTTGGGCCTGGGGCCGGGTAGTGGCCTTCTTGCGGGCCAGCAGGCGCCCGACTTCGAGCTATCCAGCCTGACCGGCGACAGAGTGAGCCTGCCAGCCCTGCGTTCTGCAGGGCGGCCGGTCCTGCTCTTCTTCACCCACCCCAACTGCGGGCCCTGCGACGAGGTTCTGCCCGACGTCGCGCGGTGGCAGCGGGAGTACGCCGACCAGGTCACCATCGCCGCGATCAGCCACGGCCCCATCGATGTCAACCGGGCCAAGGCAGAGAAGCACGGCCTGCGGACGGTCCTCCTGCAGAAGGAGCTCGAGGTCAACGAGGCCTATGATGTCGCCGGCACACCCGCTGCCGTCCTGGTCGGCGCCGACGGCAGGATCGCGAGCCGGATCGGCAACGGCGCGGAGGGCGTCGAGGGGCTCGTGCAGCAGGCCGTGACCGGGGTGGCATACGTTCCCCCGGAGCTCGCGCAGCACGACGGCAACGGACGGCACGAGCCTCCGGCGCCGGCCGGCCCCGCCGTCGGTCAGCCCGCCCCAGCTCTCGTCCTTCCCGATCTCGAGGGCAGGACGACCGATCTCGCCGACTTTCAGGGGAGCTCCACTCTCGTCCTCTTCTGGAGGCCCACCTGCGGATTCTGCCAGCACATGCTCCCCGAGCTGAAGAAGTGGGAGCGAAAGCGCCCCGCCGCATCGCCGCGGCTGCTGGTCGTCTCGACGGGCACTGTGGAGGAGAACCGGGCCATGGGCCTCGCCTCTCCGGTCGTGCTCGACGCCGACGGCTCGGCGATGCGCGCCTTCGGCGCCAGCGGCACCCCGATGGCGGTCCTGGTGGATGCCGCCGGAAGGATCGCGTCGTCGCTGGTGGTCGGCGCGCAGCAGGTGATGGCACTCGCCAGCGCGCGCCGGAACGAGGCCGTCATGGCCTGAGGCGGAGCGGCGTGTCTCGCGCGCCCGGGGGCCTTTCCGCAATCCTCGCGGTGGCGGCGCTCGCGCTCGCCGCGCCTGTTGCGGCGCAGGGACCGCCGCGCGCCGTGGACGCGCCGGACAGGGCGCGCGACCAGGCGCTGCGCGTCTTCGTGGACTGCGCCCGCCCCTCCTGCGACCAGGAGTTCCTCCAGACGGAGATCGACTTCGTGAGCCACGTTCGCGACCGGGGGGACGCGCAGGTGCTCGTGCTCCTCACCACGCAGCCGACCGGCGCGGGGGGGACGGAGTACACGATGAGCTTCATCGGCCAGAAGCAGTTTCGCGGGGCCGACGACACGCTCCGCTACGTCGCGGGGCCGGCGGAGTCGGAGGACCACGTCCGGCGCGGGCTCGCCGATACCATCAAGCGCGGGCTCGTGCGCTACGCGAACCACACGCCGCTCGGAGAGCGCCTCCGGGTCTCCTATGCCGCGCCGCCGTCGGCCGAGGGCGCGCGCGCCGAGCCGCGCGACAGTTGGAATCACTGGACGTTCGGCACCACGATCGACGGCTCGCTCAACGGGGAGAAGTCGTTCCGTTTCCTGGGCGCCCACGGCTCCCTGTGGGCCAACCACACGACGCAGGCGTGGAAGATCGCCGTCTCGCTCCAGGCGGGATACAGTGAGAACCGGGTCGAGGCGAGCGGGATCGCGCCCATCACCACCGTCTGGCGCGACTACGGCCTCAACACGCTCGTCGTGAAGAGTCTGGGAGGCCACTGGTCGGCGGGCGCGCAGGGCACGCTGACGTCGTCCACCTTCCTCAACCAGTCCCGGGCGCTGCGGCTGGCGCCGGCCGTGGAGTACGACCTCTTCCCGTACTCCCAGTCCACGCGGCGGCAGCTCACGATCCAGTATTCCGTGGGCGCGACGTCGTTCGACTACGCGCAGGAGACGATCTTCGGCCGGACCGCCGAGACGCTGCTGGACGAGCGGGTCGTCGCCTCGTTCGGGGTCGTGCAGCCGTGGGGCTCCGCCGCCGCGTCCCTCGAGGGCTCGCACTACCTCCGCGACGTCAGCAAGCGGCGCGGCGTCGCGACGGGCAACGTCGGCCTGCACCTCATCGGGGGGCTCTCGCTGCGGCTGCTCGGCGGGCTGGAGCTGGTGCAGGACCAGCTGTACCTGTCGAAGCAGGGCGCCACCGACGAGGAGATCCTGCTCCGGCAGCGACAGCTCGCGACCTCGTTCCGCTACTGGAGCTCGATCGGCTTCGGCTACACGTTCGGCTCCCCCTTCGCCGACGTGGTGAACCCGCGCTTCGGCGGATCGAGCGGGGGCACTGGCGTCATGCCGTGAGGGGGCGCCGCCGACGGGCCGCCCGCCGCGTTTCCCGGCGTCCGTACCGGTGCGGCCGCCCGCCGAGTGCCAAGCAGCTTCGGCCCGACTTCGGCGCGCGAGTGCACGTCGAGCTTGAGGAGCACGCTCTCGGTGTGGTGCCGCGCGGTGTGCGGGCTGATCTTCAGCGCTCGCGCGATGCCGCAGTTCGAGTGGCCCTGGGCGAGGAGCAGCGCCACGCGCGCCTCCCCCGAGGTCAGCCCGAAGCGCTTCACCAGCGACTCGGCCGTCGGGAGCTGCGCGGTCAGGCGCTCGACCGCCACCACCACCGCCGCGCGCCGCGCGCCCGCGACGTCCCCCTCGATGCGCGTGGCGCGCAGCAGGTAGTGCGTGGTCGGCGTGCGCACCTCGGCGCTCGTGCCCACGCACTCGTGGGCGTCGTCGGCCCCCGGGTCGAGGGAGTCGGCGAGCCGGCGCATGCGCGGGAGCAGCTCGGCGCGTTCCTGCTCGTCGCACAGCAGGCGGGCGAGCGCGGGGTTGACGTACGCCACGCGTCCGTCCTCGTCCAGGATCAGGACCCCCTCGACGAGCATGTCGAGGACGCGCGTGAGGCCGCGCAGCGAGGCGCGGCCGATGTCGGGAACGGCGGCGATCCGGGGATCCGCGTCGTCGCCGTAGAGCGACGAGAGCAGATCGGCGATCGCGGAGGGCATCGGTCGCTCCTCTCCGGGGGCGGGAGGTCGTCACCGCCTGTAGCGCGCGTGAGGAGCGCCGCCGTCGCGCGTCCCTCGCCCGGCGCGGGCGCGTGGGCCGCGCGGGGCTGCCAGCGAGCACGGTCGTCCTGCTCGGCGGCGACTGGATATAGTGCGTGGAACCACCGGAAACAAGTCGGCCGTATCCTGGCTCTGTCACGAATCGCACCAACCGGCGAGCGCCGCTCCGGGTGGGCCGTGCGTCCCCGCGCCGTGGCGACCTGCACCGGTTCCGTCCACGCCGCCCGAGCGGCGACGGCGCCGGCGGGCGGAGCCGGTGCGACGCGAGCTGGTGGGGCACCCGTGCTCCCGGCGCGATGCGCACTGCCCGACTGGGCCCGGCCGGCGGCACTCGGCCGGCCCGGCCGCCGCCGCGGCACGGGGCATGACATGGCTCGTACCACTCCCCCAGCACCGGACCCATGACGCCGACCCCCGACCCCCGACCCACGACGCCCATGCACTGCATCTTCTGCGACCTCATCGCCGGCGCCGCCGAGGTCTCCGTCTGCTACGAGGACGCGACGGCGCTCGCCTTCATGGACATCCAGCCCGTGAACAACGGGCATGTCCTGGTGGCGACGCGGGAGCACTACGCTTCGCTCGCCGACGTCCCGGAGGACGTCGCGATGCACCTCTTCGGGGTGGCGCTCAAGCTGGCGCCGGTCGTCCGGCGGATCACCGGCGCGCAGGGGCTCAACGTCGTCGTCAACAGCGGCGCCGCGGCCGGCCAGGACGTGCTGCACTACCACGTGCACGTGATCCCGCGGTACAGGGGGGACGGCTTCGACATCCAGCTCCCGTTCCCCGGCTCCGCGCTCCCCGACCGCACCGTGCTCGACGCCACCGCGGCGCGGATCATCACGGCGACACGAGACCCGATGAAGACGACGGGAGAGAGGGGCTAGGGGCGCGGCGCGCGGGGGCCCCCCCACCGGGAAGGTACCGCGGCGAGGGCGAATGGCCGGCACCGGAATCCCGCGTCCCGCATCGATCCCGCGCCTCTTGCCATCCTGGCACGCGCGCTGCATTCCTAGCGCCGCAGCGGGCGGTGTGGCGCGCGAGGGCGCCAGGGCCGCCATCACCTGAACGGCGAGGTAGATGCACGACCGAGGGCGACGGCCATCCGTTCGGCGGGGCGGGCGAGGGGAGCGAGCAGCGGCGGCGGGTTCGGCCGCGCTCGCACACCGCGCCGCCCGCATCGCCGGCGCTGGCGCCCCCGACCTCGCTCGTCCGATCGTCGCCACCGACACCCCGCTCCGGGCAT
>JBJMNL010000025.1:0-3565 GCA_045804285.1 Gemmatimonadaceae bacterium
GCCGGCCGGCTGATCGGCCCCGGCGACCTGCGGGTGCAGGCAGGCGCGGTGTTCGAGAATCTCCGCCGGGCGCTGGCCGCGGCCGGCGCCACGTTCGCCGACGTCGTGAAGCTGAACTACTACGTGGTGGACGCATCGCAGGTCGCCGTGCTGCGTGAGGTCCGCGACCGCTACATCGACGTGGCGGCTCCACCGGCGAGCACGCTGGTCGAGGTGCGCCGGCTGTTCCGCGAGGACGTGCTGCTCGAGGTCGAGGCGGTCGCCGTCGCCCGCCGCCGGTGAGCCCGGGAAGGCGCTCGCAGCCGCGCGCGATGCCGGCCGCCCACCCCGACTAGGCCGTCGGCCGCGGCGCCGGCGGGCCCTCGTAGAGCCGCACCGCCCCCCGGAGCACGTACGCCGCCACCCCCGCCCGGCCGGGCCCGGGGGCGCCCGCGGCCCCGTCACGCTCGGAGCGTCGTGCATGGACGACCTCCCCTCGATGATGAGCCACGACCCGGATCGGGCGCTGCGCCCGCGGCGGCGCTCCGCCCGGGGTGGCCGGCGCGGGCGCCGCTCCCCGGCGAGGCCGGGCGCCTGGCGCCGGTGCGACGGTGAGGCTGCGCCTGCACGGGTCGCCGTGCAGGCGCAGGGGATCACCCCTTCTTCGCCAGATCGTAGTTGAACATCCACTGGACGCCGAACTTGTCGGTGAGCATCCCGAACCGGGCACCCCAGAAGGTGTCCTGCAGCGGCATCATGACCTTGCCGCCCGCACTGAACGCCGCGAACAGCCGTTCGATCTCCGGGATGCTCTCGCAGTCGATGTTGACGAGGAAGTTGTTCCCCTGGACGAGCGTCGACCCCGGCATCGTGTCCGACGCCATGAGGACGGCCTTCCCCCCTTTCGTCAGCCGCGCGTGGATGACCCGATTCTCGGACCCCGGCGGTCCCGGCGCCTTCACGTCGCCGGATGTCTGGATGTGGAGCTCCGCGCCGAGGCACTTCTGGTAGAACGTCATCGCGTCGCGCGCGTTGCCGTCGAAGTTCAGGTAGGTGATGAGAGCATTCACGAGGTGGTCCCTCGAAACGGGGTGAGTGCGCGGAGCCGGGCGTCGCGCAGGTAGAGTCCTCCCCAGAGCATCAGCCCGAGGTAGACGGGAGTGAGGACGTGCGAGACGAGCGGGTTCCCGGCGCGAACCTGGCTGGCGACCGCGCCGCCGAGAAACCCGGTGAGGAGGATCGCGCCGAGCACCGAGGTGCGCGGGATCACGTAGAGCACGAGGCACGCGAGGATGACGATGCCGATGGGGCGCGCGAGGCCGCCGGGATAGCCGAGCTGCTCCATCCCGTCGACGACGGGCCGCAGGGGGATCACCTTCATCACCCCGTCCATGAGAAGGAGGAGGATGGCGAGGGCGAAGAGGATGCGGCCGGCCCAGTCCCGAGCTCTGGACTCGGAGGCCGTCGGACTCTCGCGACGTGCGTTCGGGGGGAGGTGCCGGTCGTGCGTCATGAAGGGCATGGTGCTCCGTCAGATGGAGGGGTGTGATGCCGTGGCGAGCGGCGTATCGGCGACCCGAGCGTCCCAGTCGAACTCGTACCGATACAACCAGTCGGCGGCCTGCGCGCTCGCCCGCAGGAACGGCGGGAGAATCAGGTCGCGGAGCTTCCGGCCAAGCCACCCCGTGGGCGCCTTGCGCGCGGCGGTACGCCGCGACTGTTCGACCACGCGCCGCACTCGTTCATGGCGGATGTGCGCGAAGGTGGTGAACGCGGCCGCCGGATCGGGAAGGTCGCGCAGGCACCTGGCCAGCACGAACGCGTCCTCCAGCGCGAGGGACACGCCCTGGCCGACGTGCGGGCCGACGGCGTGCGCCGCGTCGCCGATGAGGCACACGGCCCCGCGATGCCACCGCGGGATCGACTCGAGGTCGTAGACGGCGAAGGCGCCGATCTCGCCGGCGACGGCCCGCAGGATGCGCGTCACCTCCGGCGGGTCGTCGCGGTGTAGCGCGAGAAGCCGCTCCCGGAACTCGGCCGCGTCGACGGCTTCCAGACTGCCGCGGGCCGGCTCCTCCGGCTCGGCGAGATTGCTGAACCAGTAGGCGTCGCCCGAGGGGCGCACCGCGTAGCCGAAGAACGCGCGACGCCCGAAGATCATGTGCATCGTGGCGCCGGTCCGAGGCAGGTCGGTCCGGACGATCCCCCCGAGATTCACGATTCCCGTGTACGCCGGCGTCGGCGCGTCCCGAAAGAAGCTGGACCGGGTGCGCGAGTGGATTCCGTCGGCGCCGACGAGCAGCCGGCCGCTCGCGGAGGTGCCGTCGGCGAACCGGGCGAGAACGCCGTCCGCGCCCTCCTCGACCGACGTCAGGGCCTTGCCGAACTCGAACCGCACGCCCCGGTGGAGCGCCGCCTCCCGCAACGCGCAGCTGAGTGCTCCCCGCATGAGGGTCCGGCCACCCACGGCCGCGTCCGCGAGCACTCGACCCGCCTCGTTGAGGAACACGATGCGGTCGTTTCGGAAGCCGATGTCGTCGGTGAGGTGGGCGACACCCAGGGCGCGCAGCGCGTTCAGTCCGTTGGGCGCGAGGTTGAGGAATGCGCCGGCGTCGTCGCGGGGCGCGGGCGCGGCCTCGTACACGGTCGCGTCGATCCCGGCGCGTGCGAGCGCGATGCCCAGCGCCGGGCCGGCGATGCCGCATCCGATGATGATCGCGTGATCCGTCCTCGCCGGTCTGCTCTCCATGGCACCCTTCCCCCAAGCGTGTTATCGTCGGCGAAGAAGCAACTTCGTCGGTTGATGTCTTAGTTGCTAAGACACTTTGCACGCTAAGGAGTATGCCGGAACTGTGTCAAGAGGCGCGATGAAACGTTCCGACCTGCTCGAGGCCATCGGCCGTGGAGGGCGCGAGCTCTCCGCGACCACGATCATGTTTCACACGGCGATCGCGGAGCACCTGGGCCTGGGGGCGACCGACCACAAGGTGCTGGACTTCGTCCTGCGGATGGGGCCGTCCACGGCCGGCCAGCTGGCGGAGATCACGGGTCTCACGACGGGCGCCATCACTGGCGTGATCGATCGGCTCGAGGCCGCCGGCTACGTGAAGCGCGTCAGGGATGCCAAGGACCGGCGCAAGGTGCTGGTGCATTCGACCCTTGGCGCCACGGGCGAGCGGCGGCTCACACAGTTGTTCGCCTCGCTCGCCCAGGGTGTGATGAAGCTGGCCTCGTCGTACAACGACGAGGAGCTGGCGGCGATCGTGGATTACCTGACGCGCGTCGAGGCCCTGATGCGCGAGGAGACCGCGAAGCTGAAGAGCAGGCAGGCAGCCACGTCGGTGCGCGCCAGGAGATGATGCACACACGCCCTCCGGGGCCCCACGCGCCGTCAGGCGACGCCGCGGTGCGCTCAGGCGGACGCCGCCTCGCCGCGGAACGCGCCGGCGTTGCGCCGCGCGAACGCGGCGAACGGCGTCGGCGCGACGCCGAACCGCTCGTGCGCGCCGAGCGCCAGGCGCGACACCGGCCGCTTCCGGCGCTCCGCGTAGGCGTCGGCGAGGATCTCGAGGAAGTCGGCCGGGAC
>JBJMNL010000026.1:0-10636 GCA_045804285.1 Gemmatimonadaceae bacterium
CGGTCACATGGTGCCGCTCGACGGCCCCCCTCGCCCGATGCCGACGACGCTCCGCCTCTCGGGGGAGTTCTTCACCCACCTCATGATCTTCGACGTCGGCGTCAGCGACCTCCGGGCCGACGTCACGCTGCTCCGCGGGGAGCACGAGCGCGGGTGGCTGATGCGCTTTCACGACGAGCCCGATTGGCACCTCCCGCTCGCCACGCGCTACCTGATCAGGGCCCCGCTCCGGCGCCCATTCCAGCAGGGGGGCGCGCTGCTCCGCGTCGCCGTCCACGACGACGACCGGGGCCAGACGCTCCTCACCCGCAACGTCCGGCTCGTCGTCCAGGAGAGCGCCATCCTCCGCTGGCTCGGCGCGCTCGGCTTCACGGCCATGAGCGATTTCGCGGGGAAGTCGGAGGCCGAGGAGAACCGCTTCAACGCCGACGTCTTCTACGCCCTCCACTCCGACGTCCGCGCGCTCGCCCCCTCCCTCCGCCCCGCGACCGCCACCGCCCCGTGACCGGCACGCGGCGCATGACCCGGCGCATGACCCGCCGCGGGCGCGCGTCGCTACGGCTGAGCGTCGCGCGCCAACGTCGCTCGCCGTGTCGCGCTCGCCACACGTCGCACGCCAGCATCGCGACACCGCCGGCGGCCCGGGGTGAAAAAGACGAACGCCGCAGACCGTGTAAGTCTGCGGCGTTCATGCTGTTGGCGAGGTCTCGCCAGACGAGCCAAGCACGCCGTCATTGGAACTCTCCGTCCTACCGAACGGCGGCTGGCACTGTCAGTTTTGCGAGAATCGTACCAGTTCAGAACGTCTGTTCCGCTGGCCTTCAATGGAGCTGAGGGGGATCGAACCCCTGACCTCTGCAGTGCGATTGCAGCGCTCTCCCAGCTGAGCTACAGCCCCTCGCGTCTGCTGCGGTCGACTCCCGTCACCGCCCCTTGGACGAGCGAGCATCCGACCCGCAACACGACGGCCCCGCGCGTGCGCGGGGCCGCTGACACACCCGGAACTTAGGCGGCCAGGAGCGAAAGTCAAGCCGCGCGCGCACCGTCCCCGCTCTGGCAAGGCCGAAGAGGCGCGAGCAGCGCGCGCCTCCACGAGGGGCTCGAGGGGGCTCCTCCGGTCCCGAGAGTGGCCCCCTGGCAGTGGCCCCCTCCACGCTACTCGCTCCACCCTCGCTCTCCCGATCCGGCGGCCCGCACGCCGAGCGCGGAGCGCCGCGCCGCGTTACTACTTGATGTCGGTTGTCCCCACCCGCGAGACTCGAGAATGCCCGTGCCCCTCCCCTCCCCCATCTCCGTCTTCGCCGCCGCGCGCCGCCTCCACGGCGTGGTGCGCCACGCGCCGCTCACGCGATCGGCGGCGCTCAGCGCGATCGCCGGCGGCGACGTCTACCTCAAGCGCGAGAACGAGCAGGTCACGGGGTCGTTCAAGGTGCGCGGGGCGTACAACGTCCTCGCGACGCTGGGCGCCGACGAGCGGGAGCGCGGCGTCGTCGCCTCCTCGGCGGGGAACCACGGCCTCGGCGTCGCCTACGCCGCCGACCGGCTCGGCGTGCGGGCGACGATCTTCGTCCCCACCTCCGCCCCCGCCGTGAAGCGCGACGGGATCCGCAAGCTCGGCGCGATCGTCGACGACTCGCAGCCGGACTACGACGCGGCGATGGCGCTCGCCACGCGTCGCGCGCGCGAGCGGGGGGCGCGCTTCATCAACCCCTGCCTCGGCGACGAGCTCCTCGCGGGCCAGGGGACGGTGGCGCTCGAGGTGGCGACCGACCTCCCGCAGCTCGCCTCGATCGTGGTCCCCGTCGGCGGCGGCGGGCTGCTCGGCGGGGTCGGCGGGTTCCTGCGCCCCGTCGCCCCGCAGGTGCGGATCGCCGGCGCCCAGAGCGTGGCGACGGCGGCGATGGCGCGGTCGCTGGCGGCGGGGCGGGTCGTTGAGATCCCAAGCGTCCCCACCCTCGCCGACGGCCTCGCCGGCCAGATCGACGAGGAGGCCCTGGCGATCGGGCGCGCGGCGCTCGACGAGATGGTCACGCTCACGGAGGAGGAGATCGCGGCCACGATCGCCTTCCTCGCGCGCGAGGAGGGAATGGTGGTCGAGGGCTCGGGAGCGGTGGCCGCCGGCGCCCTCCTGCACCGCAAGCTCGCCGCCCTCGCGACGCCGGCGGTGGTGATCGTGAGCGGCGGGAACATCGACCCCGCGCGGCACGAGGAGCTGCTGCGGGGGACGCGCACCGCGGCGCGCGGGGGGGCCCCCCCACCGGGAAGGTAGCTCGGCACCGGCGCTCGCCGGCACCGCGATCCCGCACCCCGCATCCGTCCCACGCGCCCCCGCCGAACGTCCGAGGCGGCCCACCCCACCGGGACGGGCCGCCTCGTAACGTTCACGTAGGCTTCGCGGTTCGTCGGCGGCTAGGACTGACGCGCTTCACCGCCACGGCGCGAGCCCGACGACTGGCTCCCGGCCCCGCCCTCGCGGCCGGCCGACGACATCGCGCCGCGCCCCTGACTCCCCGGCTCGCCGTCCTGCTGCCCGCCGCGCCGGTTGCGCGCACCGCGCGCTCCACCGCCCTCGCGGCCGATCGCGGCCATGTGGGCCCGGTCGCGACTCACCGCCTCCCCGCCCTTGCGACCGGCCTGGCGCGCCTCCTCCGGCGTCCACTCGTGCGCGGTCCCCTTCTCGTGCGCCGCCCGGCCGCCCTTGCTCGCGATCTCCCGCTGCCGCTCCGGGCTCATCGACGCGAAGCCGCGGTTGCTCTTCCCATTGCCGCCGCGCGACGCGCCGCCGCTCGCATTCCCGCCCGAGCGGGAATCGCCCCCCGAACCGGGCTCGCGATCCGAACGTTCTGCCATGACACCCTCCTACTGCTCGTGATGTGTGACCGTGCCGTTACCCTCCCTGGTGTGCGGCCGCCGCGCGTCCGGCGGACAGGCTTCCCGCGTGTCGGGATGGCAAGCGCGCTCTGCGCGCAAACTACGGGCCGCGATCGCCGCTGCGTCGCGCCGCGTACTCGTAGCCACGGGCACGAAATTGCGTTCCCACGGCCCTCTCTCCCTCTCGCGCACTGCACGTCGCGGACCCCTGGGGCCGCGCCGCGGCGTGCGACGCGCGGAGAGCGTCCGCGAAATCGCGGAAAATCGCGGAGAGATCGCGGAAGTCGCGCCGCGACGGCGCGGCGCGACGCCGCCCCTCCCTCACCCCGCCGTCGTCTCGCCGCCGAGCAGCGTGAGCACCTCGCCGCTGATGTAGCTCGAGTCGGCGTTCGACGCGAAGAACACGTACGCCGGCGCGATCTCCTCGGGCTGCGCCGGACGCCCGATGGGAGTGTCCTCCCCGAACTTCGTCACCTCCTCCGCGCGCTGCGCGCTCGGGTTGAGCGGCGTCCACACCGGGCCCGGAGCGACGCAGTTCACGCGGATCTCCCTGTCCACGAGGTTCTGCGCGAGCGACTTCGTGAAGGCGTGGATGGCGCCCTTCGTCGCCGAGTAGTCCAGCAGATCCTTGCTCCCCTGCAGCCCCGTGATGGAGCCGGTGTTGATGATCGCGCTCCCCTCGCGCAGGTGCGGGAGCGCCGCCCTGGCCATGTGGAAGTAGCCGTAGATGTTCGTCTTGAAGGTGCGGTCCCACTGCTCCTCCGTGACCGCCTCGAGCGACTTCACGTTGTGCTGGTAGGCGGCGTTGTTCACGAGGACGTCGAGCTTCCCGAGCTCGCGCACCGCGCGCTCCACGGCCTCGCGGCAGAACGCGGCGTCGCTGACGTCGCCGGGCACGAGGACGCAGCGGCGCCCCTCCGCCTCGACGTGTCGGCGCGTCTCCTCGGCGTCCGTCTGCTCCTCGGGGAGATAGACGATGGCGACGTCGGCACCCTCGCGCGCGTAGAGCACCGCGACCGCGCGCCCGATCCCCGAGTCGCCGCCGGTCACGAGTGCCGCCTTCCCCTGGAGCTTCCCCGCCGCCCTGTACGCCGGCGCCTCGAACTTCGGCCGCGGCGCCACCCGGCTCTCCAGGCCGGGCGATTCCTGGTGCTGCTTGGGGAGCGGCGGCTCGGGATAGCCCTTCTCCCGCTCCACCTGCGAATCGCCGCCCCGCCCGCCCTGCTTCGGGCGGCTCTCGAACGCCGTACGCCGCGGCGCACGCTGCGCCTTCGACGCGCCGCCGGCCTCCATCCGGTCCTCGCGCTCCGCGCCGTCGCGCGGGTCGTCGCCCGCGCCGCCCTTCTTTTCGCTGGAAGACATCACACCTCCGTCCGATCGTGGCAAGGTCTCACCCCACCCGAAGGCGCGCGCGGGCCGCGCTGCGGGGGTCAGGGGAGCGCGAACACGAACAGTGCCGCGGTGGACCGAAGAGGGCGGTTTTTCGAGCCGATTCCCCGAGACGGCTCGCGCGACCGGTCGCCCGCCCCGCCGAGGGGGGGCCGGGGCCCCTCCGGAGGGCGGCGGGCGCCCGCGGGCCCCACGCCCCCGAAGGCGACCTCGGCCCGCGCGGGGGCGTCATCGGCGGGGCGCCATTCGTGGGAGCCCAACCCAGCGCGCGCCGGGCGCCGTCGGGCGCGCTCGCGTTAGGCAGGTGGACATCGAGCCACGCGGCCCCTCCGCGGCGCCGGGTGCCCCGCCCTTCCTGCGTCGCCGTCCCCTCGCTGGTACCTGGTACCTGGGCCAGCCCCGTCGCGCGGGCTGAACGGCGGGAAGGCGCCCGGATCGCCGACGCCTGAAGTCCGTCTCCCGTGGACACGTCCCGCCCGGTCGGCCCGGGTACCTGGTACCAGGGTCGGGAAGGGGGGGGACAACTATATTCCCCCCCCATGTCGCTCACCCTCCGCCTCCTCGGCACCTCTGCCTCCCGCCCCACCGTCGAGCGCAACGTCTCCTCCGTCGTCATCGAGCGCGAGGGGGAGACGATGATGTTCGACTGCGGCGAGGGGACGCAGCGGCAGATGATGCGCTACGGCGTCTCGTTCGCGCTGGGGGACATCTTCTTCACCCACATGCACACCGACCACGTGCTCGGCGTCATCGGGCTGACGCGGACGCTGCAGCTCCAGGGGCGCACGGAGCCGCTCCGGCTGTGGGGCCCGAAGGGGGCCGGCCGCATCCTGCGGCAATGGTCGGGGTTCGGCGGGGAGCGGCTCGGCTATCCGGTGGAGATCGAGGAGGTCGAGCCGGGCGCCCGCGTCCCCCGCAAGGACTACTCGATCCGGGCCTTCGCGGTGGACCACCGCGGCGCGGCGGCCGTGGGCTACGCGCTGGTGGAGGACGAGCGGCGCGGGCGCTTCAACCCGGAGCGGGCGCGCGAGCTCGGCGTCCCCGAGGGGCCGCTCTGGGGACAGATCCACCGCGGGCAGGCGGTGACGCTCGACGACGGCCGGGTGGTGGAGCCGTCGGCGCTCGTCGGCGCGACGCGCCCGGGGCGCCACGTCGCCCTCACGGGCGACACGCGCCCCTGCGCCTCCACGGTGGAGGCGGCGCGCGGCGCGGACGTCCTGATCCACGAGGCGACGTTCGCCGACGAGGAGGGGGAGCGCGCGGTGGAGACCGGGCACTCGACGGCGCGCGAGGCCGCCGAGGTGGCGGCGGCGGCCGGCGTGCGGCAGCTCGTCCTCACGCACTTCTCGGCCCGCTACGCTCGCGACGCCGGGGACCTCGAGCGCGAAGCGAAGCAGCGCTTCCCCAACGTGCTCGCGGCGCGCGACGGGACGCTGATCGAGGTGCCGTTCCAGGACGCCGAGTAGGGGGCACGCTCCCCCCGCGCGCTCCGGGCTCCGTGCCCCTCGCCCGGCCCTGGTGAGGGGTGGCGGGTAGCGTAGCGACCCCGGCCTTGCGGAACCTCGCTCCATCCCCTATTAGGGGTACTCGGAGCCCGCGTTAGGTGATCCGCGTCACGGGACACCTGCCCCTTTCGCTTTTAGAAACGTTAGTTTATCATTGCCGCCGTTAGGCGCGGCGCCGGTCGTGGCCGCCGGCGCACTTTGACAACTCATGGCGTGACCTTCCGCCGAGCTCGCTCCGGTCCCCGTCGAGCGAGCGCGGCCGTGTGAGACAGACTGCACGTTCGCTCCACGCTCGTTCAGCTCGTCACCGTTTCACCCCTCTCCAGAGGATCGCCATGAAGTTGCGCTACACCTCCGCCGCCCTCGCGGGTGCGGTCGTCCTCGCCGCGTGCTCGGACAACCCCTCCGCGCCCGTCGCCGCGCCGTCCGTCGTCAACGCCGTCAGCGCCACCAGGGGGTCGATCGGCATCAACGTCCTTCTCAAGGCGCCGTTGACCGACGCCATGCGCGCCGAGCTTTCGAAGTACGGCCGCATCAACGACGAGCTCCCGGCCATCAACGCGCTCACGATGCGCGTGGACGCGAGCCAGCTCGCGACGATCCAGGCGCTGGCGTTCGTCGACGCCGCCAACCCGGACGCCGAGCGCAAGGGGGCCCCGGTGGACCTCGTCGCGCTCACCAGCTTCCGGAGTGGGCTGAGCACCTGGGATCAGGACGCGGTCAACGTCACGAACATCGCGCTCAACGCCACGGGCACGCTGGTCGGCTCCGGGCGCGTCACGGCGTTCACGGGCAACGGCGTGTACGTCGGCGTGATCGACACGGGGCTGCTCGACTCGTGGCGCGCCTACTTCCCCCAGGAGCGGATCGCGACGCAGTTCGCGAAGTCGTTCGGCGGCGGCGGCGGTGAGGTGGGCAACGTCTCCGAGCAGCCGAACAAGTGGGAGCACGACCAGAACTCGCACGGCACCCACGTGACGAGCACGATCCTCGGCTACCAGTTCCAGGGCGTGCCGTTCAACGGCACGGCGCCCCAGGCGACGGTGATTCCGGTCAAGGTGCTCAACCAGAACGGCTCGGGCTGGTCGTCGGTGGTCGCGCGCGGCATCACCTACATCACCGACCTCAAGCGGAGCGGCGCACTCGGCACGAGCCCGGTCGTCATCAACATGAGCCTCGGCGGCCCGGTCCTGGACGCCCTCGAGAAGGCGGCCGTGGACTACGCGGTTGCCAACGGCGTGATCGTCGTCGCCGCGGCCGGTAACGAGGGCATGGCCGGCATGGGCTACCCCGGCGCCTACGGCCCCGTGATCTCGGTCGCCGCTTCGGGGTGGAAGGGCGAGTGGGACGGCCAGACCACCGACGCGGCCAAGGACACGTACTATCGCTACTGGTGGTACGCGCACGACGTCGCCGACCCGACGAACGCGAGCGACTACTACATCACGGACTTCTCGAGCCGCAGCCTCAACGCGAGCCAGGACCTCGATGTCGCGGCCCCGGGCTCGTGGGTTCTCGGCCCCTACCAGGTCAACAGCGGCCAGCAGAGCTTCTACTTCCTGGGCGGCACCTCGATGGCGAGCCCGCACGTCGCCGGCATCGTGGCGCTGATGGCGCAGAAGAACCCGCACGTGGCCGACCTGGTCAATCCGGGCGCCGCCGCGACGGACCGCCGCGTCATGGCCGAGCAGATCCTCGAGGCGACGGCCATCCCGATGGCCGCCGGCTCGGCGACGATCAAGAACCCGAACGGTACCACGAGCACGGTGAGCTGGGGCGCGAACGCGACCGGCGCGGGTCTGGCGACGGCCAACGCCGCGCTGACCGGGACGCCGACGCCGTAACGGCGGCGACGGCTACACGTGAGAAAGGGGGCGGGCTCCACCTGGAGCCCGCCCCCTTTCACGTCACGCGAGGGACCGCCGGTCCGCGTCGTTCACGGCTCCACCGCCGGCACGTCGGTCGAGATGGGCATCGAGCGGCGGAAGAGGCGCGCCACGTCGCGGTCGGTGAGCGCGTCCTGCACCTCCCGCGGCGTGATGCGGGCGGTGACGTCGCGCGCCTCGGGGCCGTGCCAGATGTACCAGGCGTAGCGGTTCAGCCGCGACGTGCGGCCGTCGGGGTGGTTGAAGACGATCATCGCGTTGCTGGCGCCGGGCGAGCGGACCTCGATCGCCCACTCGGTGCCGTCGGGCCCGCGGAAGCTTCTCTGACTCTTGGCCATGTCTGTCGTGGGGGGCCGGCGCCGGCGGCGGCGCGGCTCGTTAGGCAGCGTCGGGCTGCAGCGGGAGGGGGCGGCGCCCGGCGTAGCCGGCGTCCTTGTCGTGCCAGTACTGCACCGCCGGCTCGCCGACGCGCCAGCAGAGGTACACCTCGCGTCCCCCGACGACGCCGGGGAAGTCGACGAGGCCGAGCGAGTGGTCCTTGAGCTCGATGCCGAGCTGCGCCAGCTCGCGCGTGAAGCCGTCGATCTCGGCGGCGAGCGACTGGATCTCCCGCTCCAGCTCCTCGGCGCGCGGCACGGGGTGGTTCGGCGTCCGGTCGGCGTTGAGCAGCTCGAGCTCGCGCACGCGGTCCTGCCAGCGGCGGTACTGCGCGACGACGTCCGCGACGATCCGGCGCACGAGAGGGAGCGTGCGGTTGGCCTGCTCGACGGTGAACTGCCTGGTCATGAACGGAATATACCCCGGCGACTCACCCCTTCCCCGCCGCCATGGCGGCCCCGCGCTGCGCCTTCTCCTCGGCATCGCGCTCCTCGAGCCGGCGGCGGCGGCGCTCCTGCGCGGCGTCGTAGCGGCGCCGCTCGTCGGGGGTCTCGGCGCGCAGCGCGGGCACCTCGACCGGGCGGCCGTTCCGGTCGATGGCGACGAAGGTCAGGTAGCAGGAGTTGGTGTGGCGCCGGGTCCCGCTCACGAGGTCCTCGGCCTCGACCCGCACCCCCACCTCCATCGACGTGCGGCCGACGTAGTTGACGCTCGCCTTCATGACCACGAGGTCGCCGACGTGCACGGGCTCACGGAAGTCCACGCGGTCGATCGACGCGGTGACGCAGTTGTTGCGCGCGTGGCGGAAGGCGGCGATCGCCGCCGTCTTGTCCATCATCGACAGGATGACGCCGCCGAAGACGTGGCCGAGGTTGTTGGCGTCCTGCGGCATCATGAGCTGCGACGTCTCGTGCTGCGACTCGTGGACGGTCTTGGTGGGGCGGGTCATGGGGCGGGGATCGGGAGTCGGGGGTCGGAAGTCGGCCGTCCCGTCCGGGCGCGGCTCACTCGCACGAATCGCACGCTCGACGCGTCGCGCCGCCGGCCACACCCCCCACCCGACCGCGCGCACCGCCGCGCGGCGCGGCGGTCCCAGCTCACCGTCCGCGCCTCGTCGGAGTAGAGCGCCGACTCGTCGAAGGCGCGGGCGAGGGCGCGCCGGACGGAGCTGTCCACGGGTGGCGCGTCGAGCCAGTAGAGCTGGTGCACGGGGTCGTGGACGCGGCCGATCGTCCACTGGGCGGGGCGGCCGGCGCGTCCGGACGCGCGGAGAACGATGGTGTAGTCGCCGGCCACGCTGTCGTAGCGCGCGACCACCTCGGCGCCCTCGCGCAGCCAGCGCTCGGCGACGGGCGCCGAGTCGGCGGTGGCCTCGCCGCGCGGGAGCGCGCCCCGCAGCTCGGCCCACCAGGAGGGATGCGGCTCGACGCGGATCGGGGCGATGGGGAGGGTGTAGCCGCCGGCGTCGGCGCCGTGTCCGGGCGCGAGGAAGGCGACGGCGGGCGCCTGGTCGAGGTCGACGAGGCTGAAGCTCGACGGGTCGAAGACGAACTGGTCGAGCGCGAGCTGGGCGAGCTGGGCGCGCTCGTCGCGCCCGGCTCGCACCGAGTCGATCGCGGCGGCGAAGCGCCGCCGCCCTTCGGCGACGACGGCCGCGCCGGAGCGCTGGCCGAACAGGTCGACGACGTGGACGGCGCGCCCGCTGCGGAGGTCGACGACGCCGCGCCGGGTGGTCGCGCTGCGCAGCTCGCCGCGGAGCTCGGCCGTGGTGCGCACGGCGTAGCTGAGGTAGGGACCGTGCGAGTCGACGAGATCGATCTCGGCCGTGAGGGAGCTCCGCGGCTCCTCGCTCCCGTCCTCGTCGTCGGCGAGCGGGAGCTCGTCGGGGTGGGAGGCGGCGTAGCGGCGCGCGGCGACGGCGATGCCGGGATCGCCGAGCACCTCGGCGGAGTCGCCGGTGAGCAGGTCGCGGCGGAAGATGCGCTGGCCGAGGAAGACCGCGTCGTAGAACGAGCGGTCGTCGTCGCCGACGTAGACCTCGTAGAAGCGGCCGCCGTAGCGGGCGAGGGTGATTGGGGCGCCACGCATGCGCGCCCCCGCCGCCTCCGTCCTCACCCAGTACGTCGAGTCGCCCGCCGCGAGCAGGAACTCGGCGGCCGGGGGTGGCCCATCGGCGTCGGGGCGCTTCGCCGACTGGTGCTGGGAGGAGCAGGCCGCGACGGCTACGACGGTGGCGGCCATCGCGGCGGCGCGTGAGAGAGGCCGTCGCATGGTGGGCAAATATAGCGGCGCGGGGGGCCGGCGGGTGCCCGCCGGCACGGGTGGCCGCTCGGGTTCGAGAGCGAGCGGAGGGCGCGCGGGGGGCGATGTTACATTTCCGGCGCGCCGGCGGTCTCGATTCGCCACCGGTACCTCGCCGCGCCCGGCCGCCCGCCGCCGGTGGGCACCCCGCCCACGCCCCGCATCCCGCCTCGCCGCCCACATGAGCCGTTCCCCGCGCCGTCCCGCCCTGCTCGCCGCCCTCCCCCTCTCCCTCCTCCTCGCCGCCGGCTGCGAGGCCGGCGCGGCGAAGACCGCCGACGGCGACCCGGCGCGCGCCCGCGGCGC
>JBJMNL010000027.1:0-23345 GCA_045804285.1 Gemmatimonadaceae bacterium
GGAGCGCTCGGCGGCGCCGCTCTTCGTCGTCTTCTTCGCGCTGGCCGGGGCGCGGCTCGACCTGCGCGGCGTGGTCGCGCTCTGGCCGGTGGTGCTCACCGTGGTGGCCGTCCGCGCGCTCTGCATCTGGGCGGGCTCCACCCTCGGTGCTCGGTGGGCGGGGGCCGGCGCCGCCGAGCGGCGCTCCGTGTGGATGGGCCTCGTCTCGCAGGCCGGCGTCGCCGTCGGGCTCGCGGCCGTCGTCGCGGAGGTCTACCCGGAGCGCGGCGCCCAGCTCCGCAACCTCCTCCTCGCCGTACTCGCCGTGAACCAGACCGTCGGCCCGATCCTGTTCCGGAGAGCGCTGGTGCGGAGCGGGGAGGCAAGGGAGGCAGGGGGCGCCGTGATCGGCCCGCCAGTCACGGCCACTGGCCCCGTCCCCGCTCGGGAATAGAGGGCTCCCTATCCGATACACGCTCCCTACCCGCTACACGCTCATCGTCCGTCTTCGGTGGCCGGCGACCCGAGCGTGTAGCGAACCGATGGAAGGCGTGTAGGGAGCCAGTACCCCTTACCGCTCCACCGCCTCCAGCCGCTTCAGCGCGACCCGGATCGGCACCAGCGTCGCGCCCACGCAGAGCAGCGTCGCGAGGCCGAAGCCGAGCGCCATCTCGGCAAGGCTGGTGGGGGCGCCGTAGGCGAGGGCGCGCAGGTAGCCGTAGACCGGACGCGCCTCGAGCGTGATCACGCCGCCGATCAGCGCCACCGCGGTCATCATGAACAGCAGCCCGCCGAAGGAGGTCGGGATCTGCGCCGCGTTCTCCGTCTCGAACTGCGGGAAGAGCGCGCCGAAGCCGAGCGCCAGGCCAGCGAGCGCGAACGTCATGAAGACGATCGAGAACAGCGAGACCGCGAACATGAACGCCGAGACCTGGAGCAGCCAGTCGGTGACGCCGACGATGACGACGGCGAGCAGGAGGAGCGGCAGCGTCCCCACCCAGAACTTGGCCCAGAGCAGGTCGCGCGTCGCCATCGGGCTCGAGCGGAGGAGCCAGAGCGTGCGTCCCTCGAGGCTGACGCCCGGGAAGACGAAGCGCGCGGCGACCGAGGCGAGGACGAAGCCCGCGAGCGCGAGGTTGAGGAAGGGGATCAGGTTGCGGAGGAGGAGGCTCACCCCTTCGCCGCGCAGCGGCAGGAACTTCACGTTGAAGACGTAGACCACGACAAGCACGGCGAGCAGCACGAGCTGCGACCACTGCGTCGAGTCGCGGAAGAAGAGGCGGAGCTCCTTGAGCACGAGCTCGCGACGCAGTGTGCCGAGCGGGGCGAGCAGCGTGCGCGCCGCGGCCGCGCCCAGCCGCGACGCCGGCGAGGCGGCGCCGTGCGCGTCGAGCCGGCCGCTCTCCTGCGCCTGGGTGAAGCCGCGCGCGTAGAGGGCGCGGTGGAGCAGGGCGCCGAGCACCACGAAGGCGGCGGCGGTGGTCCAGAGCAGGTAGAGCGGCAGCGCGTCGCCGCGCCCGGTGAGCCATCCCATGACGGCGCGCTGCGCCCACTCGCTCGGCAGGAGTGGCGACGTCGGCGTCTCGAGGGCGCCGATGAACTCGACCAGGGAGCGGAACCCTTCCGGGCGCGCCAGCTTCTCGGGGCGCACGACGCGGAAGAGGACGACGACGCCAGCCGCGCTCAGCACGGCGATGACGCTCAGGATGTCCCGCGTCCGGCGCGCCGGGAAGACGTTGACGAGGAGGAGCGTGACCGCGCTCCCGACGGCGGCCGGAATCGCCAGGAAGGGGACGAACGTCGCCAGCGCGACGAGCGGATAGAGCGGCCCGCCGTCGTACACGACGCCGTACGCGGTGACGATCGGCACCGCCATCAGCCCGACCATCCAGCTCGAGTGCAGCGCCGTCTCGAGCAGCTTCGCGCCGTACAGGCGGAGCCAGTCCACCGGCGCCGCGACGAGCAGGTCGAGGTCGCGCGCGAGGAAGAAGCTCGACAGCGCGGTGATGACGTTCGAGAGGAGGAGGATCGAGAAGAAGCTGACCAGCACGACCCCGAGCAGCTTCCCCGCGAGCAGCGGCCCGATCTCCTGCACGCCCTTGAAGTAGGAGAGCAGCCGGTAGAGGATGACGAAGACCGCCGCCCAGAAGCCGAGCCCGAGGGCGCCGAGCACCGCCACGCGCGCCCCGCGTCCCCGCTCCCCGCTGCGTGCCCTGGCGCGGGCGGTGAGCCACTTCGGGGTCAGGAGGTGGAGGAGGCCGGGGTCGGGCGTCGCGACCGGCGCGAGTGGGGTATCGGGAGTCGGGCGTCGTGGGTGGGGAGTGGCGGGCCCGGGGACGTCCCGGGCAGCCGGTCCACTCCGCGCTCCCCACGCCCGGCTGCCCACCGCGGGCTCCTCACGCATCGAGCACGTCCACCAGCTCGCGCGCCGCGTTCTCCCCCGTGAGGCGGAGGAAGATCTGCTCGAGCCCGTCGTCGCCGCGCTCGGCGCTGCGGCGGATCTCGTCCATCGTCCCGCAGGCGCGGATGCGGCCGCCCTGGATGATCGCGATCCGGTCGCAGAGCCGCTCCGCCACCTCGAGCGTGTGCGTGGACATCATGATCGTGTGGCCGCGCCGCGTGTACTCGCGGAACAGGTCCTTGAGGATCTTGGCGGCCTTCGGGTCGAGCCCCACCATGGGCTCGTCGACGACGATCACCTCGGGGCGGTGCACGAAGGCGCTCGAGATGATCAGCTTCTGCCGCATCCCGTGGCTGTAGCTCTCCACCGGCTGGTCGCGCCACGCCTCGAGGTCGAAGAGGGCGAGCAGCTCGCGCCCGCGCCGCTCGACGTCGGGACCCGCCTGGTCGTAGAGCCCCGCCACGAAGCGGAGGAACTCACTCCCCGTGAGCTTCTCGTAGATGAACGGGCGGTCGGGGATGAAGCCGAGCTTCGCCTTGGCCCGCGCCGGCTCGGCGACGAGATCGATCCCGGCGATCCGCACCGCGCCCGCGGTGGGGCGGAGGATGCCGGCGATCATGCGCAGCGTGGTCGTCTTGCCGGCGCCGTTCGGGCCGAGGAAGCCGAACAGCTCCCCGCGCGGCACCACGAGGTCGAGCGCGTCCACGGCGGTGAAGGAGCCGTAGCGCTTGGTCAGGCAGGAGAGTTCGATCATCCGGAGAGCGGGCGAGGTGCTCGGACGTCGGTGTCCGGTGCTTCCGAGAGACGCCGGCTCGAGCGCGGTCGTCACGCATCCGGGCGCGGATCGTCACGCCGCCGCGCCGAGCGCCCGCCGTGCCCCCGCCCTGCCCCCGCCTATCGCTCCGCGAGCACGTCGATCCTGAGTCGTCCGATCAGACGCAGCAGCTCCGCCTGCCGGCTCAATCCGCCATTGACGAAGCGGAGGTGGGCGGCGTCGGCGGGGAACTCGCCGAAGGTCGGGTCGACCGCCACCCAGCGGCCGAGGAAGACCTCGGGCCACGCGTGGTAGTAGAACTTCCCGTCCACGTAGGCGAGCCCCGCGGCGGCGCGCGCCGGAATGCCGGCCGCCCGGGCGAGGGCGAGGAAGAGCTGCGTGTGCTCGTTGCAGTCGCCCCGCCTGGCCGCGAGCACCTGGAGGGCGTCGGGCACGCCGACGGTGATCTGCTTGTCGAGCGAGTCGCGCAGCCAGCGGTTGATCCGCTCGGCCACCACCCGCGGGTCGCGCGAGCCGGCGGCCAGCCGGCCGGCGAGGGCCACGATCGGCGGGCTCGCCGACTGCAGGAGCGGCTCGGGCGCGAGCTCCGCCGCGAAGCGGGCGCGGAACGCGGCATCGCCGGGAAGGGAGTAGGCGGCGGCGAGCTGCGCCGGGCGCTCGCGGACGACGGTCAGCGTGTCACCGGCGAGCGTCTGGCGGTCGCCGGCGAGGTCGAAGCCGACGAGGTCGACGCCGCCGAGGGTGACGCGGAGCCGCTCGGCCGCCTTCTCGCCCAACGGCGCCGAGGCAGCGATCGCGGTGCTCTCCATGATGTCCTCGTCGGCGCGCACGGCGAGCCCGCGCGCGCGCGCCTCGGCGCGCCAGTTCTCGTGCGCGAGCTCGTACGCCGTGCGGCGCAGCACGAAGCCGCCCGGCTGCGCGAGCTCGACGACGCGCCCCTCGGCGTCCACCCACCCCGTGAAGCCGCTCGCGCCGCTGTCGGGGGCGAGCTGCCAGGCGCGGACCGTGTCGCGGTGCGCCGCGCGCCAGCGTCGCGTCGCGGGGTTGATCGCGGCGGAGTCGGCGAGGGTGAACAGCGACTCGGCGCGCACCACGAGGGCGGCGTCGCGCGGCCGCATCGCCGTCGGGTCGAAGACGGGGACGGTGTAGCGCCGCCCGACTTCCGGCGTCGCGCCGAGCGCCACGGCGAGGGGGACGAGGGTCGGGAGGAGGACCGGACCCTTCGTCGCGACGCGCTGCGTATCCGCCGGCTCGTCGCCGCTCGAGACCGCGAAGAGCAGCGCGCTGTCCCCGTCCGCGCGCCCGCTCACCCGGATCGGTCCCGCCTCCGACTCGACGTCCACCGTGAAATCGCGCAGCGCGAGCGCGCGAGAGAGCCGCACACGGCTCGTCGCCGAGGCGCGGCGCAGCTTCCCGCCCACCGGGAGGTCGGCGATGAAATAGTCGTCGACACGGATGCCGCCGGCGGCCGTGTCGATCGTGGACGACGCGAAGCCGATCTGTGTGCCCCCCTGCTCGACGGCGTAGTACGCCGAGCCCGGGACGACGCGCGACGCCGCGGCCGCGAGCCGGTCGGCGCCGCCGCGGCCCCGCTCGCGCCACGCGAGCACGCCGAGCCCGGCGCCCCAGAGGAGGAGCACGCCGCCGGCGACGATCGCGCGGCGGCGCGGGCGGCGCGGGCCTGGCGCGCTCACGTCGCGCCCGCGCCGCCGCGCGCGGGCGATGCGCTCGCGGCGGTGGCTTCGGACGCGGCCGCGAAGGCGGCCTGGAGGGCGGCCTGGAAGGCGCGCCGCTCGTCGTCGCTCGCCACGACGATGGTGACTCGCGCCGGGAAGGGCGCGCGCGCCAGGTGGCGCAGGACCGGCTCGGCCATCGCGGCGGCGGATCCGTCGGGGTCGAGGTTGCCGGCGCCGAGCCCGAACGGCGCGACGCCGAGGTGCGCGACGCGGAAGTCGGCGGCGCGCTGGAGCGCGCTCGTCGTCGCGCGGCGCACGCCGTCGCGCGAGACGCGCTCGTCGCGGCTCTGCACGACGGCGTGCACGAGCAACTCGGCGTCGAGCGCGCCGGCGCCCGTCACCACGGCCGCCCCGACGGCGAGCGGCTCGTTCGGCGCGAGCTGGCGCGCCAGTCGCGCCCCGCGCTCGCCCTCGAGCGCCGCGCTCTCGTGCCGCCGGCCGAGCGGGGTCGTAGCGCCGAGCTCGGCGGTCACCGGGCGCGCGATCGCGTCGCCGTCGAAGAAGGCGAGGTCGTCGATGCGGACGGCGAGGCGTGTGGCGTCAGGCGCGGAACGCGGGGCTACGATAGGCGGGCGATCGGTGACGGCCGATTCCCGGATCGTGCTACCTTCCCGGTGGGGGGGCCCCCCCGCGTACCCCGCCCCGCGCCCCGCGCCGTCGGTCACGACCGGCGCTGCGCTTCCTGCGCCTTCCGGTGCGCCACCGACGCCTCGGCGGGTCGGCCCATCCGGTCGAGCACGTTGCCGACCCCCTTGTAGGCGCGCCAGTTGCTCGGCTGCAGCGCCGCCGCCTGCTCGTAAGCGGCGAGCGCCGCCGGGAGCTGGTCGAGCCGGTTGTACACCTCGGCCAGATAGTAGTAGGCGGCGGCGTTGTTCGGGGCGAGGTCCACGGCGCGGCGCAGCGGCTCAACGGCCTCCCGGGCGCGTCCGCCCTTGCTCAGCACCATGCCGAGGTTCGTGAGCGTCTCCGCGGTCTCGCCGAAGCGAAGCGCGCGCCGCAGGTCCTGCTCCGCCTGCTCGAAGCGCAGGTGCGAGCTCAGCACGGCCGCCCGGTTCAGGAGCAGCGAGACGTTGTCGGGCTCGGCCGCGATCGCCAGCTCCAGCTCCTCGAGCGCCCCCTGCACGTTCCCCCGCCGCTCGAGGAGCAGCGCGAGGTTGTTGCGCGCCCGCGCGTGCTTCGGATCGATCTTGAGGAGCTGGCGGTAGGCCGTGACCGCCGCCGTGGTCTCGCCGGCGTCGGAGTGGGCGCGCGCCTGCGCGTAGAGCGTGGCGACACGCTCGGCGTCGGAGCCCGGCTCGGGCGCGCGGCGGTCGGCCGCCGGCGTCCCGCCGGTTCCCGACAGGGTGACCTCCTGCTCGCGGTCGGAGGAGGGGGCGGCGGCGTCGGCGGGCGGCGTCGCGCCGCCGTTCGGACGTTCGGTGAGCTCGGACATCGGAGGCGGGGCTACTGTGCGGGACTACTGTGGGGCTTCTGTACGGAACTGAACGAAGGGGGCTCGGGACGCCGCGACGACGCGGATACGCCTCGGGGAAGCCTCGATCGAGCCCTGAACACCGGTGCTAGGCCAGCGCCAGCGTCGTCTCGCTCGCGATCCAGCCCAGGTACCTCTCGGCGCCGGCCGCCACCGGGAGGGCGAGCAGCTCCGGCACCTTGTACGGATGCAGCTCGCGGAACGCCTCGGCCAGCGAGTCGACACGCGTCTCGCGCGTCTTGAGGAGGACGACGACCTCCTGCTCGTCGGCGACCTTCCCCTCCCACCGGTAGAGCGAGCGGGCGGCGGGGAGGATCGTGCCGCAGGCGATCAGACGGCGGTCGAGCAGGGCGCGCACGAGGGTGACCGCCTCGTCGGGCGTGGCGACCGTCGTGAGGACGACAACGGCGTGGGTCTGCGACATCGGGTGGGAGTGGGCGGGAGACGGCGGGCGTTCAATCTAACACGAGGCGCGGGGCGCCGGGGCAACGACGCGGCACGCCTCCGTCCCGTCCGCTGGCGCCACGCTGGCGCCGCGCCGTCGCATCGGACTTGCAGGAGGGCGAGGCATGAATGCTCGCACCACCCACGATACCCACGACATCATCGTCGTCGGCGCGTCCGCCGGGGGCGTCGAGGCGACGGCGGCGCTCGTCGCCGGCCTCCCGGCCGACCTCCGGGCCGCGCTGTTCGTGGTCGTGCACTTTCCGGCGACCGCGACGAGCGTGCTGCCCCACATCCTGGCGCGCGCCGGCAAGCTCCCCGCCGCCCACGCGGTGGACGGGGAACCGGTGGTCACGGGGCGCATCTACGTCGCACCGCCCGACACGCACCTCGTGCTCGACCAGGGCACCGTGCGCCTCCTCCGCGGCCCGAAGGAGAACAGCGCCCGGCCGGCGGTCGACCCGCTCTTCCGGACGGCCGCGCGCGCCTACGGCCCGCGCGTGATCGGCGTCATCCTGAGCGGAAGCCTCGACGACGGCACGGCGGGGCTGATGGCGATCAAGCGGCGCGGCGGGGTGGCGGTCGTGCAGGCGCCGGAGGACGCGCTGTTCGACGGCATGCCCCGGAGTGCCGTCGAGAACGTCGACGTGGACATGGTGGCGCCGGTGCGCGAGCTCGCGGCCCACGTCGCCCGCGTCGTCGAGACCCCGGCTCGGCAGGAGGTTCCCACAGTGAGCGACGACGTCGACTTCGAGGCGCGCGAGGAGAGGGAATCCGCGGAGATGCCGGGCGACGGACGCCCGGGCCGCCCCTCGGTGTTCGCCTGCCCCGAGTGCCATGGCACCCTCTGGGAGGTGCAGGAAGGCGAGCTGATCCGGTTCCGGTGCCGCGTGGGACACGCCTACTCCGCGGAGACCCTGCTGAACGAGCAGGCGGTCGGACTCGAGGCGGCGCTGTGGACGGCGCTCCGCGCGCTCGAGGAGAGCGCCGCGCTCTCCCGGCGACTCGCCGCGCGGGCGCGGGACCGCGGCCAGGGGCAGGTGGCGCGGCGCTTTCGCGCGCACGCGCACGATCTCGCGCAGCGTGCCGCCACGGTGCGCGCGGCGCTCGACCGCGGCGGTGGGGCGGACACCGGCAACGGCGGCGACTCGGAGAGCGGCGCACCCGGCCGCGGCACGAGCGGGGTCGAGGCGAGCGTGTCGACGCTGCTCGACTGACGCCGGCCGCCGCGGGTCGCGATCGACGGGGTGCGCTGGTGCACGCCATGGTTGACTGCGTGCGCCCCGCCCCGATATTTCGCCGCCCACGCGTGTTCCCGCCCGCCGCCCGCGCATGACCTCGTCGCCATCCACGTCTCCGTCGCCGGCCAACGCCGATCTCGACTTCGAAGCGCTGCTCGTGTTCCTCAAGAGCACGCGTGGGTTCGACTTCACCGGCTACAAGCGCACGAGCCTCATGCGCCGCGTCGCGAAGCGCATGCAGGCGGTGAACGTGACGGGCTTCGCCGACTACCTCGCGTATCTGCAGGAGCACGAGGGCGAGTACGAGCAGCTCTTCAACGTCATCCTCATCAACGTCACGGCGTTCTTCCGCGACCCCGAGGCGTGGCAGGCCCTCTCCACGGAGATCATCCCGCGGCTGCTCGACGCGAAGGGCCCGGCGAGCCCGATCCGCGTCTGGAGCGCCGGATGCGCGTCGGGAGAGGAGGCGTACACCCTGGCGATGGTCCTCTACGAGGCGCTCGGCGCCGACACCTACCGCGACCGCGTCAAGGTGTACGCGACCGACGTCGACGAGCAGGCGCTCATGCAGGCGCGGCACGGCGTCTACACGGCCAAGCAGGTCGAGGGGATGCCGGCGAACATGCTCGAGAAGTATTTCGACCGCACCGACAGCCGTTACGTCTTCCGGACCGACGTGCGCCGCGGGGTGATCTTCGGCCGCCACGACCTGATCCAGGACGCCCCGATCTCGCGCATCGACCTCATCACCTGCCGCAACGCGCTCATGTACTTCAGCGCGGACACGCAGGGGAAGATCCTCTCGCGCTTCCACTTCGCGCTCAACGACACGGGCTATCTCTTCCTCGGGCGCGCCGAGACGCTGCTCACCCGGACCGACCTCTTCAGTCCCGTCGATCTGAAGCGGCGCATATTCCAGAAGGTGCCGCGCGTGGGCCTGCGCGAGCGGCTCGCGCTGCTCGCCGGCCGGAGCTCGGGCGACGACGTTCCCCACCTCTTCGATCACGCGCGGCTCCGCCACGCGGTGTTCGACGTCGCGCCCCTCGCGCAGCTCGTGATCGACCCGGCGGGCATGCTGTCGATGGCCAATGGGCGTGCCCGCGCCCTGTTCGGCCTCGGGGCGCGCGACATCGGCCGGCCGCTCCAGGACCTCGAGCTCTCCTACCGCCCCGTCGAGCTGCGCTCGTGCATCGACCGCGCGTACGCCGAGCGGCGCGCGATCGAGGTGCCGAGCGTGCTCTGGACCGGTCCCCTGGGCGAGCCGCGGGCGTTCGACGTCGAGGTGATGGTGCTCTCGGAAGGGGGGAGCTCGCCGCTCGGGGTGAGCGTCACCTACCGCGACGTGACCGAGCCCCTTCGCCTCCGCGAGCAGCTCGAGCACTCCAACCAGGAGCTGGAGGCCGCGTACGAGGAGCTCCAGAGCACGAACGAGGAGCTCGAGACCACGAACGAGGAGCTCCAGTCCACGGTGGAGGAGCTGGAGACGACGAACGAGGAGCTCCAGAGCACGAACGAGGAGCTCGAGACGATGAACGAGGAGCTCCAGAGCACGAACGAGGAGCTCCAGACGATCAACGACGAGGCCCGCCGCCGCAGCGAGGAGCTGAACGAGGTGAACGCCTTCCTCGAGTCGGTGCTGGGGAGCCTGAGCGGCGGCGTCGTCGTGCTCGACCGCGAGATGCGTGTGATGGTCTGGAACGCCCACGCCGAGGAGCTCTGGGGGCTGCGCGCCGACGAGGTCGCCGACCAGCACTTCCTGAACCTCGACATCGGGCTTCCAGCCGAGCAGCTCAAGCCGCCCATCCGATCGGTGCTGTCGGGGGAGGCGGACATCCAGACGCTCACGATCCCCGCCACCAACCGGCGCGGCAAGGCGATCGAGTGTCGCGTCACCGTCTCGCCGCTCGCCGGCGCCGGCCGGGAGACCCGCGGCGTCATCTTCGTGATGGAAGCGCTGCCGCTCGATTAGCGGCCGCGACGCCCCCCCCTCGAGACCGAGCGCGGTCCTCCGGCTTGTGTTCGGGTTCGTTCCGGGCGAGTTTTCCCGGATTATGGCAGCAGACGCCCGGAACGGCGCCCCCCGCGAGGCCCTCGTGGTCCGCGGCGCGCGCGAGCACAATCTCAAGAACATCGACGTCTCGATCCCGCGCGACCGCCTGACCGTGATCACCGGTCTGTCGGGCTCGGGGAAGTCGTCGCTCGCCTTCGATACGATCTACGCCGAGGGACAGCGGCGCTACGTGGAGTCGCTCTCCGCCTACGCCCGGCAGTTCCTCGGCCTCATGGAGAAGCCCGACGTCGACTCCATCGAGGGGCTCTCCCCGGCGATCTCGATCGAGCAGAAGACGGCGGGGCACAACCCGCGCTCGACGGTCGGCACGGTCACCGAGATCTACGACTACCTGCGCCTGCTCTTCGCGCGCGCCGGCACGCCGCACTGCCCGAACTGCGGCCGCCCGGTCCAGCGACAGAGCCCGGCGCAGATCGCGGAGACGGTGCTCACCTGGCGCGAGGGGACCCGCATCGAGGTGCGCGCCCCGCTCGTCCAGGGGCGCAAGGGGGAGTTCCGCGAGCTGTTCGAGAGCGTGCGCAAGCAGGGCTTCATCCGCGCCTACGTGGACGGCGAGCTGATCGAGGTCGCCAACCCGCCGAAGCTCAACCGGCGGCAGAACCACACGATCTCGGTCGTCGTCGACCGGCTCGTCGTGCGCGCCGACGACCGCGGCCGCCTCACCGACTCGCTCGAGACCGCGCTGCGCCTCGCCGAGGGGCTGGTGGAGGTCGAGAACGCCGAGTCGAAGACGGCGGAGATCTTCTCCGAGAAGTACGGCTGCCCGGTGTGCGGCATCTCCCTCCCCGAGCTCGAGCCGCGCCACTTCTCCTTCAACTCCCCCTTCGGGGCATGCCCGGACTGCGGCGGCCTCGGCACCCGCCGCGAGGTGAGCCCCGACCTCGTCCTCGGCGACCCGAGCATCTCCCTCCTCGAGGGCGTCGTCCTTCCCTGGGGAGAGCCCGACGGCTACCTGAAGCGCGTCATCCTCCCCGGCCTCGCCAAGGAGCTCGGTTTCGACCTCAACACGCCGTGGGGGAAGCTCAAGCCCGAGATCCAGCGGGCGCTGCTGTTCGGCGCAGCGGCGGGAGCCGCGCCGCCCCGTCGCGGCCGGCGCGGCGACGAAGGCAGCCCCGCGGGCGGCCGCGGAGCGGACGCCGGCGTCAAATGGGAGGGAATTCTCTCCAACGTCCAGCGCCGCCACGACGAGACCGAGTCGGACGCCGTGCGCCTGGAGCTGGAGGAGTACATGGTCGCCCGCCCGTGCACGAGGTGCGGCGGGTCGCGCCTCAAGGCGGAGTCGCTCGCGGTGACGCTCGCCGAGCGCAACATCGGCGAGGTCGTCGCCATGCCGATCACCGAGGCGCTCGCCTTCTTCGAAGGGATCCCGGTGCGCGGGAACGGCAAGCCCGGGCTCGACGCCGAGATCGCCGGCCCCATCCTGAAGGAGTGCCGCGAGCGCCTGCGCTTCCTCGTCGACGTCGGGCTCGACTACCTGACGCTCAACCGCTCGGCGGAGTCGCTCTCCGGCGGCGAGGCGCAGCGCATCCGGCTCGCGACGCAGATCGGCTCGCGGCTCGTCGGCGTGCTCTACATCCTCGACGAGCCGTCGATCGGGCTGCACCAGCGCGACAACGGGCGCCTGCTCGCCACGCTCGGCCAGCTCCGCGACCTGGGGAACACCGTCATCGTCGTCGAGCACGACGACGAGACGATGCGCATGGCCGACCACCTCATCGACCTCGGGCCCGGCGCCGGGAAGCACGGCGGCGAGGTGATCGCCGCCGGCACGGTGGACGAGGTGATGGCGAACCCCGCGTCGCTCACCGGCCGCTATCTCAAGGGAGAGGCGTCGATCCGCGTCCCCGCCGAGCGCCGGCCGCGCGACCCGCGCCGCGTCATCCGGATCGAGAACGCGCGCGAGCACAACCTGCGGCACGTCGACGTCGAGATCCCGCTCGGCCTCTTCGTCTCCGTGACCGGCGTCTCCGGCTCCGGGAAGTCCACGCTCATCGAGGACATCCTGCACCGCTCGCTGGCGCGTCACTTCTACCGCGCCCGCGTCATCCCCGGCGCTCACGACCGCATCACCGGGCTCGAGCACGTCGACAAGGTGATCGACATCGACCAGAGCCCGATCGGGCGCACGCCACGCTCGAACCCGGCCACGTACACGGGGCTGTTCACGCCCATCCGCGAGCTGTTCGCCGAGATGCCCGAGGCGAAGATCCGTGGCTACGGGCCCGGCCGCTTCTCCTTCAACGTGAAGGGTGGACGCTGCGAGGCCTGCCAGGGAGACGGGCTCGTGAAGATCGAGATGCACTTCCTCCCGGACGTGTTCGTGCCCTGCGAGGTGTGCAAGGGGAAGCGCTTCAACCGCGAGACGCTCGAGGTCCGCTTCCGCGGCCTGAGCATCGCGGAGGTCCTCGACCTCACGGTGGAGGACGCGCTCGCCTTCTTCGAGAACCAGCCGCGCATCGCCCAGAAGCTCCAGACGCTGAACGACGTCGGGCTCGGCTACATCCACCTCGGCCAGAGCGCGACCACGCTCTCCGGGGGCGAGGCGCAGCGGATCAAGCTCGCCACCGAGCTCTCGAAGCGCGACACCGGCCGCACCTTCTACATCCTCGACGAGCCGACCACCGGCCTCCACTTCGAGGACGTGCGGCTCCTGCTCGACGTCCTCCACCGCCTCGTGGACCGCGGCAACACGGTGCTCGTCATCGAGCACAACCTCGACGTCATCAAGACCGCCGACTGGATCGTCGACCTCGGCCCCGAAGGGGGAATGCGCGGCGGCTCCGTCGTCGCAGCAGGGACGCCGGAAGAGGTCGCGCAGGTCGAGGCGAGCCATACGGGACAGTACCTGCGGCCGCTGCTGCCGAAGGTCAGAAAGCGAAAGGCGGGGTGAGGGCAGGGGCCGAGGGGCGAAGGGCGGAATGAGGAATGAGGCCGGGGCCCCACGGCGTGGCCAGCCAAGCCACGCGTGGGGCCCCGGCCTCATTCCTCATTCCGCCCTTTATCAGTACCTCATCCCGCCGTTTATCAGTACCTCGTCCCGCCGTTTATCATCCAGCGTCCCCAACGGTGCACATCTCATGGTCTCTCTGCTCGACATCATCGGCCCCGTCATGGTCGGCCCCTCCTCCTCGCACACGGCGGGGGCGTGCCGGCTCGGGCTTCTCGCGCGCTGCCTCGTCGGCGGCACGCCGCAGCGGGCGCGCGTCGAGCTGCACGGCTCCTTCGCCCGCACGGGGGAGGGGCACGGGACCGACAAGGCGATCGTCGGTGGGCTGATGGGCTTCCGCCCCGATGACGAGCGGCTCCGCACGGCGCTCGAGATCGCCGAGCGCGAGGGGCTGGACTACCGGTTCGAGAAGACGACGCTCGGCGAGGACGCGGAGATCCACCCCAATACCGTGCGCATGTCCGTCGAGCGCGGCGACCGGCGCTCGGTCATGGTGGGCTCGTCGCTCGGCGCCGGCCGCGTCCTCGTCACGGAGATCGACGGCTACCCCGTGGAGGTGACGGGGAATTATCACACGATCGTCCTCGTGGCCGAGGACGTGAAGGGCTCGGTGGCGCGCATCGCCGGCCTCCTCGCCGATCACGATCTCAACATCGCGACGCTTCGCCTGACGAGAAAGGAGCGCGGCGGCGACGCCTTCATGGTCATCGAGATCGACGACGTCCCCGGCGAGGAGGTGCGCGACGAGATCCGGGCGCTCCCGTGGGTGCGCTGGGCGTTCCGGTTGGACAAGGTGAGCGCGTAGCGACAGCCAGCGCGTAGCGAAAACCAGCGTGAAGCGTGTAGCGTGTAGGGGTCACCACGCGCTACACGCTGGCTCTCACCGCACGCCGCCGTCATGTACAGATCTCTCGCCGAAGCCATCCGCGACGCCGAGTCGCGCCAGAAGACGCTCGCCCAGGTCGCCCTCGAGGCGGAGGCGAAGGATCAGGGCCGCCCGGTCGCGGAGATTCGCGCCGCGCTGGCGCGCGCGCTCGACGTCATGCGTGGCGCGGTGGAGCAGGGGATGACCGGCGACCTCCGCTCGCCGTCCGGGCTCGTGGGGGGAGACGCCGCCAAGCTCCGCACCGGCCCCGCGGGCCCGCTCGCCGGCACCCCGTTCCGCGACATCCTGGCGCGCGCACTCGCGGTTCAGGAGGTCAACGCGGCCATGGGCGTCATCGTCGCCGCGCCGACGGCCGGCGGCGCCGGCGTGCTTCCCGCCGTGCTCACCGGCCTCGCGGCCGCCCGCGGCATCCCCGACGACAAGGTCGTGGACGCGCTCGCCACGGCGGGGCTCATCGGCGCCGTCGTCGCCGAGCGGGCGTCGCTGTCGGGCGCTGAGGGCGGGTGCCAGGCGGAGACCGGAGCGGCGGCCGGTATGGCCGCCGGCGCGGCCACCGAGATGCTCGGCGGCACCCCGGCCCAGGTCGGCCACGCCACCGCGCTGGCCCAGCAGGGGACGCTCGGGCTCGTCTGCGACCCGCTCGGCGGCCTCGTCGAGCTGCCCTGCGTCTTCCGCAACGCCACTGGCGCGGCGATCGCCCTCGCCGCGGTCGAGATGGCGCTCGCCGGCGTCGAGTTCGCGATTCCCGCCGACGAGGTGATCGACACCATGGGCGAGATCGGCAAGTCGATGGACGTCCGCTACCGCGAGACCGCCGGCGGCGGGCTCGCCGCGACCCCCACCGGGCGGCGGCTGGCGAGGGAACGGCTGGTGCAGATCAAGAAAGCGTAGCGCGGTCGCGCCGCGGCCGACCGCGCCCGAGCGCGCCCGGCACGGTGGCTGCGGCACGCGGCCCGCGCGGCTGTCGTAGCCACCAGCGTCGCTGTATCTTCGCGTCACCCCTCGCCGCGCCGCTGAAACAGGCGATCGGTCCCGTCCGTAGTGCCACTACACGCATCCTCACAGGTGCTCCATGGTCACACGCGAAGACATCGAGAGCTTCCTCGACCGGCTGGCGGCGGACGGCGCGAGCTACGAGGAGATAGACGACTCCGGACTCTGGGTGGTGCGCCCGAACGGCGCGCTGGGGCTCGACGTCGTGGTGAGCTACGCGCCCCCGGTCGTGATCCTGCGCGTCAAGGTGCTCGACCTGCCGCCCGACGACGGCCGCTGCGCGACGCTCACCCGCCGGCTGCTCGAGCTGAACGCGACGGACCTCGTGCACGGCTCCTACGGGATCGAGCACGACGCCGTCGTCCTCACCGAGGCGCTGGAGCTGGCGCACCTGGACTACGAGGAATTTCTGGCCAGCTACGAGGGCATGACGCTCGCCCTCGCGTCGCACCTGCGCGAGCTCGCGTCGTACCGCGAAGCGCCGCCGGCGGCGCGGGAGACGCCAGCCCGCGCCGGATCGCACACCGAGGCACGCTGAGCATGGGCATCTTCGATCGTCTCTCGACCCTCCTCCGGTCGAACATCAACGACATCATCTCCTCGGCCGAGCACCCCGAGAAGATGCTGAATCAGATCATCGTCGACATGCGGTCGCAGCTCGCGAAGGCCAAGCAGCAGGTGGCCGCCGCGATCGCCGACGAGAAGCGCCTGCGCGACCAGGCCGACGCCGAGTTCCGTCAGGCGCAGGATTGGGAGCGGCGCGCGATGCTCGCCGTCCAGGAGGGGCGCGACGACCTGGCCAAGCAGGCGCTCGTCCGTCAGGGCGAGCACCTGTCGCACGGGCAGCAGCTCGAGCAGACGTGGGAGGCGCACCGGCAGGAGACCGAGAAGCTCAAGAACTCGCTCCGCGACCTGAACGACAAGATCGAGGAGGCGAAGCGCAAGAAGAACCTGCTCCTCGCCCGCCAGCGCCGCGCCCAGGCGCAGCAGCGCATCTCGGAGACGATGTCCGCGCTGTCGGAGAAGAGCGCCTTCGAGGCGTTCGCGCGGATGGAGGAGAGGATCGAGCAGAACGAGCGGAAGATCCGCGCGTCGAGCGAGATCGACGAGGAGTTCTCCGGCGACCGCCTGGCGAACGACTTCAAGCACCTCGAGCGCTCCGCCGGCTCGGGGAGCGCCGACCAGCAGCTCCTCGCCCTCAAGCAGAAGATGGGGATGCTCCCCGGCGCGCCGGCGGCGCCGGGCGGGAACCAGCTCAACTCCGGCGCCCCGCAGCAGAGCCGCGGCCAGATCGGCGCCGGCGCCCCGGAGCCGGCGCGGACCGACGATTCGATCGCCTCGGGGGAGTTCGAGGCGGTGCAGGAGGAGAAGAAGTCGAGGTGACCCGCACGCCAGCACGCGGAGCCGCGTGAAAGCCACCCCGGTCCCGACCGCCATCGCGCGCTTCCGCTTCGCGCCGATCCTCGCGGGCACCGTCATCACGGTGCTGCTGCTCGCGCTCTTCGCCAAGGCGGCGGACGTCTTCCTGCTCCTCTTCCTGGCGATCCTGATCTCGCTTTACCTGGGCGCGGTCACGGACTTCCTCGCCTCGCGCTTCCGGCTGCCGGCTCGGGCCGCCATCGCGCTCGCCGTCGCCGGCACGCTCGCCGCGGTCGCCGGCCTCCTCTACCTGCTCGTCCCCCCGGTGATCGAGCAGACGCAGAGCCTGATCACCGTCCTCCCGCGCTACCTGAGCGAATGGGAGGCGGGGATCGGGCGCTTCGTCGCCCGCTTCCCGTCGCTCCAGCAGTTCTGGCGGCCGGAAGACCACAAGATGATGAGCGCGGTCTACGCCGAGGTGAGCGCCCAGTTCGAGGGGCTCGTGCCGAAGGTCGTCTCGGTCGTGCACGCGTTCATCAGCGTGTTCTCGGTCTCGGTCATGGGGCTCTACCTGACCCTCTACCCGGGCCTGTACCGGGAGTGGCTGATCGCCATCTTCCCTCCGGTCCACCGCGACCTCGTGCGCGACGTCCTCACGGACCTCGCCATTCAGCTCCGCAGCTACATCGTCGGCCAGCTCATCGCGATGCTCGTGCTGGCCGTGCTGACGGCGATCGGCCTCTACATCCTGCGCGTCCCCTACTGGCTGACCTTCGGGATCTTCACCGGCGCGGTCGCGATCATCCCCTTCTTCGGGACGCTCGTCTCGACCACGATCCCGGCGCTCTTCGTCCTCGCCGGCGGGGGCATCTGGGGCTTCGGCCCCGGCGGCCACGCGACGCTGGTCGTCCTCCTCGGCGTGGTCATCCACCTGATCGAGGGCAACGTCGTGTTGCCGCTCATCACGGCGAACCGCGTCCACCTGCCGCCGGTGCTGACGATCATGTCGGTGCTGATCGTCGGCAAGCTCCTCGGCGGCGTGGGCCTCGTCGTCGCCGTGCCGCTCCTGGTGACGTTGATGGTCGTCGTCCGACGCATCCTCGTGAACCGCATCTACGAGGGGCACGGCTTCCGCCGCACGGCGCGCGACCGCACGCTGGTGCTGCGCGTTCCCGCCCCCGCGGGGGGCGTCCTCATCCCGGACGGCCCGATCCCCGACGTCATCGCGCTCGCCGAGCGGGAGCTGGAGCGGAAGACGGCGTGAGGACGTTGGAAGGGCGGACTGAGGAGGAGAGCCGAAGGGCTAAAGGGCCGAGGGGCGGAATGAGGCATGAGGCATGAGGCCGGGACCCTCCGGCGTGGCCAGCTTAGCCACCGGTGGGGTCCCGGCCTCATGCCTCATTCCGCCCTTTCAGGTCGCTTCTTAATTCCGCCCTCTCCGGTCCGTTCCTTACGCCCTCCGGCACTCCGCCCCGCGCCCTCCCCTCGATCCGACCATCACCCCACGTACGATCTCGATGCCCCGTTTTCTCATTCTCGCGGAGCAGAAGTTCGGCCCGCTCAGCTCCAAGACCGCCAACGGCTGCATCCGCTACACCCCCGAGCAGGTGGTGGCGGTCCTCGATTCCGCGCAGGCGGGGCGGACGTCGCACGAGGTGCTCGGCTTCGGTGGCTCGATCCCCGTGGTGGCGACGCTCGAGGAGGGGCTCGCGAGGAAGCCGGACGCCCTGCTCATCGGGATCGCGCCGGCGGGCGGGCAGCTTCCGGAGAGCTGGCGGGCGACGCTGCGCGGCGCGCTGCGCGCCGGGCTCGACATCTGGAGCGGGCTCCACACCTTCGTCGGCGACGACGCGGAGTTCGCCGCGCTGGCGCGCGAGCACGGCGCGACGATCCGTGACCTGCGCCGGCCGCCGGCGGATCTCGCGGTGGCCTCGGGACGCGTGATGCGCGAGGTGGAGTCGACGGTCGTGCTGACGGTCGGCTCCGATTGCAACATCGGCAAGATGACGGCGGCGCTGCAGCTCCGCGACGCGCTCCGCGACGGCGGCGAGCGCGTCGCGTTCGCGGGCACGGGGCAGACGGGAATCCTCATCGAAGGGTGGGGGATCGCCGTCGACGCGGTCATCGCCGACTTCATCGCCGGCGCCGCCGAGCGACTGGTGCTGGACGCGGCGCGCGAGGCGGACATCGTGCTCGTGGAAGGGCAGGGGTCGATCGTCCACCCGGGCTACTCGGGGGTCACCTACGGCCTGATGCACGGCACGCTGCCGCACGCGATGGTGCTCTGCGCGCAGCCGTCGCGCACGACGGTCGACGAGAACCCGTGGGTGCGCATCCCATCGCTCCACGAGCTGGTGCGGCTGCACGAAGCCGTGCTGGCGCCGCTGCGCCCCTCGCCGGTGCTCGCGATCGCGCTCAATACCTACGACCTCTCCGACGCCGAGGCCCGCGCCGCGATCGCGCGCGCCGAGGACGAGACGGGGCTGCCGGCCACCGATCCGGTGCGCTACGACCCCGCGCCGGTCGCGGAAGCGGTGCTGACCTTCCACCGCGAACGGGCGGAACGGGCGGTCAGGCGGGCGAGCTAGAGGCAACGGCCGGAACGGAGGAGCGAAGGCCGAGGGGCGGAACGAGGAGACGTGAAAGGCGGAATTGAAAGAGCGGCGTGAGGAATGAGGCCGGGACCCTCCCAGTGGCTAAGCTGGCCACCGGGAGGGTCCGGGCCTCATTCCTCATGCCTCATTCCGCCCTTCACGTATTCCTCATTCCGCCCTTCCGTCCCGCATCGTTCCGGTCATGCGCGCGGCGGATCGGTGACGGCGACGGTGCTGTCCGTTGCCAGCTTCGTGGCGTCACCAACCGGTCGGATCGATGGCGGCGGCGCTCGAGTTGTGCGGGGTCATGAAATGGTACCGGGCGGGCATGAGCGGCTGTGTCGCCGCGGTGCGGGCGCTCGACGGCGTCTCGCTCCGGGTCGAGCCGGGCGAGGTGGTGGCTGTCGTGGGGGAGGAGGGGGCGGGGAAGACGACGCTTCTCCACTGCGCGGCCGGTCTGCTCCGACCGGACGGTGGGACGGTCGGCTGGTTCGGCGCGGTGGGTGGGGTGGGCGCCGGCCGTGTGCCGGACGCGGTGGCGTTCGTGCCGGCGCGGGTGAGCTACTATCCGTTTCTCACCATTCGCGAGACGCTCGACCATTACGCGGCGCTGCACCACCCGCTGGGGTTGGGCGATCGCGAGCGGGCGGCGGGGTGGGCGTTGGAGCGCGTCGGGCTCGCGGAGCGGTGTGGGGAGCGGGTGGCGAGGCTCGCATCGGGGGTGTTGCGGCGCCTGGCGCTGGCGCAGGCGCTGCTCGCCCGGCCGCGCCTGTTGCTGCTCGACGCGCCGCTCGCCGGGCTCGAGGGGGACGCCAGGCGCGCGGTGGCGGCGTTCGTCGTCGAGTCGGCGCGCGAGGGGGTGGCGGTGCTGCTCACCGCGCGGGCGGCGGCTGGGCTGGAGGGAGTCGTGACGCGCGCCGAGTGGCTGTCTGGCGGCCGGCTGAGCCGCGCGCCGGGTGGCGGCGAGCTCGAGTCGGGCGAGCGCGCGCTGGAGCTGCGGGTCGCGTCGCCGAGCGCCGACCAGGCGGCGCTGGCCACCGCGCTGGCTGGCCGAGGTGGCCGAGCCGGGCGGTGCTGCGCCGGCGCGAGCGCGGCGCGGCCCATAGTCGAGCGACGAGGGGAGCTGCTGCGGGTGGCGCTCGACGCCGCGTCGCCCGAGGAGGTGCTGGCGCACTGTCGCGCGATCGGAGTGGTGGTGTACGAGTCGCGAGTCGTCCCCTCGGACGGGGAGCGGCGGGTCGCCGAGCGTGGGGGCTGACCGGTGTGTCGTCGTCGGACGGCGCCGGCGCGCGCGGCGCGCGCGGCCCGCGCTCCGTTGACCCTCCCTGCGGCCGCCCCTAGGTTGCCGCGGTGCCGCCGCCGCGCGCGACGAGTCGCCGCGCGACGAGTCGCTCGACGAGGGCGCGGCAGCACCGCTCCCGATCCCCGCTCGCCGCATGGCCGACTTTCAGCTCTACAATACGATGTCGCGGGCGGTCGAGCCGTTCGCGCCGGCGGACGGACGTACCGTGCGCATGTACACGTGCGGGCCGACGGTCTACAACCCGGCGCACCTCGGCAACTTCCGCACGTTCCTGTTCGAGGACCTGTTGCGGCGGGCGCTGCGGCTGCGCGGGTGGCGCGTCGAGCAGGTGATGAACCTGACCGACGTCGACGACAAGATCATCCGTCGGGCGAGCGAGCAGGGGAAGACGATTCGCGAGGTCACCGAGCCGATCATCGAGATCTTCCACCGCGACCGCGATTACCTGCGGATCGAGCGCGCCGAGCTCTATCCCAAGGCGACGGACTACATTCCGCAGATGATCGCGCTCGTCGAGCGCCTCGTGGCGCGCGGCGTCGCCTACCAGGCGGACGACCGGTCGGTGTACTTCGCGATCGCCCGTTTCCCCGCGTACGGCCGGCTGTCGCGGCTCGACACGCGCGACATCAAGGCCGGGGCGCGCGTGGCGCAGGACGACTATTCGAAGGAGAACGCGCAGGACTTCGCGCTCTGGAAGGCGGCGAAGGCGGAGGACGAGCGGAGCGGCGCGGCGTGGGACTCGCCCTGGGGGCGGGGGCGTCCCGGGTGGCACCTCGAGTGCTCGGCCATGGCCATGGACATCCTCGGCGAGACGCTCGACCTGCATTGCGGCGGGATCGATCTCGTCTTCCCGCACCACGAGGACGAGATCGCGCAGTCCGAGGCGGCGACGGGAAAGACGTTCTCGCGCGTCTGGTGCCACGGCGAGTTCCTGCTCATCGACTCGGCGAAGATGGCGAAGCGGGTCGGGAACGTCGTCGACGTGCAGACGCTGCGCGACCAGGGCGTGCACGGCGCCGCGATACGGCATCTCGTCTTCGGCACGCACTACCGGCAGCAGCTCAACCTCACCCCCGAGCAGCTCGACGCGAGCATGCAGGCCACGCGGCGCGTGGGGAACTTCGCCGACCGGCTTGCGGCGGAGCGCGCCGGCACGCCCGAGCTGGCGCGGCACGCCGAGCGGGTGGAGGTGGAGGTGCGGGAGGCGCTGTTCAACGACCTGAGCGCGCCGCAGGCGCTCGACGCGCTGTTCACCTTCATCAACCGCGCGAACGCCGAGCTCGACCGCGGTGGAGACGACGTGGCCGCGCTCGAGCGGGCGCGCGGCGCGTTCGCGATGGTGAACGGGGTGCTCGATCTGGTGCCGCCGAGCGAGGTGGACGCCGAGCTCGCGGGTTGGGTCGAGGAGCGGCTGGAGGCGCGGCGCGCTGCGCGGGGGCGGCGCGACTTCGCGGCGGCGGACGCGATCCGCGCCGATCTCGAGGCTCGCGGCGTGGCGATCGAGGATACCGCGGGCGGGACGCGGTGGAAGAAGGTGCGGTGACCCGCCGGGCCGGCCGCCGCGCCGTTGCGCGGCGGCCGGGGGGCGGCTACGCTTGGGTCGACGCTCGGCTCGACTCGTCACGCCGTGCGACGCGCCTCGTCTGCTGGCTCGGCGCCGCTGGTGCGGCTCAGCTGGTGTAGCTCAGCTGGTGTAGCTCAGCTGGTGTAGCTCAGCTGGTGTAGCTCAGCTGGTGTAGCTCAGCTGGTGTAGCTCAGCTGGTGTAGCTCAGTTGGTAGAGCACCCGATTTGTAATCGGGCGGTCGCGGGTTCGAGTCCCGCCGCCAGCTTGTGGCCGGCCGTCGGCCGCGTGGGCGTCCGTGCCCGGTGAGGGCGCGGGGGTGGCGCGATCGGTGGTGAGCGCGAGGGGCCCCTCCAATGGCAGGGGCCCCTCGCGCGTTCATCCGTCCGGCGCGCCGCGCCGGGGTCCGGTGTGGGCACCGATGCGACGGAGGGGCTGCGAGCGCCCGCGGGTGCCCGCCGGCGCCCTCGGGCGCTGCGTCAGAGCCTATTGACTAAGGCCATGGGCTTCGGTAAGATACACGGCTCGCGCCCAGCCCGGGCCTATGCCTCGGCGCAGGTTGCTCGCTGGCCGGCCGCGGATCGGGTGGGGTACCCAAGTGGCCAACGGGATCAGACTGTAAATCTGACGGCGCAAGCCTTCGAAGGTTCGAATCCTTCCCCCACCACTCGAGCACGTTCAGGAGTGCCGGGCGACAGCCCGGGTGGCAGGAGAGAGAGGGCGGGAGAACGGCAGGGCAGGGAGCCGCGGCGAGCGGGTGGCTGCGGGAATGACCGCGGGAGTAGCTCAGTTGGTAGAGCGCAAGCCTTCCAAGCTTGATGTCGCGGGTTCGAGCCCCGTCTCCCGCTTCGGCACCGTCGGCAGCGCGCGACGGGCAGGACGTCGCTGAGGAGTTGTACGAGGTCGTACGAGGTCGCTCGCGTAGCTCAGTTGGTAGAGCACACCCTTGGTAAGGGTGAGGTCACCGGTTCAATCCCGGTCGCGAGCTCTGGAAGGTCCGCCCACGTCACGCCGGGCGAGGCAGGGGGCCGAGGGACGGGCTCCCGCGAATGCGCGGAGCGGATCGCGCAGAGTGGGTGGTATACAACGGAACGACATGCCGGGCCGCCGCCGCGCGGGGGCTCGACGTAGGACGCCGGGAGCGGCGCCGGGCAACAGTGTCGCGAAGGCGGCCGGCCGGGCGCGACTCGGCGCGGCCCCGAGGGGCGGGCCCGGAGCGTGGTGACCTGATCACGCGAACGGCCCCGTCGAACGGACTCGGCGGCGCCAGGCAGCAGCGATAGGTCGACGCACTCCTTCACACCTGAGACTCAGTAGCCATGGGTAAAGCAAAGTTCGAGCGGACGAAGCCGCACGTGAACGTGGGGACGATCGGGCACGTGGACCACGGGAAGACGACGCTGACGGCGGCGATCACGACGATCCAGGCGGCGAAGGGGCTGGCGCAGAAGGTGGCGTTCGACCAGATCGACAAGGCGCCGGAGGAGCGCGAGCGGGGGATCACGATCGCGACCGCGCACGTCGAGTACGAGTCGGCGAAGCGGCACTACGCGCACGTCGACTGCCCGGGGCACGCCGACTAC
>JBJMNL010000028.1:0-5176 GCA_045804285.1 Gemmatimonadaceae bacterium
AGGTCGAGCTCATGCGCGTCCCGCGAGCACGCCTTCGACGCCCCGCCGAATCTGCTCGGCGCGGACGGTCCACGTGTGATGGGCGACGATCTCCTCGCGCGCCCGCCGCCCCATCGCCGGGAGCCGCTCCCGGAGCGTCCACGCCCGGCGGAGGGCGCCCGTCAGGCCGGCGAGATCGCCAGGCGGGTAGACGAACCCGTTCTCCCCGTCCCTCAGCACGGCGAGCGCGTCCTCCGACGCCGACGCCACGACGGGTTTTCCCATGGCGAGATACTCGTAGATCTTGAGCGGCGAGTGATAGACGCGTCCATGCCGGCTCTCGGCGTGGCCGGCGAAGCCCAGGTCGGTGCCATCGACGAGCGCGGGCACCTCCGCCAGCGGTACCCGGCCGCGAAAGCGGACGCGGTCGGCCAGCCCGAGCTCCGCCGCGAGCGCCTCCCACGCCTCGCGCATCATCCCGTCGCCGATCACGACCAGGTGCAGCGGCATCCCCGACGCGTGCAGCTCGCGCATCGCCCGCAGCAGCAGGTCGAGGCCCTGCCAGCGCGTGAGACTGCCGGTGTAGCCGATGGTGAGCCCCTCGAAGAATCGTGCGGCGGGACGTGAAGGGGGCGCGAAGACCTCGGGGTCGACGCCGTTCGGAACGACGAGCACCTTGTCGGGCGGCAGCTTCGCCTCCCGCACGAGCAGGTCGCGCAGCGCGTGGCTGACGCAGACCAGGACGTCGCACTGACGGTACGCGCGCAGCTCGAGACGCCTGGCGAGGCGCGAGAGGACGAGGCTCTTGCGATCCAGCTTCGCCTCCTCGTAGAACGGCCCCTGGGTCTCGAGCACCCACGGGATGCCGCGCCGCTGGAAGGGCGCGCCCAGCGCCTGGAACGACGCGAAGCGCTCGTACACCCAATCGACGTCGCTCCCCAGCTCGCGGTGCGCCCGGTGCGCGTTCACCACGCGCAGCGCGAGCCGGCCGACGTCGGCCAGCAGCGCCCAGTGCCGGCCTCGGGTCAGGAGCCCGTGCGACTCCGTCGCCACCTTCGGCGGCATCCGGTCACCCACGATGTACGGGCGCACCTCCCAGCCCAGCGCCTCGAAGGCCGCGAGGATGCCGACGATGTGCGATCGCGGTCCGGTCGCCTCGGCGTCGGGGCGCGTCGACACCCGCGGCGCCCCGGAGAGGTAGCCGAGCCGCGGGCGGCGCCGCTCGACGCCGCGGGCACGCGGCGCCGCGAGGTCGCCGCCGGGACCCGGCGGCGCGGAGCCCCGCTGCAGTGGTCGGCTCGTCACCGGTCACCCCGCCGCCGGGAGGCGCGCCGACGGGCGCCGGGAGCGCGGCGCCATCGCATCCGCCACCCGATCCCGGGCGAGACGGGCGCCGCGGCCGACGGCGCGCTGTCCGGCCACGTCCAGTCGCGCCGTGGCGCGGCGCGGGCTCCGGGCGTCCGCCGCCATTCGACCGGCGAGAATGCCGTCACGATGAACAGGAGCCAGAAGAGATCCGTGTACCGCATGATCAGGCTCTCCGAGGCGCTCGCCAGCAGCAGGAAGGCGAGCATCGTCGCCGGCCAGAGCGCGTCTTCCGCGGTGCTGACCCTCAGCGTGCGCACGGCACGCCGCACGGCCCTGGCGTACGCGAGGAGGAAGAGCGCGACGCCCACGCCGCCGAGGTTCAGGGCGAGCTCGAGGAGGCCGTTGTGGGCGTGCCACGGATACCACCCGCCAGTCGCGCCGGCCACCCCCGCCGACGGCCCCTGCCAGCCCTGCCAGAATCCGCTGTAGCCGTAGCCGAGCCACGGATGCTCCCGGACCCGGTGCAGGAGAAAGTTCCAGAGCGGGACGCGCCCGCTGACGGACCGGCCCTTGCCGAGCGCCCGCAGCACGGAGTCCGACTCGTAGAACAGCACCGTCGCGGCGCTCGCCAGCGCCAGCAGTGCGGCGGCGGCCAGCAGGATCAGGCGCGTGCTGCGCGTGCGCAGCACGTGCAGGAGCACCTGCAGCGCGAGCAGCGCCGTGATGATGATCAGCGCGGTGGTGGACCCGGAGCGGACGGCGAGCAGCGCGCACAGCGCGGCCCCGACCCAGCCAGCCCAGCGGAAGCGCGTGGAGCCACGCGCCACGATGACGAACACGATCGTGGCGAGCGACATGTACAGACCGAGCGTGCTCTTGTGCCCGTATAGCCCTCTCCAGTCGCCCTCGTGGACGCCCGACGCGAGACCGCGATCGGGCAGGAGGAACACGAAGGCCAGACTGAGCACGGCGGAGAATCCCAGGGCCCACGCCAGGAGCACGAGGAAGTCGCGGCGGCGGAAGCGGGTCGCGAGGTAGAGGCCGAAGAGCGTCATGCCGACCAGCATCGCGCTCCGCCTGAGCGTGAGGTCGGGCGCCGCCGACCAGAAGTACGAGACCAGCGCCAGCGCCGCGAGCGCCAGCGTCGGGAGGCTGCGCGGCGCGGCCCCGAGCGTGGCGGCGGGCCGCGCGAGCAGGGCGCACACGGAGACGAGATAGATCGGCGGCATCAGGTACTGGCGCAGCGACCCGGCGTCCAGCGATCTGGCCGGGACGAACGGCTTCACGAGAGGGTTCATCGCCTCGCCGACCGCCGCCAGCGCCAGCACGACGAAGACCCACTCCGCGCGGCGGAGTCCCACGGCCATTCCGGCGCGCAGGGACAGCAGGCGCGCCGGCGTGGAGACACGCGCCGGGGAGATGCCGCGCGAGATGCCGCCAGGCGGGTGCCGGCCCGGAGTCGCTGCGGGGGCGGCGCTCCGCAGCGCGGGCGCCGCGTGACCGTCATTGCCCATCGGCATGGCGATCCTCCTGGCTCGGGATACGACGGGCCGGGCTCATGGCGCGACGCTCGGGCGAAGGCCGACGGCGGGCTCGGCGCTGCTGCGGGCGCAGATCAGGCGAAGCGCCGCGACGGTGTCGCGCGCGATCCGCGGCCAGCTCAGCGCGCGCAGCGGCTCGCACGCTCCGCCGCGCGGGACGCACGCCCACGCCAGGGCGTCCTCGAGGACGTCGGCGGTCAGCTCGCCGGCATACGTGCGCATCCAGTCCGTTCCCATGGCCGTGGCCAGCTCCTGCATCGCACCCTTCCGCGGCACGAGCACCGGGCGGTCGAACGACAGGGCGAGCAGTGCGCCGCCGGAGTTCAGGATGTCCTGGTAGGGAAGCGCGATCAGGTCGGCGGCCCGGAGAAAGAGCTGCATCTCCGGCTCGGTCACGAAGCGCGGGAAGAGCAGCACGCGGGGGTCGCCATCCGCGGCCTCCTCGACCGCGACGCGCGGCGCATCGCCGTCGGGCTTCCCCGCGACGAGCAGCACGTCGCTCGGGCCCGCGGACTGCCGGAACACGCGGACGAGATGCGGGAGGTTCTTGTACGGGCGAAGCTGGCCGACGAAGCCCACGACCCGGGCGTCGGGTGCGATCCCGAGTCGCCGGCGCGCCTCGTCGCGAGTGATGGAGTCCTCGTACGCCCCACGGTAGTGCCCGTGGGGAACGACGCACCCCGGTAGCCGCGCGAGCTCGGGCAGGTGCTCCGCCGCGGCCGCCCTCCCCGTCTCGCTCAGCGCGATGTAGCCGTGCAGCCTGCTGGTGAACGCCCCCCAGAACCACCGCTCGAGCCACGGGCGCCGCCAGTCGTGCGGGTGAAGGTTGTGGATCGTCCACACCAGGACGGCACCCGCCCGCCGCGCGAGCGTGGCGAGCGCGAGCAGCGCCGTGGCCCGCGTCACCGCGCGCACCGTCCAACGCTCGTTCAGCATCCGCTCCGGCCAGTGGAGATGCCAGACGACCGGGCCGGAGCCGAGCGCCGCTCCCAGGAGCCGCGCCGGCGAGAACTCGATCACCTCGACGCCCAGCGCAGGCATCTCGCGGTACAGGAGCGCGGTGTAGGGATTCTCCCGCCGCCGCGCCGGCCAGCCCACGACGCGGAGCCGTTCGGAGTCGCCGGTCGCGCGTGCCAGCTCGCGGAGCCGGACGAATCGGCGCCGCTCCCCGGTCGCCAACCCGTATCTCGCGAGTGCCTCCACGAGGCGCTCCTTTCGCTCGGCGCCGAGCGCGCGCACGAGCAGCCGGCCGAGCGCCGTCCGCGAGACGGCCCGTCGCCCGGAATGGCGCTCGCCCAGGAGCTCGCACACGCGTCCGAGCTCCGGCTGTCCCTCCCTGAACATCTTCGAGGCCATCCGGTGCCACGCGATGCCGATCGCCTCGGCGTATTGCGGGAGGATACCGCGCGCCTCGAGCTCGTGGGTGAGCTTCTCGAGCACGCGGAACCCGGAGCGGAGGTGCGTCTCCGAGAAGAGATTCTTGCTCACCGACAGTCGCTCACCGCCGTGCTCGCGATAGTGGGAGAGCGCCTCGCCGCTGGCGGCGACGAGCGTGACCCCGCGCGCCAGCGCGCGCATCATCAGGTCGCCGTCGTCGTTGTAGGTGACTGCCTCGTCCCATCCCCCCGTGACCGCGTACGCGTCGCGGCGCCAGAGCACCGCGCAAGGGGGCACCCACCTGCCCTCGAGCCATCCCCGCAGCGGGTCCGCGCCCGGCGGATACGCCACCTCGGCCGGCGCCACCGTCCACGCCCCGTCGCCGCTCCGGCGCAACCGCGCCCAGGGGCACACGCCGACCGTCGCCGGCCGGTCGCGCACCATCGCGACGAGGGCGGCGATGGCGCCCGGCTCGAGCACGTCGTCGGCGTCCAGGAACATGATGAAGTCGCCGGTCGCGCGCGCGAATCCGCGGTTGCGCGCCGCCGACGCACCCCGGTTCCCGGCAAGTCGCTCCGCCACGACGCGGTCGCCGAAGCCGCGGACGACGTCCCAGCTGCCGTCGGTGGAGCCGTCGTCGACGACGACGTGCTCGACCGGCCGGTACGTCTGCGCGGCGACCGACGCCACCGTCTCGGCGACGTACGCCGCGGCGTTGAAGCACGGCGTGACCACCGAGACCACGCCGCGTCCGTCTCGTATGGTCATGGCGACGGCTGGGTGAGGGTGCGTGGCGGCGCCGCCTCGCCGTCGGTCGCCGCGCCATACCGATCGCCGGGGACGTAGAGGCGCCGCTCGCGGCTCGCGAGCCCCAACCGGGCGAGGGCGAAGGCGATCCGCTCCTTGCGCTCGAGACCCACCAGCTGGTCGAGCAGGCGGCCCGGCCAGGTGCGCGATACCGTCTGTCGTCC
>JBJMNL010000029.1:0-11309 GCA_045804285.1 Gemmatimonadaceae bacterium
GCAGGAGTTCGAGGCGGGGGCTGGCGACATCCTGGTCATCAAGGCGGGCGAGGTACACAGCTTTCGCTGCATCGGCGACGCCCCGCTGGTCCAGCTCGACGTGCATCTGAGCCCGCGTTTCATTCAGGAGGACCTGTAGGGGCCGGGCAGCCGCGGTGGTGGCCGCGTACGGCTTCGGGGCACACCCGGGTAGGCTTCAGCCGTCACGCCGCGGTGCGTGTTGCACCAGGGGCTAGAGGCGTTGGCCCGGGCGCGCGAGGCGAGTGCGGCGCGCCGTGTGGTCTTACGAAACGCTGCGGCTGACGGACGTGACCGGCACCAGGTTACGCGCCCGGCGAGAGCTTGCCCATGTCGGCGTCCGCGCGCATGGTTGGCCTGACGCTCGGAGCGAAGCCAGGGCCTTGGCCCGCGACAGGCTTGCTCCTCATGCATGGGGACATGGGCGATCTCGCTTCTCTCGTAGCCGACCTGCAGCGCTGCCTCGGCATGCCGGGCTCGCGCGCCGAGCACGCGCGGGCGGCCGCCGAACTGGTGCAGCGGCATGGCCGTTTTCGCTGGGTCGGGCTCTACGACGTGACGAGCACCGAGATCCGCGCCATCGGGTGGAGCGGACCCGCGGCCCCGGCCTTCCCCAGCTTCCCGCGCGCGCAGGGGCTCAACGGCGCGGCCGTCACCGCCGGCGCCCCGGTGGTGGCGAACGACGTGGCGCGCGACCCGCGCTACCTGACGACGTTCGCGACGACCGGCGCGGAGATGATCGTCCCCGTTCAGGACGACGCCGGGCGGGTGGTCGGCACGGTCGATGTGGAGAGTGACCGCGTGGGCGCCTTCGGGCCGGCCGAGCAAGCGCTCGTGGAGCGCTGCGCCGCGGCGCTGCGCCCGCTCTGGCTCGCAGCTGCACTCGGGCGTTAGGCGGCGGGCGGCCGCCAGGGCCTGGTGGTACCGACGACGTCACCCGACGTGGCAGGGCCATTCCATCCTTCTCCCCGAGGTGCCGCATGTCATCAGCTCGCCGTGTCCTCACCGCCGCCGCCGCGTGCGGCCTCCTGGCTCACCGCGCGGCCGCGCAGCAGCCGGCGCCGCCGCCTGTCGGCCGTATCGTGCTCGGCGCCGGAGTCGACGCGCGGCTCCGCGACGGGGCCGACGCGACGCCCGCCCTCACGCTGCACGCCGGGTACGAGCGCCGCGTCGGCGCGTCGAGGCTCGGGCTGCGGCTCGCCGCGGACTACTTCGCCCAGCACCGCGGCGACTACGTCGTGCGCGGGAACGACGGCATGCCGGTGGAGCGCATCGAGAACTCGAGTGACACGCACGTCTACGGCGCTGGTCTGCTCGCCACCTACGGCCTCGCGGCCACGCCTGTGCGCCCGTACCTGATCGGCGGCGTGGGCGTGTCGCGCCTGGCGTACGACCGCGACCGGACGGCCGAGGCGCTGGGCGGGCCGCTGCACGTGGCGCGAACGAGCGCGGCCCTGAGCGGCGGGCTCGGGCTCGACGCGCGCGTCGGCCGCCTCGGCGTCTTCGCCGAGGGGCGGTTCACCTACCTGCCGAACGGTTCCGGTGGGCGCGAGCCGGGCGTCCGCGGGTACGTGATCCCGCTCACGCTCGGCGTCCGCTTCTGAGGCCGCCGCGCCGCGCGGCCTAACGAGACACTGTCGCCGACGGGCGCTCCCTGGAGTCATGAAGTTGCGTCTCTGGACAGCGCGTCCGTCCGGCGGCATCGTTGCGCGAGACGATTGCCGATCGCCCGCTGCCGAGCTCGCGCGTCAGGCAGCAACCCCTCTTCCACCGCACGACAGCCAGATGGCCGCCGATCCCCAGCGTGGTTCTCGCCGTTCCTTCCTCGCGCGTCTCAGCGGGATCGCGTCGGGCGCCGTGATCACCGGATGCGCGAGCGGCGCGCGGCCCGGCGCGCTCGCGTCGGCGGGGGGCTCGGCTCAGGTGCCGTCCGGCGACTGGGATCTCGCGTGGATCGACCAGCTCGCCGGGGCGTCCGACCGCGCCGTCTTCGACTGGCCGGCCGCGGGCGATCCCTCGGACCCGATCGTGCTGGAGATCGCCGCGCGTTATCTCGAGAACTGTGCGGCGGCCTACCGCCCCGGCACGTACCAGGCGCGCGTTGTCCTGAACGCGCGGACGCGGGGAGTCCCCGTCGCCCTGAACGACGACGCGTGGCAGCGCTACGCCTTGGGCGCGGAGTACGAGGTGAAGGACCCCGGCACGGGCGCGCCCGCCGAGCGCAACCCGTTCTGGCGTCGTGCGGCGGCGGTTCCCGCCGCCGCGGCGACGCCTCCGCTGCCAACCCTGGAGGAGCTGGTGCGGGGCGGGGCCATCCTTCTCGTCTGTGACTTCGCGCTCGGGCATCTGGCTGCCCGGTTGGCGGCGAAGGCAGGACAGAGTGCCGACGTGGTCCACCGGGAGCTGCGGCGTGCATTCGTGCCCGGCGCGTTCGCGGTGCCGTCGGGAATCTTCGGCCTTGCGCGGGCGCAGAATGCCGGCTGCGCGTACGTCCGCATGTGAGCCTACCGGCATCGTTTCGGGCCCACCGTCGGCCGCCGAAACCGGGCCCGCGCTTCTTCCGTCTCAGGAGAATACCAACCATCGGCTCTCCGCGGCTGTCCTAAGGGAGTCCCCCTCGGCGTCACCGGCCCTCGCCCCCGCCTCCCGATGCGAAACATCAGGCTCGCCGCCCGGATGCTGCTCAAGACGCCGTTCGTCACCGCGATCGCCGTGCTCTCCCTGGCGCTCGGCATCGGCGCGAACGCGGCCATCTTCTCGCTGTTCGACCAGCTCCTGTTGCGCCCACTCGACGTGCGCGAGCCGGGCCGGCTGGTGAACTTCTCGGCACCCGGTCCGATGCCGGGAGCCAACTCGTGCAATCAGGCGGGCGACTGCGACGAGGTGTTCAGCTACGCGATGTTTCGCGACCTCGAGAAGGCGCCGCGGATGCCGTTCACGGGGATCGCCGCGCACCGCACCTTCGGCGTCTCGCTCGGCGTCCGCAACGAGCCGATCAGCGGCGAGGGCGCGATGGTGAGTGGGTCGTACTTCCCGGTGCTCGGCCTCCACGCCGCGAAGGGGCGCCTGCTGATGCCCGACGACGACAGGGTCATTGGCGCGAACCACGTCGCGGTCGTCACCCACAGGTTCTGGCTGAACAAGCTCGGGCAGGACCCCGACGCCGTCGGCAAGCCGATCGTCGTCAACGGCAAGACGTACACGATCGTCGGCGTCGCGCCCGAGGGCTTCGAGGGCACGACCGCCGGCGCCCGCCCGATGATCTTCGTGCCGATCTCGATGCGCGGCGAGCTGCAGGGCTTCACCAAGTTCGAGGATCGCCGCACCTACTGGGCCTACCTCTTCGCGCGCCTCGAGCCGGGCGTGGACGTGAAGGCGGCGGAGGCGAGCGTGAACGCGGTCTACCACCCCATCATCGCCGAGGTCGAGGCGCCGCTGCAGAAGGAGATGAGCCCGAAGACGATGGAGGCCTTCTTGAAGAAGAAGGTCCTCCTCGCGCCGGGCGCCCGCGGCCAGAGCTCGATACACAAGGAGGCGAAGGCGCCCCTCGTCCTGCTGTTTTCGGTGACCGGCGTCGTGCTCCTCATCGCCTGCGCGAACATCGCCAACCTGCTGCTGGCGCGCGGCGCCGGACGCGCCACCGAGATGGGCGTCCGCCTCGCCCTCGGCGGCACCCGCCGCAACCTGGTGACGCAGCTCCTGACCGAGAGCGTGTTGCTGGCGGCCGTCGGCGGCCTCGTCTCACTCGTCGTGGCGCAGTGGACGCTCAGCCTCATCGGCTCGCTGCTGAAGCCCGAGGCCAGGGAGATGCTCCAGCTCAGGATCAGCGCGCCGGTCGCGCTGTTCGCGGCGGCCCTGAGCGTCGGGACGGGAATCGCGTTCGGGATGTTCCCCGCTCTGCACAGCACGCGCGATGACCTCATCAGCGCGATTCGCGCCGGCGCCGGCCAGATCACCGGCGGGCGCTCGGCGTCGCGCTTCCGCTTCGGCCTCGTGACGGCGCAGATCGCGCTGTCGATGGGCCTGCTCATCATGTCGGCGCTCTTCCTCGAGAGCCTCGTGAACGTCAGCCGCGTCGACCTCGGGCTGGAGCTCGATCACGTCGCGACGTTCGCGATCGTCCCGAAGCGCACCGGCTACGACAGCGTGCGCAGCGCCGCCCTGCTGGACCGCGTCGAGCGGGAGCTCGCCGCGCTCCCCGGCGTCACCGCGGTCACCGGCGCCCTCGTCCCCCTGCTCGCCGGCGACAACTGGGGCAACTCCGTGCGCGTGCAGGGCTTCAAGTGCGAGCCGGACATGGACTGCGGCTCCCGCTTCAACGAGATCGGGGCCGGCTACTTCGCGACGTTCGACGTGCCGCTCGTCGCCGGCCGCGAGTTCACCGAAGCCGACCGCGTGGGCGCCCAGCGCGTGGCGATCGTGAACCAGGAGTTCGCGAAGAAGTTCCACATGGGCAACGACGTCGTCGGCAAGTTCATGGGCGACGGCGATAACGATTCGCTCAACGTCCAGATTGTCGGCCTCGTGCGGAACGTGAAGTACAGCGACGTGAAGGACTCCGTGCCCGCGATCTATTACCGCCCGTGGCGGCAGAACTCGAGTACGGGGGGCCTGTACTTCTACGTGCGCTCGTCGATGCCCCCGGAGCACATGCTCTCCACCCTGCGCGCGACCATGAAGCGCATCGATCCGGGCCTTCCGGTCGAGGAGCTCAAGACGATGCCGCAACAGGTGAAGGAGAACGTCTTCCTCGACCGCATGATCTCGATCCTCTCGAGCGCGTTCGCGCTGCTGGCGACGCTGCTCGCGGGCGTCGGGCTGTACGGGGTGCTCTCCTACTCGGTCGCGCAACGCACCCGCGAGATCGGCGTGCGGATGGCGCTCGGCGCCGACGCGAGCCGGGTGCGCAGGCTGGTGATGCGCCAGGTGGGCGCGATGATGCTGATCGGGGGCGTCATCGGCGTCGCCGCGGCGCTGGGTCTGGGGCGCGCGGCGCGCTCGATGTTGTACGAGCTCGATGGGCACGACCCGGCGGCCATCGCGATCGCGGTGGTGCTGCTCTCAGTCGTCGCGCTGGCGGCTGGCTTCGTTCCCGCCCGGCGAGCCGCGCTCGTGGACCCGATGAGCGCCCTCCGGCAGGACTGAGCCGCCGCCCGCGGACGACGCCTTCGGCGCCCACGGCATGCGTCGGGACACCGTGTCCCAGTTCGTGACAATGGAATTCTCCGACGGCGGAGAAATCGGGCGCCGGCCACTGGCGGAGCGGCGTGGACCGCCGCAAGGTCGCTCTGCGTCCGCCGCGGAGTGTGCAAGGGCCGAGGAGCGCTGTCGCTTCGCGACGATCCGGCCCACGATGAGCATCGCCCTTCGGAGCGGCGGCGGCGCGGGTGCGGGCCGGCGGTTGCCACGGGAGCAGTGTCGGCCGGCGCATCGCGATTCGGCCGACGACCAAGTGGGGTCGGCATGCCCAACGGCAGGACATCGAAGGACAGGGGCGGCTCCGGCGTGAAGGCTGCGCGTGGGGCGTCGCAGCCGACGAGCGCGGCCGGGGTGAAGAAGATCGGGCCGGACCAGCGGAAGGTCCAGCCCAAGCTCCGCATGGTGGCCAACGCCAGCACGACCGTCAACGCGCTGCGCGCCGACCGCTCGGCCAGCGTGGCGGTGAAGAGCGAGCGACTCCTCAAGGAGGTCCCACCGCTCGCCGGCGAGGCGGCCGCCCCGAAGCGCCGTCGGGAGCTGCCAGGCGCGTCGCGCGGCAAGCTCCGCGAGATCGCCGGCGACGTGTACGTCAACGTCTTCATCGAGACGGCGGACAGCGCGGAGCCGACCGCCCGGTTCCCCGGCGAGACCGCCCGGCGCGGCACGCTCGCGACGGCGACCGTGCCGCTCGCCAAGCTCCCCGCGATCGCGCGGCGCGAGGGCGTCACGCACGTCGAGATGGGAGAGCCGATCGCGTCGCCGACACCGGTCGTCTCGCGCGCGAAGGTGGCGCCCCCCGACCCGGAGCGGCGCAAGTTCGGCGACGCGCGGCGGCACCACGACGGCGCGGGGGTGCTCGTCGGCATCGTCGACGTGCAGGGGTTCGACTTCGCCCACGAGGACTTCCTCGACGAGCGCGGGGAGACGCGGTTCGTCTCCATCTGGGACCAGGGCGGCGCGACGCGGCCGAGTCCCGGCGTCGGGCCCAACGCCCGGTTCGACTACGGCTCGGAGATCCTGCGCGACCACCTCGACGCGGCGGTCCGCGCGTCGAAGGAGGCCGGCCTCCCCGCCCACGAATTGGAGCCGCAGTCGCAGATGGCCGAAGGCTCGCACGGCACTCACGTGGCGAGTATCGCCGCGGGGAACCGCGGCGTCTGCCGCAAGGCCGACATCGCCGCGGTGCTCCTCTCGCTCCCCGAGGATGACTACGAGCGCCGTCGGTCGTTCTACGACTCGACGCGCCTCGTCCACGCCGTGGAGTACCTGCTCGACCTCGCGGAACGGCGGAAGCAGCCGATCTCCATCAACGTCAGCCTCGGGACGAACGGCCACGCGCACGACGCGTCGAGCGCGCTGAGCCGCTGGATCGACGCCGCCCTCAGCGTGCCCGGGCGGTGCGTCACCGTCGCCGCCGGCAACGCCGGCCAGGAGAAGCCGGAGTTCGAGGGGGACCGCGGCTACGTGATGGGCCGCATCCACACCAGCGGCCAGGTCGCCGCGCGCGAGCTGTACGCCGACGTCGACTGGCTGGTCGTCGGCAACGGGCTCGTCGACGTCTCCGAGAACGAGTTCGAGATCTGGTACGGCGCGCAGGACCGCTTCGCGGTGTCGCTGCGTCCGCCGGGCGGCAAGTGGATCGGCCCGGTCAGGCCTAACGAGTACATGGAGAACGTCCAGCTCGAGGACGGCAGCTTCTTCAGCATCTACAACGAGCTCTATCACCCGGCCAACGGCGCGAACTACATCGCCGTCTACCTGAGCCCCTTCTACACGAGGGACGGCGTGGTGGGCGTCAAGGCGGGCGAGTGGACGGTGCGGCTGGAAGGGCACGAGGTGCGCGACGGCCGCTTCCATGGCTGGATCGAGCGGGACGACCCCCGCCGCGTCGGACGCGTCGGGTCCCAGGAGTACTGGAGCTTCCCGTCCTTCTTCTCCGAGCGCTCCAACATCGACAACTCGTCGGTCAGCTCGCTCGCGTGCGGCCTCCGCGTCGTCTCCGTCGCGAACCTCGACGATGCGCGCGAGCGCATGAACGTCACGAGCAGCCAGGGCCCGACCCGGGACGCGCGGCAGAAGCCCGACGTCGCCGCGCCGGGGACGAACGTCGTGGCCGCGCGCGCCTTCTCGCCGGACGAGCGCTGGATCGCGATGACTGGCACGAGCATGGCCAGCCCGCACGTCGCGGGGCTCGCCGGCCTCATGCTCGCGACCGAGCCGACGCTCACCGCGGCGCAGATCGGCGGGATCATCCAGCGCACGTCGCGCCCGCTGCCGGGCTCCGGTTTCGCGTGGGCGAACGACGCCGGCTTCGGACGGCTTCGCGAGGAGGAGTGCCTGGCCGAGGCCGCGGGGGTGAACGACCGCCACGACCTGCTGCCGAAGGGCAAGATGCCGGGAGGGCAGCACCAGCCGCCCGCGGCTCAGACCGCCGCCCGCCGCGGACGCGTGCGGCGCGGGAGGCGGCCGTGAACCTTCGCGTCTTCCAGTCCGACGAGGGCGACTGCCTCCTGCTCACGAGCGCCGACGACCGCCACGTGCTGTGCGACGGCGGGATGGCCGCGTCGTACACCGACCACGTCGCGGCCCACCTGGCGGCGCTCCGGGACGGCGGCGAGGCGCTCGACGTCGTCTACGTGTCGCACATCGACGAGGATCACATCTCGGGCGTGCTCGAGATGATGGACGACGCGGTCGCGTGGCGCGTGCACGACTACCAGAAGGGCAGCGGGAACTCGAAGCACAAGGAGCCGACCGTGGCGCGCCCGCCGGAGGTGCGCGCCATCTGGCACAACGCCTTCCACGAGCAGGTCGGGAAGAACGCGGGGCCGATCGAGGACATGCTCGCCGCGAGTGCCGCGGTGCTCTCCGGACACGAGCTCCCGAAGGTCAGGGCGGTCGCCGAGGCGCAGCGGAACCTGGCGACGAGCACGCTCCAGGCCGTCAAGCTCACCCGGCGCGTCGGCGAGGGGCAGCTCAACATCCCGGTGAACGGACCCGCCGACGGGCAACTGATGCTCGTCCGGGACTCGAGGAAGCCGATCAAGGTCGGCGCCCTACGCTTCCACATCATCGGGCCATTCGTGGACGACCTCGCGAACCTCCGGAAGGAGTGGAACGACTGGCTGCGCGAGAACAAGGACGCGCTCGAGCGCGTACGCGACGCGGCGAGGCGGGACGAGGACCGGCTCGCCGCCGCCGAGGTGGAGCGCGTGATCGGCTCGCTGCTCGCCCAGGCGCGGGTCTTCGGCGACCGGGGCCAGGTCACGACGCCCAACCTCGCGTCGCTCATGTTCTACGTCGAGGAGCAGGGGACCGGTGCCAGGGTGCTCCTCACGGGCGACGGTCACGCGAAGGACGTACTGGCGGGGCTCGAGCACAACCGCACACTGGACGCGGACGGCGGGATTCACGTCGACGTGCTCAAGGTCCAGCACCACGGCTCCGAGTACAACATGACGCGCGAGTTCGCGCGGCGCGTCACTGCCGACCACTACGTGTTCTGCGCAAACGGCGCCCACGAGAACCCCGACCTCGAGACGATCGAGGTCCTGATCGCCTCTCGGCTCGGCGGCCGGGACGCCCGGAGCGCGCGGCCGGAGGCCGAGCGGCCGTTCACGTTCTGGTTCAACTCGCACGCCAGCGTCGCTGGCGGCAAGGCGGGGAGCCCCGAGCACATGCGGAAGGTGGAGGCGCTCGTGTCCGAGCGGGCGAAAAAGAGCAGGGGAAAGATGAAGGCGCAGTTCCTCAAGCGGAGCAGCTTCGCGCTGGATGTCCCGTGACGGGACTTGGGGCCGGCGAGGGCGGACGAGGAGTGACGACCGTGGACCTCGGCATCGACCCGCAGTTCCACCCCGAGATTCCGGTCGACGTCGCTCCCGCCCTCGGCGACAAGGGCGGGCCGTCGCCGGGCATCGCGCTCTGCCTCTCAGGGGGCGGCTATCGGGCGATGCTGTTCCACACCGGAGCACTGTTGCGCCTCAACCAGCTCGGGTACTTCCAAAAGCTCAACCGGGTGTCGAGCGTCTCGGGGGGCTCGATCACCGCCGGTGTCCTCGCGCTCGCCTGGAAACGTCTGCGTTTCGACTCGACTGGTGTTGCCCGCGAGTTCGACCGGGAGGTCGTCCGGCCCGTTCGTGACCTCGCGGGGCGCACGATCGACGTGAAATCGATCCTCGGTGGAATCTTCTCCCCATCATCGATCGGGGAGAAGGTGGCGTCCGCCTACGACAGGTACCTCTTCAAGGGGGCCACGCTCCAGGACCTGCCCGAGGAGTCGCCCGGTGCTGCGCCGCGATTCGTCATCAACGCCTCCAACGTCCAGTCGGGCGCCCTGTATCGCTTCTCCAGGCCGCACATCTGGGACTACCGTGTGGGGCGCATCGACCGGCCGACGCTCGCGCTGTCGAAGGCTGTCGCCGCGTCGTCAGCGTTCCCGCCCGTGCTCTCGCCCCTGACGCTCAAGTTCAAGCAAGGCGACTACGCCGACGGCACCGGCAACGGACTGCAGGTGCCGCCGTACACGACCTCGCCCGTCCTCACCGACGGCGGGGTCTACGACAATCTCGGGCTCGAGACGGCGTGGAAGCGCTACCGCACGATTCTCGTCAGCGACGGCGGCGGCAGGATGGGCCCCGAGAGCGAGCCGAAGAAAGACTGGGCGCAGCACTCGAAGCGTGTGCTCGACCTGGTCGACAACCAGGTCCGCTCTCTGCGCAAGCGGCAGGTGATCAACTCGTTCAAGCTCCCGCGGGATGGGGGCGCGGCGTGGCGGGACGGGACGTACTGGGGGATCCGGACCGACATCGGCGACTACGGGCTCGGCGACGCCCTCCCCTGTCCGCACGAGAAGACGATGCAGCTCGCGGGGGTCGCGACCCGCCTCGCCGAGCTCGACGCGGTGATCCAGGAGCGCCTCATCAACTGGGGCTACGCGGTGTGCGACGCCGCGTTGCGGCGCTGGGTGCTTGGTGGTCCGCCGTCCGCGCCATCCGCGTTCCCATACCCGGGTGCCGGGGTCGGCTGACTACGTCGCCGGCCGCCGGAAAGTGGTCATGCGCCGGCGACAAATAATGGCTCTGGGATGCGGACCATTCCGCGCGTAAGCTGGTCGAGGCGCTCCGCGGCGGTGACCCGTCGCCGGGCGCCTGCCGGCAGTCACCGGCGCGCACCGTCCCCCGACCGGTCCCGTCATGCGTGCATCCGTCCCAGAGCAGGCCGCCCGGAGCTATCGGGTGCACAGAGCCACCTCGGACGACGTCGCGCGCGTCGCGCCGCTCTTCGATGCCTACCGCGTGTTCTACGGGCGTCCCTCGGATCTCGACGCCGCCCGAGACTTCCTGACGAGGCGAATCGAGCGGGACGAGTCCGTCGTCCTGGTCGCGTCCGCGGAGTCGGCTGCAGGGCCAGACGTGGCGGTCGGTGCCGCGGAGGAGGTGGCGGGCTTCGCGCAGCTCTACCGTTCGTTCTCGTCGGTGTCCCTCGGGCCCATCGTCATCCTGAACGACCTGTATGTCGAGGCGCCGCACCGACAGGCCGGCGTCGGACGCGCGCTCGTCGAGGCCGCCGCCGCGTACGCGGCCCGCGAAGGAGCGATCCGGCTGGAGCTCGCCACCCGGCGGGACAACGTGCGCGCGCTCGGCCTGTATCACGCCCTCGGCTTCGTGCGCGACACGGAGTTCTCACACCTGTCGCTCGAGCTGTCTCCGCGCCCCGCCCCGCCGCAGGCGGCGATGCGTCGCCCATGACCGGCGCGCGATAGTCGCCCGCTCCCCGTCACCCCACACCGGCCACCCGCCACGTGCCAGGGACATTCCCATCGCGTGCGCTCGTGCGCGCTCACCGCGACACTGGCCGCGACGGTTGCGGCGGTCGGCGCGCCGTCGCGCGCGTCGCCCCGGGCCGGCGCCCTCCAGGATACTTCGGACCACGCGCCCGCGCCCACGCGAGCACCGACCGGCTCGGTGCACGACTTCGACTACCACGTGACGACGTTCCACGGCCGCCACGGGTTCGGCAACATCTCCATCAACCGTGTCCCGTCGTAGACGCTTCCCGGCTATGGCGCGCTCGGCACCGCCTGTCCGGGCGCC
>JBJMNL010000030.1:0-6767 GCA_045804285.1 Gemmatimonadaceae bacterium
GTAGTCGGCGTGCCCCGGGCAGTCGACGTGCGCGTAGTGCCGCTTCGCCGACTCGTACTCGACGTGCGCGGTCGCGATCGTGATCCCCCGCTCGCGCTCCTCCGGCGCCTTGTCGATCTGGTCGAACGCCACCTTCTGCGCCAGCCCCTTCGCCGCCTGGATCGTCGTGATCGCCGCCGTCAGCGTCGTCTTCCCGTGGTCCACGTGCCCGATCGTCCCCACGTTCACGTGCGGCTTCGTCCGCTCGAACTTTGCCTTGCCCATTGGTCTCTAGTCCTGATGAGTGAAAGTGTCTCGAGAAGCGTGTAGCGGGGAGCGTGTCGCGCGTGAAGGCTCCTCCGCGCGACACGCTACACGCCGCTCTTACGCCTTCACCTTGTTGATGATCTCTTCGGCCTTCGCCTTCGGCACTTCCTCGTAGTGGCTGAACTCCATCGAGTACACCGCGCGCCCCTGCGACTGCGAGCGGAGCTTGGTGGAGTAGCCGAACATCTCGGAGAGCGGCACGCTGGCGGCGATCACCTGCGCCTCGCCGCGCTGCGTCATCCCGCCGATCTTCCCGCGGCGCGACGACAGGTCGCCGAGGATGTCGCCCATGTAGGCGTCGGGGCAGACGACCTCGACGTTCATCATGGGCTCGAGGATCACGGGGTTGGCGCGCTTCGCCGCCTCCTTGTACGCCATCGAGCCGGCGATCTTGAACGCCATCTCGCTCGAGTCGACATCGTGGTACGAGCCGTACACGAGCTCGACCTTCACGTCGACCATCGGGTAGCCGGCGAGGATGCCGTTCTCCAGCGCCTCCTTGATCCCCTGCTCCACCGGGCCGATGTACTCGCGGGGGATCACGCCGCCCACGATCTTGTCCTCGAACACGAAGCCGGCACCCTGCTCGCTCGGCTCCATGTTGATGACCACGTGGCCGTACTGCCCCTTACCGCCCGACTGGCGGACGAACTTCCCCTCGACCTTCTCGACGCGCTTCTTGATGGTCTCGCGGTAGGCCACCTGCGGGCGGCCGACGTTCGCGTCCACCTTGAACTCGCGCTGCATGCGGTCGACGATGATCTCGAGGTGCAGCTCGCCCATCCCGGAGATGATCGTCTGCGACGTCTCGGCGTCGGTGTGGACGCGGAACGTCGGGTCCTCCTCGGCCAGCTTCGCGAGCGCGATCGCCAGCTTGTCCTGGTCGGCCTTCGTCTTCGGCTCGATCGCGACGTCGATGACCGGCGCCGGGAACTTCATCGCCTCGAGGATGATCGGCTTCGCGTCGTCGGAGAGGGTGTCCCCCGTGCGCGTATCCTTGAGGCCGATGGCGGCGGCGATGTCGCCGGCGCGCACCTCATCGATCTCTTCGCGCTTGTTGGCGTGCATCTGCAGCAGGCGGCCGATGCGCTCGCGCTTGTCCTTCGTCGAGTTGTAGACGTAGGAGCCCGACTTGAGCATGCCCGAGTAGACGCGGAAGAAGGTCAGCTTCCCGACGAACGGGTCGGTCGCGATCTTGAACGCGAGCGCGGCGAACGGCGCCTGGTCGGCGACCTCGCGCGTCTCGAACGTCTCGTCGTGGTGCGGCAGGTGCCCCTGGATCGCCTTGAGGTCGATCGGCGCCGGGAGGTAGTCGATGATCGCGTCGAGCAGCGCCTGCACGCCCTTGTTCTTGAACGAGGCGCCGCAGAGCACGGGCACGATGTGGCCGCCGATCGTCGCGCCGCGGATCGCGCGCCGGACCTCGGCCTCCGTCAGCTCCTCGCCACCCAGATACTTCTCGAGCAGCGCCTCGTCGTGCGACACCGCCGCCTCGACCACCTCGTGGCGCGCCGCCTCGACGGCGTCCAGGTACTCGGCCGGTACGTCCACCACCGTGAACGTCTTCCCGAGCGTCGCCTCGTCGAAGATGTACTGCTTGCGCGTCAGGACGTCGATGTGCCCGGTGAACAGCTCGCCCGAGCCGACAGGGAGCTGCAGCGGGTACGCGTTCTTCGTCAGCCGGTCGCGGATCATCGTCAGGCAGCGCTCGAAGTTCGCGCCGACGCGGTCCATCTTGTTCGAGAAGATCAGCCGCGGCACGCCGTAGCGGTCGGCCTGGCGCCACACCGTCTCCGTCTGCGGCTCCACGCCGGCCACGGAGTCGAGCAGCGTCACGGCGCCGTCGAGGACGCGCAGCGAGCGCTCCACCTCGACGGTGAAGTCCACGTGGCCCGGCGTGTCGATGATGTTGATCCGGTGCTCGACACCATCGCGCGTCCAGAAGGCGGTCGTCGCGGCCGACGTGATCGTGATGCCGCGCTCCTGCTCCTGCTCCATCCAGTCCATCGTGGCGGCGCCGTCGTGCACCTCGCCGATCTTGTGGCTCTTCCCCGTATAGTAGAGGATGCGCTCGGTCGTCGTGGTCTTCCCGGCATCGATGTGCGCCATGATGCCGATGTTCCGGTAGTGCTCGAGCGGTGTTGTCCGTGGCATGTCAGTCGACTCGTCAGCGTATGTCGGTTCGAGCGCCGCCGCGGCCGGCCCCCGGTCTGCTGCCCCGGACCCGCCTCCGACGTGGCGTCTCGCAATCGTGCGTCGTTCGTGGTGCGTCGTGCGTCGTGTCGTGCCGCCCTGCGCTCTTCCTGCTCGCGGTCCCCCGCCGGCGACTGCCCGGCGACGGCGCCCGCGCTCGTCCCTCAGCAAAAACGCGGGTGGACCAGGCGCCCCTTTTCGCGCGAGCATCCGCTCGCGCGCAGGGGCCGGTATCCATCCGCCCTCGCCGGGTGCGCTCGCGACACTGCCGAGCGGGGACCCATGGCGCGCCGTGGGGCCGCACTGATCGCGGCCGTCCCCGACGTCTGATTGTCCTGCGTCGCTTTTCGGGAGCGGGCGCGCGACTCCGATACTCTCGCGCGCGCCCACCGGCCAGCCTGCTCCCCCGCGCCAGTCGCGGGCCCATAAGGTCGCCGGCGCGCAGCTCGCCGGCTTTCGTGTCGCCCGCCTCCCATGGTGCGGAGGCGAGGCGTCCGCGGCATCCGTCCGGTCGCGCCAATGCGCGCTTCACCCGGGCGTGATCCCCGCAGCCTGCGAAATGTACTCTGGCGCACCCGTATGTCAATGCCGCCCCGTGCGATGCGCCGCGCGTGACCGAATGCGTGAGGGAGCGCGTGACCGACCGCAGGAGGGAGCGCGGCGGCGCGCACGCCCCAACCCCGGCGGGCGGCCGCACCCCTCGGGAGCGCTCTCGACGCTCGGCGCCGTGATCTGTCGCACGGTTGAGCCCGTGTGAAGCTCCCACGCCACAGCTGCGGGCGCCCGAGCGTCCACCCATCCCGCGGCGGCGCGACGCAACCCTCAGCCGGCACGGCAGTTGGAGTCGCGGACGCGGGCGGCGGAGCCGGGCACGCATACTGCTCAGGTCGGCGTCGTCAAGGCAACACCATCCAGGCATCACTCACCTCGCGTGCGCATCCACATGTCCGCTCCCCAGCTCGTCATCCGGCCCGGAGGCGAGGCCGACGGCAAGACCCGGAAGCCGACCTCGAACCCGGATGCCGGCTGGCTGCTCCTCTCCCGGGTCGGCCTCGCCTTCCTCGCCGTCGGCGTCTTCGACGTCGCGCTCGGATGGGTCCCACCTCACTTCGGCAGCCCGGAGTGGGAGTTCGGCACCATCGCCCGGACGCTGGACAGCCTGCCGATCACGTTGCTGGGCCTCGCGCTGACGCTGGCCGGCGCCGCCGCTCGCGGCATCGCCTGGGCGACCCGGGCCGCCTCGCTCGCCGCACTGCTGCTCGCCGCCCTCCTGGTGGCGGCGCTCGCCGTCTACGCGCTCGACGTGCCGCTCGCCTTCCGCGTCGTCACCGACCCGCTCGCGCGCTCGGGTCTCGAGCGCGCCGTGGCCAAGGCGCTGGTGCAGGGAACGCTCTACCCGACCGTCCTCGCGGCGATCGGCATCACGGGGATCCGACTCACTCTGCGCGCGCGCCCGCGGCTCTCTTAATCCATATCCCCCGGGGGGGAATCTCAGCATGACACGAACACTTCGAGCGTTGGGCCTTCTGGCCGCGCTCACCGCGGGGACAGCATCCGCCGCCCGCGCGGACACGTTCCTGAACCAGCAGCTCTGCGGTGGAGACAACTTCTCCACCTGCGCCTTCATCTCGTCCTCGTCGGCCACGGTCGGCGGAAGCAGCGTGCTCACGCTCGTGGTGACGAACCCGGCCGGCAACAACGCCGGGAGCGTGTTCACGGCGATCGGCATCGCCAACCTGCCGAGCGGCGCGGCGGTCACCGGCGGCACCTCGTCGAGCGGCAACTTCACCTTCGCGGCCGGCGGCCCGTCCGGCCTGAGCGGGGCGGGCATCGGGAGCGACGTCGTCGGCTTCGGGGCGGTCAACCCCCCGTCGCAGACGGGGCTCAAGCCGGGCGAGACGGTGACCTTCACCTTCACGTTCGACGGCGCGTACGATCTGAGCACGCTCCAGTACGCGATCCACGACCAGGGCGGCGCGCCGACGGGGTGCGAGGGCTCGACGAAGCTGGTCGCCGGCAACGTCGACGGCAGCTACGTCGCGAACCTGGCGACGTGCAGCCCGCCGCCGGTGACGAGCGTTCCCGAGCCGGCGTCGATGACGCTCCTCGCGAGCGGCCTGATGAGCCTTGGAGGGGCCGGCGTGGTGCGCCGGCGCGGCAAGAAGCACACGACCTGATCGCAGTTCGAGCGCGGCGCGCGCGCGGAGCGGGGGCCGGGACGATCGACGTCCCGGCCCCCGTTCTCTTCACCCCCGTCCCGGCCGCCGCGACGCGAAGCGGCCGGCCCACCATGCGCCGGCGGCGCCCGCGAACTCAGGGGGCGGGCCTGGGCCCTCGCGGGGACGCCGCCGCCCCGCCCCTCGCGCCGGCGACGTAGTCGCCGACGGGCGACCGGAAGCTGATCGCGAGCCGGTTCCACCCGTTGATGGTGACCACCGCCATCGTCAGCGCCACCAGCTCCTCCTCGTCGAACTGCGAGCGCGCCTCGGCGTAGACGTCATCTGGCACCCCGGTGCGCGCCACCTCGGTCACCGCCTCCGTCCACGCCAGCGCGGCGCGCTCGCGCGGCGTGAAGAAGGGCGTCTCGCGCCACACGGACACCGCGTACAGGCGCTGCTCCGTCTCGCCGGCGTGCCGCGCGTCCTTCGTGTGCATGTCCACGCAGCGGGCGCAGCCGTTGATGAGCGAGGCGCGCAGCTTCACGAGCTCGAGCAGCGACTCCTCCAGCCCACACGTGCGCAGATACGCCTCGAGGCCGGCCTGGGCCCGATACGCGTCGGGCGCCACGCGGGCGAAGTCCAGGCGCGCGGCGTGCGGGCGGATGCCACGCCCGTTGTGGTCAGCGGTGGACGTCCTCGTCCCCGTTGAAGTCTCCTGCATGTGCAGCCTCCATTGCGTGATGTGAGGATCGTGGTCGGCCGCCTGAGCTCCGCGGCCGCAATTGGAGAGACGGCGCTCGCGCCCGCCTGTGACAGAGGATGGACGGCGACCGCCCTCGAACGGAAAAGCGAGTGCCCCGCCGGTGTCGAAACACCAGGCGGGGCACGGATTTTCGCGAGGAGAGACGCCGCTTACCAGCGGTAGTGCGCGAAGGCCTTGTTCGCCTCGGCCATGCGGTGCGTGTCTTCCTTCTTCTTGACGGCGTTCCCCTCCCCCTTCGAGGCGGAGATCACCTCGGCGGCGAGCTTCTCGGCCATCGACTTCTCGCCGCGGTCGCGCGAGAAGGAGATCAGCCAGCGCATCGCGAGCGCCGTGCGGCGGTCGGGGCGCACCTCGACCGGCACCTGGTAGGTCGCGCCGCCGACGCGGCGACTCTTGACCTCGACCACCGGCTTGAGGTTGGCCAGCGCCTGCTTGAAGACGTTGACGCCCGGTTGGTTCGTGCGCGACTCGACGAGGTCCATCGCCCCATAGAAGATGCGCTCGGCCGTGGACTTCTTGCCGGCGTACATCAGGGCGTTGATGAACTTCGAGACGGTCTGGCTGTCGTAGCGCGCGTCCGGGAGGATCGGGCGCTTCACTGAACTCTTGCGGCGGCTCACTTCTTCTTACCTCCCGCAGCCGCGGCCTGACCGGGCTTCGGCTTCTTGGTGCCGTACTTCGAGCGGCTCTGGTTACGCCCGTTGACGCCCGATGCGTCGAGGCTGCCGCGCACGATGTGATAGCGAACGCCGGGCAGGTCCTTCACACGACCCCCGCGGATGAGCACGATCGAGTGCTCCTGGAGGTTGTGCCCCTCGCCCGGGATGTACGCCGTGACCTCGAAGCCGTTCGTCAGACGCACGCGCGCCACCTTGCGGAGCGCGGAGTTCGGCTTCTTGGGCGTCGTGGTGTACACGCGCGTGCACACCCCCCGCTTCTGCGGGTTCGCCTTGAGGGCGGGCGCCTTTTCCTTCTTCTCGACGTCGCGGCGGCTCTGTCGGACGAGCTGATTGATAGTCGGCATTTAATATGGATCGACTCTGATGCACCGGCCCGAGGTGGGGCGGTAGAGACTGTAAAAGGTAGGCGGGTGGGGGGCGAGCGTCAAGTCGCAAAGGCGGGGTGGCGAACCGCACGCCGCGGGCGGGCGCGGGACGGCCGCCTCTCCGCCACGAGCCCGCTCGCGATGGCGTTCTGAGTGATGAGTTGTGAGTTGTGAGTTGTGAGTGACGGGGAGTGGCGCGCGGGGCGCGCACCGCGACCCCGCCAGTTCGGGGCGCCCCGGAGCGGGGGGCCGCCCCGCGCGACGCCCGCCGCCCGGCGCGCTACTCACGACTCACAACTCA
>JBJMNL010000031.1:0-13576 GCA_045804285.1 Gemmatimonadaceae bacterium
CCGCCGAGCGCCTCGGGGGCACGAAGGTCCTGGCCGTGACGCCGATCGCGTTCAGCGACGACTCCGCGCAGGCGCTCGTGTACTACGAGGTGTGGTGCGGCGACCTCTGCGGCGGCGGGTACGAGCTGTGGTTCGTGCGCGGCGCTGCCGGGCGCTGGCGGCTGCGGCAGGAGACGACCCACTGGGTGTCGTAGCCGGACGCGAGTCGGCTCCGTCGTGTGAGCAACCGGGTTGATGGGTAACAGCGTTATCCGGGAGGATCGGTAACACTCGATTGCTCCGCATCACCCGCGGATGATGTGGTCCCGCTCGTCCAGCCGGGCGAGCGGGACGGGCCCGAAGTAGATCGACCACACGCCCTCCCCCGTCTCCTCGAGGCCGATGTGATGCTGCTGGAGCGCGTGGGCGATGAAGAGCAGCCGGTCCTTGAAGCGGAAGGTGCCGGCGTTCGTCACGCGCTTCACGAGGTCGTGCCCCGGGTACTCGAGGGCGGGCCGGCGGGCCGGGTACGGGCGGGGCGACACGATGTACCGGCTCGCAGGCGGCTACCCGCCCAGCGCGGCGTGCGGGCGCTCCGTGTTGTACTCGGCGCGGAAGGCGTCGAAGCGCCGCCGCTGCGCGCGGCCGTTGGCCTCGGGCGGCCGGCACGCCTCGGCCTTGAGCGTCTTGTGCATCCGCTCGTGGGTGCCGTTCTGCTGCGGCTGCCCGGGGAGGATGCGCTGGTGCTGGATGCCGAGCCGGAGCCACCAGACGTTGAGCCGCGAGAGCCCGTGGAGGCCCGTGGTGGCGAACGGCACGCCGTTGTCGCTGCGGATCGCGCGGGGCAGCCCGTAGGTGCGGAACGCCCACTCGAGCACCCGCCGGGCGTCGCGGCCCTTGGTGGAGGGCAGCCCCCGACAGGCCAGGAGGAAGCGCGTGTGCTGGTCGGCGAGCGTCAGCGGGTAGCAGTAGACGCCGTCGCGCGTGCGGAACTGGCCCTTGAAGTCCACCGCCCGGCGGTCGCTCGGCGCGGCGGTCGTGGGCGGCACCGCGCCCGGGTGCACCGGCGCGCCGCGTCGCACAATCGAGCCCATCTCGCCCGCCAGTTCGCAGCCCCCCGCTGAGCTCGTTCACCCCAGAAATGAGCCGGGACCGCCGTCAACTCCGCTGACGTGCGTAGTGAAGGCCGACCACACCGCTCGGATACGGCGTCGTGGACGTCAAGCTGAACGTCGCGTGCACGCCCTCCGGCAGCAGGCGCTTGCCGCCTCCCAGGGTCAGCGGGTACAGGAGCAGATGCAGCTCGTCGACCAGATCGTGCGCGAGGAGGGCGTGGACGAGCTGGCTGCTGCCGTCCGTCAGGATGTTCTTGCCCGGCTTCGCCTTCAGTGCGCGCACCGACTCGATCACGTTGTCGCGAATGATCGTGGTGTTGCGCCAGGTCGGCTCCTTCAGCGTGCGCGACACCACGAACTTCTTCGGCGCGTTCATGAGATCCCCGAACGGATCGCCCGCGGGCATGGGCTCGAAGGCCTGGGCGTGGGTCACGTACGTGCGGCGGCCGAGGAGGAACGCGTCGACGTCCTTCATCAGCGCGGCGAAGCTCTGCCCGATGTCGTCGTGCCAGTAGGGCCACGTCCAGCCGCCGTGCTCGAACCCGCCATCTCGATCCTCGTCCTCGCCGCCGGGCGCCTGCATCACGCCGTCCAGCGATACGAACTCGGACACGATGAGCTGTCTCATAGGGCGCATCTCCGTGAATGGGCCTGAGCCGTCAGGCCGCGCACGTGCCGCGCCGTCCGCGCCGGGCGCAGTGTGCCTCTGCCGCGCGGCGTGCCGCCATTCGGCGACCCTGTGCCGGCCCCGGGCGTGCGCGCCGGCACGATCCGTAGCGTCAGTCGACTCGCAGCACGGTTGACGGGTCGCTCCTGGCCGCGCGCCGGGCCGGGACGTAGCACGCCGCGAGCGCGACCGCGGCCAGGCCGAGTGGCAACGCCACCAGCACCGCCGGGTCCGTCGGGCTCACTTCGTACAGCAGGCTCGCGAGCCACCGCGTGACCGCGACCGCGCCGGCGATCCCCAGCACGACTCCCAGCCCCGCGAGCGCGGCACCCTCGACGAGCACGAGGCGCACGAGCGCGCGCGGGTCGGCGCCGACGGCCAGCCTGATGCCGAACTCGCGGCCACGATTCGCCACGCTGAGCGACATCACGCCGTAGATCCCCACCGCCGCCAGGATCAGACCGACGAGGGCGAAGCCGCCGAGCAGGATCTTGGTCAGACGCCGGGTCGCGAACGTCTGGTCGACGATCCCCGACAGCGACCGCACGTCGTCGAGCGGGATCGAGGGCTCGACGTCGGCGATCGCGCGACGAACGCCGGCGATGGCCGCGGCCGATCCGCCCGCGCGCACGGCCAGCGACAGCCGGTTGCCCCCGACCTGCGGAATGCTGACGTAGAGGTGCGATCGGGGCGGCATCGTCGCGTCTCCCTCGCGCACCGCGCCCACCACGCCGACGATCGTGAACCAGGCCGTGTCCCCGGTGACGCGGATGCGCTTGCCCAACGCCTCGGCGCCCCTCCAGTAGCGGCTGGCGAGCGTCTCGTCGACGATGCCGACGTTGCGCGACGTCGAGTCGTCGGTCGCCGCGAAGTCCCGGCCGACCAGCAGCGGGATGCCCACCGTCTTGAAGTGATCCGGGCTCACGGCGATCTGGAACGTCTGCTCCTCGTTGCCACTCGGCGGCACGGGTCGCCCCTCGATCAGATATCCGTCGTAGTTCGCGCCGTCCTCCATCGGCATCGCCCACGCGAGCGAGGCCGACTGCACGCCGGGGACCGCGCGGACGCGCTCGAGCGTCGTGTTCACGAACGCCCGCAGCGCCGCCGCGTCGCCGAGGCGACTCGGCAGCGCCAGCGCGATCGACGTCACCCCCTCCGGACGAAAGCCGAGGTCGAGCTGCGTCAACCGTTGGAAGCTCTTCAGCACCAGACCGGCCGCGATCAACAGCACGACCGACAGCGAGAGCTGCGCCACGACGAGCGCATCGTTGATCCGCCGCGACGGGCCGCGGGCGCCCTCGCGTTGACCCGCGATCAGATCGCCGGTCAGCCGGCCGCGGGCCGCATGAAGCGCGGGGAGCAGGCCGAACGCGAGTCCGCTCGCCACCGACACCGCCAGCGTGAATGCGAGCACCCGGCCGTCGATACTCACTTCGTCGATGCGCGGCAGCGCCGCCAGCGTCGAATGCGCGAAGGCGCGGACGGCGACGACGGCGAGCGACACGCCGGCCACGGCTCCGAGGAGCGCGAGCGCCACGCTCTCGGTGAGGAGCTGCCGCACCACGCGCCCCCCCGTGGCGCCGAGCGCCGTCCGCAGGTTGATCTCGCGCTGCCGCGCGGACGCGCGACCGGAGAGCAGCATGGCCACGTTGGCCGTGGCGATCAACAGGATCAGCGTGACCGCGGCGAGCAGCACCGTCAACGGACGCGCGCTGCGGGACGTGACCACCTCGTGCAGGGGACGCACGATCGTCTTCATCCGCGTCGTGCTCGGATCGCCCGACTCGCCGGCGACGACCCGCTCCTGACGCGCCCAGTCCCACATGATCGCGGTCGTCTGTCGCTCGGCGCGCTCCGGGGTGACGCCCGGCTTGAGACGCCCGAGACCCGAATTCAGGTAGCCGAAGCGGCGAAGCGGGTCGAGTCCCATCGGGACCCAGGCGTCGACGTCCGGCCGCGGGAAGGCGAACCCGGGGGGCATCACGCCGACGATGTGGAACGGCTGTCCGTCGACCTCCACCGTGGTGCCGACGACCGACGGGTTCGCGCCGAAGCGGGTCTGCCAGGTCCCGTGGCTGAGGATCAGGGCGGTGTTCTTCCCGGGCGTGTCCTCGTCGGCGGTGAACGGCCGCCCGATCGCGGGGCCGACGCCGATGACGCGGAAGAAGTCGGCGGTGACGCGCAGGACGGTGAGGCGCTCGGGCCGATCGCCGGCCCGCATCGTCACGTCTCCCGCGCGGTAGCCCGCGAAGGCGACGAAGTTGGTGGCCCGGTCGCGATACATCGCGATGTTCTGCTGGTTGAGCCCCCAGGTGTCGAGCCCTTTCTCCGGATACGACTGGATGATCCGCACCAGGCGATCGGCGTCGGGATACGGCAGCGGACGCAGCAGGATGCCGTTGACGAGCGTGAACATCGCCGTCGTCGCCCCGATGCCGAGCGCGAGCGTGATCGTGGCGACGGCGGTGAAGGCGGGCATGCGGCGCAACATGCGCAACGCGAATCGGAAGTCCGCCCAGAGTGACTCGACCCATTCCCGCATGCGTACCTCCCGGTGGTGCTGCTGGTCGACGACGAGGCATTCCTCGCGCACGCGGCCGGCGTCCCCGAAACGCTCCTGCGCCTCCGCACGCGCGGCGTCGGGTGTGAGCCCGAGGCGGCGCAGCTTGTCTTCCCGCATCGAGAGGTGAAACGCCAGCTCGTCGTCGACGTCGCGCTCGAGCGAGCGCTTCCCGAACGAGAGGCGCAGCATCCTCCGCCAGCCCGGGCCGACGCTCACGCCGGCTCCGGCGAGGTGCGCCGCAGCGCAGCGGTGATCGCCTCGACGTGCCGGTGCCACACCGGCGCCTGGGCGCGGAAGCGCGTGCGGCCGGCGGCGGTGAGCTCGTAGAACTTCGCGCGGCGGTTGTGCTCCGACACGCCCCATTCGCTGGCGAGCCAGCCCCGCCGCTCCAACCGGTGCAATGCCGGGTAGAGCGTGCCTTCCTCCAGGAGGAGCAGCGACCCGGTCGCGCCCTCGATCCATTCACTGATCGCGTACCCGTGCTTGGGGCCCCAGGAGAGCGCCTTGAGGACGAGGAGATCGAGGCTGCTGCGGAGGAGTTCGGTTTCGGTCTCGGCCATGGGACCTCTGTACCCCTTGTGACACCAGGGAGGCTACGATCGTTGCCCTTGCCACGCAAGGGGGCGCGGGTCGATGCCCGATCTTTGGTTCCGGGGCTCGAGCGAACATCACGTTGCGCGCTGGCGGCCGTCTCGACCGGTCGGCATCTTCTCGCCTGCGAAGCGTGCGCCCGCAGCTGAGCTTCGGCGTTCGGCCTACAACGAGGTTCGCTTGCAGGTAGAGATGTGGAGGCGAGCGCGATGGCGACCGCGTCGGCCGAGCGGGCAATCCCCCGAGTCGAGCGGTTCGCGGCTGCGCGCCAGCCTGCCCGTACTCGATCACGACTCACCAGCCACGGCGCGCGGGGCCATCCAGCAGGCGATCACCGCGCTCGAGGGTGTGCTGCACGCGTGACGGCGGCCGTCACACGCCGCGCAGGAGAGATCCATGCAGGAGAGATCCATGTCTGCGACGACGGGCCCTCGGCGGGAGGCGAGTCCCGGCGATCCTGCATCCATCGCTCGCACTCCGTGGGCAGGGAGGCGACGATGCCGAGAGGAGCTCTGATCGCTCCGCTGACCCTGGCTTCCATGCTCGCGGTCGGCGTGGAGCGGCCGCTTGGCACCGGCGCAGCGGCCTCCGAACGAGGCGTGGTCCTCGTGCACGGCGCCTTCGCGGATGGCTCGGTCGAGGAGCCGTGGGAGACGTCGACGGACGCGGGGCGATCGTGGCAGGTGCGTTCCCACGGCGTCCTGCGCCGCTTCGGAGGGTGAGATCGGACCGCCGGGCGGAGAGGAGCCACGGGGCGGTGCAGTGCGATGGCCACCGAAGGGAGGGAGAGCATGACCCCAAGCAAAGAGGCCATAGGGCTCGGGATGCCGTGGGAGGATGCGTATGGATATGCCCAGGCCGTCCGGGTGGGCGATACGATCTATCTCTCCGGCCAGCTGAGCCACGACGACGCAGGGAACATCGTCGGGCCGGCCCCGCTCGATGAGAATGGGAAGATCCTCGACCATTCCAACATGGAGACCCAGATGCGGCAGACGTACGCGAACGCCGTGAAGGTCCTGGGTCGATACGGTGCCACGCTGGCGAACGTCGTCGAGGAGGTCCTCTACGTCACGAACATGGACGCGGCGTTCGCCGCCGCCGGTCCCGTCCGCAAGGCGGCCTACGGGTCGGAGAGGCCCGCCGTGGCGAGCACGATCCTCACCACGTCCCGCCTGGCGCTGCCGGCGCAGCTGATCGAGATCAGGTTCACCGCCCGGGTCTGACCTGCGGGGCGACGCGTGGGAGCTCGCGTCCAGAACGCGACGACGGATGCTCGCGGGTCCTGACCCGACGCGGCTGTGCCGTTTCGAGAGAATCGTCATGCACGCCACTCTCAGGTATCTGATCGCCATGACAGCCTTCACTCCGCCCGCCGCCAGCGCTCGCGCCCGGATGCCGAGCGCGCCGTCCGCTTTCGCGTCGCCGAGGTGCTCGAGCTGCCTCACGTCACCCCACTCCGGTGGCGACTCGTCGAGCGGTCGCCGTTCAGCCCGCCGCCGGGGCGCAGCCGGCGTTAGGCGGACGGGGTGGCCGCAGCGGCGTCCCTGCCGCACGCACCCTGGACGACGTTCCCATGGAGGAGGCCGATGATGTCGCTCACCGACAGCCAGCGCAGCCATCTCGAGCGGCGGCTCCAGGAGGAGCGCGCCCGCCTGAACCGCGACCTCGAGCGATCGCTGCGTGACCAGGCCCAGGACGACGAGCAGGAGCGCGCCGGCGACCTCTCGTCGATGCCGTTCCACCCGGCCGATCTCGGGACCGACACCATGGACGCCGAGCTCGAGACGTCGAACGAGGCGCGGATGTCGCGAGAGCTCGCCGAGATCGACGCCGCCCTCGGCCGGCTCTACCAGACGCCAGAGCGGTTCGGGATCTGCGAGGACACCGGACGGCCGATCCCGTTCGAGCGGCTGGACCTCGTACCCTGGGCGCGGACCTGCGAGCAGGCCGGCGCGTGACTCGGATCGGGAGCTCCGGGGGGAGGCTTCTGCGGCGGAGCAGGGCGGACGGCCGGCGGATCGCGTACGAGAAGCTGGCGCGGGCGTAGGGCACGGGTCCCTGGTCGTTAAAGTCGAGGCGCCTACTCTCCCGTATTGGAGAGCAGGCGCCTCGACTATTCCACCAGGCCGCCGTCCTGCTCCGCGCACGCGCCGCGAACGAGCCGATTCGTGAATAGGGCCTGCTTCGCCACTTTCTCGCCGCGTGTGGTCAGCAGGCCGTCGCCCGTTCCGGGGTCGCGCTGCAGATGCGCCAGACGACGGCCGTGCAGGACGCCGACCACTCCAGGGTCGTACCCGTGTTCCTCGACGAGTGCGCGCAGGTCATCGCGCGAGATTCGGCCACCACGCTCATAGATGACTACGAGAATCGGATTGGTGCCGCTGTCTGGTGAGAGAGAAGCTTCTACCTCCTCGGCGACGCTCGCCGGTGTGTAGTACCGCCCTCGTCTCTCTCCGTGCGCGGCGACGATGCCGCGGCCCGTCAGTATCGCCAGATGGTCGCGTACGGTGCGCGCGGGTAGCTCGAGCGCAGTCCCGATCGCTGGTGCCGTCATGCATCCGTGGGCGGTCACCAGGTCCGATAGTTTCGCCGACAACCGCCGATATTCATCAATTCGTCGATAATATTCGCCGATATTCTCCGATATTCGCCGATATCAACTGATATCGTGGCCCGGGCCATCGAGGGTTACCGATCCACCACGGCGACGCCGAGAAGCTCGAGGTGCGTACGGGCCAGGACCTCGTGCTCTACGGACACGGTCGGCGCGCCCGCACTCTGCTCGACCGCAGCCTGACCGACGAGATCCGCCTCGCGATTCACTCGGTGCTCGTCGGCTCGGCGCAGGTGCGCTCGCGCGCGCCGCGCGACGTCGGCCGTGCGGCGCGTATCCCGCGTCGCGCCGCGGCCGTACCAGAGGGCATCACCACCCTCTAACAGGAACCAATACGATGAGAATGCGTGCGATCGCACTGCTGGCCGCCCTGGCGACGGTCCCCGCCGCGAACGTCGCGGCGCAGGGCTCGAAGCACTACCCGCCGATCGGTGAGTATCTGATGGACCGGAGCGCCGAGATCGCGCTCGCGAAGAGCGCCGCGCCGGAGAACGTCTCCGAGCACGCGACGATCAAGGTGTTGACGAAATCCGGCTTCGTGGTCGCGCAGCGGGGCGACAACGGCAACGTCTGCCTGGTGATGCGCGCGTTCAGCGCGCCCACCTACACGCCGGCCCGGTACCGCGACCTCGTCTACGATCCCACGGTTCGCGCCCCGATCTGCTTCACGGCGCCCGCCGCGCGGACGGCGATGCCCTACTACGAGCTGCGGACGACGCTCGGGATGGAGGGCAAGTCGCCGGACCAGATCGCGGACGCCGTCCAGGCGGCGTACGTGCGTGGGGCGCTGCCGAGGCGCGAGGCGCCGGCGTTCGCGTACATGCTTTCGGCGCACCAGCACCTCGGGCCGGGAATCGGCGCGTGGCACCCGCACGTCATGGTCTTCGCGCCGTACTACGAGAACGACATGGTCGGCGGCAACCCGTTCGGCTCGCCGCTCCCGCAGGTGAGCGACGACGCCGGCACGCCGTTCACGGTGGTGGTGATCCCAGTGGATGACAGGCTCGCGGTCAAGGTCCGCGCGGGGTCGGGGCAGTGACGTCGCCGGTGACGGCCCACGACGGCGACGGCTTGGTGCACGGCATGGCCGACATCGAGCCCGGCCTGCGCCTCCATTACGTGACGGCGGGCGAGGGCGCGCAGACCATCGCGCTCCTCCACGGCTTTCCACAGACCTGGTGGGAGTGGCGCCGCGTCATTCCCGCTCTCGTGACCGCCGGGTACCGTGTCGTCGCCCCCGACTACCGCGGCGCCGGCCATTCCTGGCGGCCGACCGGCGGCTACGACAAGCGGACCATGGCCGCCGACATCCACCGCCTGCTCCGCGACCATCTCGCCGTGCGGGGGCCCGTGGCGCTGGTCGGCCACGACATCGGGCTCATGGTCGCCTACGCGTACGCGCAGGCGTACCGCGACGAGGTGTCGCACCTGGTGATCGTGGACGCGCCGCTGCCGGGCACGGCCGCCTTCGACGGCCTGCGCGCCGACCCGCGCGTCTGGCACTTCGCCTTCCAGGGCGCGGCCGGCGCGCGCGACCTCGCCGAGCTGCTCGTGGCGGGGCGCGAGCGCGCGTACCTGCAGGCGTTCTTCAACGCGCGCACGTCGGACCCGTCGGCGGTGGGCGCGGCGGACCTCGACGTGTACGTCGGCGCCTACTCGGCGCCCGGCGCGATGCGCGCCGGCTTCGAGCTGTACCGCGCCTTCGATCAGGACGCGGCGGACAACCGCGCGGCGCTCGCACGCCATGGCAAGCTGACCGTGCCCGTGCTCGCCGTCGGCGGCATGATCAGCAACTCCGGCGCCCTCGTGGAGGGGATGATGCGGGAGGTGGCCGAGCAGGTGACGGGCGTGCGGGTGCCGGGCACGGCGCACTGGGTGCCGGAGGAGAACCCGGCGGCGTTCGCCGCGGCGCTGCTCCGGTTCCTGGCGCCGCCCGGGCCCGCTTGAGGGGCCACGTATCCTGACGGACGTCCGGCGCGAACCACTGTGGCAACGGGTGGCGCGCCCGGATCGGGCGATGCGGCGCGCGCCACCCCCTTCACCGGGAGCTCGACCATGCAGGATCGCCCGACCCGTCACCTCGCGCTCTTCCTCCGGGTGTACGGCACCGTGTCCCTGGTGCTCTTCACCACGCTGCTGCTGGGCTTCGTCGTCCGCTGGGCCCCGATCGACGAGGGCGCGCCGCTGCACTGGGTGATCTGGGACCGCGTCACGCACCACGTGGCGCCGATGCTGTTCGCCGTGTACATCGTCTGGGCGGTGCACCTGCTCCGGGCCGCGCGCGACCCGGTGGCGTACGCGTCGTTCCTCGACTTCACGATGTGGGCGAACCTTGCTCACGCCCTGATCATGGTCCCGATGGCGCTCGTCGATCCGATGTATCACTCGAAGTTCCTGACGGACATCCCGTTCATCCTGCTGCTCTCCGGCGCGCTCGCGCTCTGGCGTCCGTCGCGCGAGCGGGCCACATCGGGCGAAGCGGCCGCCGTCGCCCGCGCCACCGGCTGAGCCGTGTCCGCGCTCGACATGGGAAACGGTCGCCGGCCGCCCGACGCGCCGGCCGAGCGTGGGCTCTACGATGCCCGCTATCTCGCCTTCCTCGCGACCGTCGCGGAGCTGCGGCCCAGCCTCCACCGCTACTGCGCGCGGATGACCGGCTCGGTCGCCGACGGCGAGGACGTCGTGCAGGAGGCGCTGTTCGATGCCTACCGGCGCCTGGAGTCGTTCGACGACACGCGCCCGTTCAAGCCGTGGCTGTTCCGCATCGCGCACCACCGCTGCGTCGACTTCCTGCGGCGGCGCGGCGTGCGCGAGGACGCCGAGGCGGGCGCGGACGCGCCCAGCGAAGTCACGCCCGAGGATCCGCCCGGCCCCGCGCTCGGGCGCGCGGTCGAGCACCTGGTGCTCACCCTGCCGCCGATGGAGCGCGCGTGCGTGCTCCTCAAGGACGTGCTCGACCACTCGCTCGAGGAGATCGCGGAGCTCGTCGACTCCACCGTCGGCGGCGTGAAGGCGGCGCTGCACCGCGGTCGCGCCAAGCTCGCGTCGGCGCCGACGCCGCGCACGCGCCCGGAGACGCGCCCGGAGGTGGCGGCGCTGCTCGGGTCGTACGTCGAGCGCTTCAACCGGCGCGACTGGGACGGCGTGCGCGAGCTCGTCACCGCCGACGTGCGCGTCCGCGTGGCGGACCGCTTCGCGGGTCGGCTCGCCGACTCGCCGTACTTCGGCCGCTACGCGCGGATCACGACGCCGTGGCGTCTGCTGCTCGCCGAGGTCGAGGGCGAGCCGATGATCGTCACCGAGTACGCCGAGGGTGGCGTGTGGACGGCGCGTGGCGTCGTCCGCCTGGACGTGCGCGACGGGCGCGTCGCGGGGATCACCGACTACGAGCACTGCCCGTGGGTACTCGCCGCGGCCGGCGACGTCCGCATCCGTTAGGCCGCGTATCCCGGCGGCGGCGGGCGCCGTACCACGGGTGACGCGCGGCGGCCGGCGCCACGACGGCGCCGGCCGCCCGCGGGGACTCGCCCGGAGGAGCCATGCGACGCGTGATGGTACGCTACACCGTGAAGGCGGGCCGCGGCCCGGAGAACGTCGAGTACGTCGAGCGGGTGTTCGCCGAGCTCGCCCGGACCGCGCCGCCGGGGCTGCGCTACGCCGCGTTCCGCCTCGACGACGGCGTGAGCTTCGTCCACCTCGTCTCGCACGAGGCGGCGGACGGCGCCGACCCGCTGCGCGCGCTGCCGGCGTTCCGGGCGTTCCTCGCCGGCATCGCCGACCGGTGCGAGGCGCCCCCGGTTGCGACGCCGCTGCACGAGGTCGGCTCGTACCGGCTCTTCGGCGCCTGAGCCTCGACGCGCCCGACGACACTCGATCGCCCGGCGCCGCCCTTCCACACCCCTCATGAGAACGAACATGCTACTCGCAAAGAAGACAGCCGTCATCTACGGCGCCGCCGGCGCCGTCGGCAGCGCGCTCGCCCGAACCTTCGCCCGGGAGGGTGCGACCGTCCACGTCACGGCTCGGGACGCCGGGCGGATCGACGCGCTCGTGCGGGAGATCCGCGCCGCGGGCGGCTCGGCCGAGGCGGCGGTCGTCGACGCGCTCGACCCCCAGGCCGTCGAGTCGCACCTCGACCGCGTCGTCGGCGCGACCGGCGGGGTCGACGTGTCGTTCAACGCCGTCGGCATCCCCCAGGTGGGCGTGCAGGGGATCCCGCTCCTGGAGCTCACGCCGGAGGCCTACACCGCGCCGGTCGCGACGTACGCGCGGGCGCACTTCGTGACGGCGCAGGCGGCCGGCCGGCGGATGGCGGCGCGGGGCTCGGGTGTGATCCTGATGCACACGCCGGAGCCCGCCCGCCTCGCGGCGCCGCTGGTCGGCGGGATGGCGCCGGCGTGGGCGGCGATCGAGGCACTCTCGCGCGGGCTGTCGGCGGAGCTCGGGCCGCGCGGCGTCCGCACCGTCGTGCTCCGGTCCACCGGGATCCCGGAGACGGCGACGATCGACGTCGTCTTCGGGCTGCACGCGCGGGCGTTGGGCATCACGCGCGAGCAGTTCGACGGTGTGGTCGGCGGGATGACGCACCGGCGCCGCCTCACGACGCTCGCCGAGCTCGGCGACGCGGCGGCGTTCTTCGCCTCGGACCGGGCGTCGGGCGTGACCGGCGCGGTGGCCAACCTCACCGGCGGCATCATCGCCGACTGAGCGGCGGCGCGCGGCGACCGCACCCCGTCGTGCCGCGGGCTGTCACACGCCGGCGGGGTGTCCTGTCATACCGGAGTCACGCCACCAGCCTCACCCGCGGTCTCCGCCTCGCGCTCGCAACCTTCGCTTGGATCACGCATGCTGAAGCACACCGTCGTCACGACGACCATGTCGCTGTGCCTCGCGCTCGCCGCGCCGGCCGCCGCACAGGCGCCGCGACCCGACCTGTTCGCGCCCGGAGCCATCTCCGGCCCGGCGAACGACCTGTCGCCGGCGTTCACGCCGGACGGGCGCACCGTGTTCTTCACGCGCGCCAACGCGATGCAGTCGACGATCGTCGTCTCGCGCCTCTCGGCCGGGAGGTGGTCGACGCCGGAGATCGCGCCCTTCTCCGGCGAGTGGAGCGACCTCGAGGCGGCGATGGCGCCCGACGGATCGTACCTCATCTTCGCGTCGAACCGCCCGACGGCGCCGGGCGGCAAGCCGCTCGACGCGTTCTACAACGGCGCGGCGCAGCCCGGGAAGGGGGGGAACCTGTGGCGCGTCGACCGTACGGCGCGCGGCTGGAGCGCGCCGCGCCGCCTGCCAGACGTCGTCAACGCGAGCACGTCGATCTACTCGCCGAGCATCGCGGCGGACGGCAGTCTGTACTTCATGCAGCCGACCGGCGCGCAGGCGCGCTTCCATCTCTTCCGCGCCGCGTACACGAACGGCGCGTACGCGGCGCCGGTGCCCGTGGACGTCGGCGCCGCCGAGGACGTCGGCGACTTCGACCCCGCCGTGGCGCCCGACGAGTCGTTCCTGGTGTTCTCGTCGGCGCGGCTGCCGGCGAAGGGCACATCGCTGTTCATCACGTTCCGCGAGCGCGGCGCGTGGACCGCTCCGACGTACCTCGGCGACACGGTCAGCGCGCCGGGCGCGGGCAACATCGAGGCGCGGCTCGGAGCCGACGCCCGCACACTCTACTTCTCGAGCACGCGCGTCGTCCCCACGCCGCTCAACGACCGCGCCGCGAGCGCACGCAGCCTCGCGCTCATGGCCGCCTGGAACAACGGCCTGGCGAACGTGTGGCGCGTGTCGCTCGACGCGTGGCTGCCGGCGCGGGGGGCGCGATGACCGCGCACCGCCGCCGGACCCGGCTCGCGCTCGGCGCGTCGCTCGCCTGCGCGCCCCTGGCCGCGCTCGTGGCGCAGGCGCCGACCCCGGTGCCGAACGAAGTGCGTCTCGACTCGGCGCCGCGCGTCGTCGGCGAGGGCACGGTCTCGACGCCCGCCGAGGAGTTCAAGGCGACGACGTCGCCGGACGGGGCGACGCTGCTCTACACGGTGACGGACCAC
>JBJMNL010000032.1:0-3901 GCA_045804285.1 Gemmatimonadaceae bacterium
CGCTCGCGGCGCTGCGCGCGCTCGAGCGCGGCCGGGAGCCGGCCCCCGCGCACCGCGAGCGCTTCGCGCGCCCCGAGCCGCGCATCGCCGTCGGGCGGTGGCTCGCCGCACGCGGCGCGCACGCCGCCGTCGACGTCTCCGACGGGCTGCTCGCCGACCTCGCTCACGTCGCCGCCGCGAGCGGCGTCGCGATCCGCGTCGAGCTCGACCGGGTGCCGCGCGCCTCTGGCGTGGACGCGGCCGACGCGGCGCACGGCGGGGAGGAGTACGAGCTCGCCGCGGCCGTTCCCGACGGCTTCGACGTCGCCGCCTGCGAGCGCGAGACCGGGGTGCCGCTCACCGAGGTCGGGCGGGTGACCGCCGTCGCGCCGGGCGCGCCGCCCGGCGTCGAGGCGTACCGGGGGGTCTCGCGCGTTGACCTGCCCCGCGGCTACGACCACTTTTCTTCCTGATGCGCTTCCTCACCACGCTCGCGACGCTGCTCGTCGCCACGCCGGTTATCGGCACCCTCGTCACCCTCGCCTCGTACCTCGGGGCCAGGCCCAAGCCGGGGAACTTTCTCCAGAACGCGCCGCGATGGTGGGCCCAGGCGCTCCTCCGGGCGGCCGGCGTGCGCGTCGTCATCCACGGCGAGGAGCAGATGCGCACCGGGGAGCCGCGCATCTTCGTCTCCAACCACGTGAGCTGGTTCGACGTGCTCGCGCTGGCGAGCATCCTGCCGCGCTACAGCTTCGTGGCGAAGGCGGAGCTGTTCAGCGTGCCCATCTTCGGCCGCGGCGCGCTCGCCGTCGGCACGATCCCCATCGAGCGCGAGAACCGCAAGGCGGCGTTCGAGTCGTACAAGGTGGCCGCCGAGCGGATCCGCGAGGGTGCGTCGGTGGTCGTGTACCCGGAGGGGACGCGCGGGAAGAGCTACGCGCTGCGCCCCTTCAAGAAGGGCCCCTTCGTCCTCGCCGTCGCCGCCGGCGTGCCGATCGTCCCGACGATCATTCACGGCTCGATCGAGGTCCTGCGGCGCGGCTCGTTCTGGGTGCGCGCCGGCACGATCCACGTCCACTTCCTCGAGCCCATCCCCACCGCCGGCCTCACCTACACCGACCGCGACCGCCTCATGCGTTCCGTGTACGACCGCATGGCCGAGGGGATGCGGACGCTGTACGGCGTGACGAGCCCCGTGCTCGAGCCGCGGACGAGCGAGCGCGCGATCTCTGCATGAGAGCTGGAAGGGCGGAATGAGGCATATCACGGGAAAGGCGGAATGAGGCATGAGGAATGAGGCCGGGACGCTTCTCGTGGGTGAGCTGGCCACCGGTGGGGTCCCGGCCTCATTCCTCATGCCGCCCTTTGGGTCACGCCTCGTTCCGCCCTTCGATCTTCGACTGACACCCTTCCGCCCAACCCGAACTTTCTCTTCATGTCCTCCATCATCGACATCCGCGCCCGCGAGATCCTCGACAGCCGCGGGAACCCGACCGTCGAAGCCGACGTCACTCTCGACAGCGGCGTGACCGGGCGCGCGGCGGTGCCGAGCGGCGCCTCGACCGGCGAGCACGAGGCGCTCGAGCTGCGCGACGGCGACCCGGCGCGCTACCTCGGCAAGGGGGTGCGGCGCGCGGTGCAGAACATCGAGGAGCAGATCGCGCCCGCGCTGAGCGGGATGTCGGCGCACGACCAGATCTCGATCGACCGCGCGCTGCTCGAGATGGACGGCACGGCGACCAAGGAGAAGCTCGGCGCGAACGCGATCCTCGCCGTCTCGCTCGCCACGGCGCGTGCCGCGGCCGCCGACGTCGGGCTGCCGCTCTTCCGCTACCTCGGCGGGCCGATGTCGCGCACGATGCCGGTGCCGATGATGAACATCCTCAACGGCGGGGCGCACGCGACGAACACGGTCGACTTCCAGGAGTACATGATCGTTCCCGTGGGCGCCGAGTCGTTCGCCGACGCGCTGCGCATGGGCGCCGAGGTGTTCCACTCGCTCAAGAAGGTGCTCGTCGGGCGCAAGCTCTCGACCGGCGTCGGTGACGAGGGGGGCTTCGCGCCCGACCTCAAGACCGACGAGGACGCGCTCCGGGTCGTGGTCGAGGCGATCGAGAAGGCCGGCTTCGCGCCGGGCCGCGAGGTGGCGATCGCGCTCGACTGCGCGGCGTCGGAGCTGCACAAGAACGGCACCTACACGTTCAAGAAGAGCGGCGCCGGCGCCCGCGACGCGCGCGGGATGATCGACCTCTATTCGAAGTGGCTCGAGGAATACCCGATCGTGTCGATCGAGGACGGCCTCGCCGAGGACGACTGGGAGGGGTGGGCGCAGCTCACGAAGGCGCTCGGCGACCGCGTGCAGCTCGTCGGCGACGACCTGTTCGTGACGAGCACCGAGCGCCTGGCCCGCGGCATCGAGAGCGGCGTGGCGAACGCGATCCTGATCAAGGTGAACCAGATCGGCACGCTCACCGAGACGCTCGAGGCGATCGAGATGGCGCGAGCCGCCGGCTACCTGTCGATCATCTCGCACCGCTCGGGGGAGACCGAGGACACCTTCATCGCCGACCTCGCCGTGGCCACCGGCGCCGGCCAGATCAAGACCGGCTCCGCCTCCCGCACCGACCGCGTCGCCAAGTACAACCAGCTCCTGCGCATCGAGGAGCTGCTGGGCGACGTGGCGGAGTATCCTGGCGGGATGATCTACGGACTGTGACGGCGGACGAGCGTCGAGGGGCCAAGCCGATCGCTCACCGAAGGTCGCTCTCATGAAACGTCTCTTCTGGCTCCTCGTTGCCCTCGCCGCCGCCGCGTTCGCGGTGCAGGGCGGGGAATACGGCACGTCCGACCTCGTCCGGCAGCGCGCGCGGCACCGCCGGCTGCAGGCGGCGGTGGACTCCCTGCAGCGCGAGGTGGACTCGCTCGGCGCGCTCGAGCGCGCCGTGGCGAGCGATCCGCTGCTGCAGGAGCGGATCGCGCGCGAGGAGTTCGGGATGGTGCGGGGGGACAAGGAGCTCCTCTTCCGGTTCGCGGACCCGGCCGCGCCTGATGACGACGGGTCGGACGGCCCGGGGCGAGCGACGCGCGGCTCGGCGGTTCCGGCGGACAGCGATCGGTAGCGGGCGCGAGCGGCGGCGGGGGCGGGGGCGGCTCTCTTGACTTCCGGGTTGGCGGGATTATTATTCTGGCACTGACGCGGGGTGGAGCAGCCTGGTAGCTCGTCGGGCTCATAACCCGAAGGTCGCGGGTTCAAATCCCGCCCCCGCTATCGATCGAAACAGAAGGCCGGCTCTCACGGGCCGGCCTTCTGCGTCCGGTGCCGTCGGTGGCCGGATGGGAGGAATGGGGCAGGGTAGCTCAGCTGGTTAGAGCACGGCACTCATAATGCCGGGGTCGCGGGTTCGAGTCCCGCCCCTGCTATCGGTAACCCCCGCTAGGCCAAGAGCTTAGCGGGGGTTGTTTTTGCCAGTATGCCGGACAGGCCCCGAAAATGTGGCCGAATGTGGCCCAATATGGCGGTCTATTGCCCTAACCATCGCCATAGCCGACCTATACCCCGGTCTGGTATTCGCGACTTTCGCCGGTCCGCCACCGCCCGCAATGGAACGTACGCCGCCGCGGACCGCTCACAAGGGGCTTGGGTGCCTTGGGTGAGTGCGCGTTCGAGGGCGCTCGGGGGTCGGGGCCCGGAGGTGCCGGCGAACGTCGTCGTGCTCGCGCGCGCAGAGCTGTCCGACGAGAACGCCGCTCCCCTCGCGCGACGCTCGCCGCTATGCACGGGCGAACTCGTGGTGCGCTTGCCGCGCGCTCGCGGCCACGCCCCGGCAGCCAGCGTTCGGCCGCATGGCGCGTCGCGGTGGCAGGCAGTTCTCGGTCGCTACGACGCCGGGGCCCTATTGGGGGAATGACCTCTGAGCGCGTA
>JBJMNL010000033.1:0-1952 GCA_045804285.1 Gemmatimonadaceae bacterium
AGGGCGTGCGGGTAGGTCGTCGCCGTGCGTACGTCGCGGTGCCCGAGCAGGTCCTGGACGGTGCGGATGCCGTAGCCGTCCTCCAGGAGGTGCGTGGCGAACGAGTGCCGGACCGTGGGGCACGTCGCCCGCTTGGCGACGCCCGCGCGGAGCGCCGCGGCCGGCACCGCCCGCGGCACCGCCGACTCGTGCAGGTGGTGCCGGCGGCGCGCCCCCGTCCGCCGGTCCCGGGAGCACGACGCCGCCGGGAAGACCCACTGCCACGCCCACGCCCGGGCGGCGGCCGGCGCCTTCCGCGCGAGCGCTTCCGGGAGCACGACCGCGCCGCCGCCCGACGCCAGGTCCCGCGCGTGCAGCCGCCGCACCCGGTCCAGCTGTCGCCGGAGCGCCGGGGCGACCGCGTCCGCCAGCATCGTGATCCGGTCCTTGTTCCCCTTCCCGCCCCGCACCGTGATCGTGCGCTCGGCGAAGTCGATGTCCTTGACGCGCATCGACAGGCACTCGAGCAGCCGGAGCCCGCTCGCGTAGAGCAGGGCCGCAACGAGCCGCGACGTCCCCATGCGCACGGGTCGCGCGCCCCCGCGACCGCGGCTCACCTGGCCTTCGGCATCGGCGCGTCGAGGAAGTCGGAGACCATCGACAGCAGCCAGTCGGTCCGGTCCACGAGCGTGACGTGAGTGGTGCCGGGGAGCACGGCGAGCCGCGATCGTGGCAGGCCGACGAGGTCGCCCGGCACGCCGCCGCCCAGCAGGCGGAACATCCGCACGGTGTGCTCGGGACGCACGATGTCCGCGTCCCCGATCATGAGCAGCGTCGGCGCCGTGATCGCCTGGAGGACCTCCGGGGGCCAGCCCGCGAAGCTCAGGTCCAGCTCCTTGATCTTGCCGACCAGCGTGCCCCAGCGCTCCGGCTGCGGGGCGACCCTGGCGTAGGCCCGCTGCCAGGGCGAGCCGGCGAGGTCTTCGGGCTTCATCCGCTTCATCCCCTCGAGCAGCTCGGGATAGAGGCCGTCCGGGTTGTAGCTGGTCCCCCCCGCGAACACCAGCTTGCGGACGAGCGCCGGATGCCGGCTGGCGACCTGCAGGGCGACGCCGCCTCCCATGCTGTAGCCGAGGAAGTCGGCGTTCTCGATCCCGAGCTGTCGAAGCAGCTCGGCGGTGTCGTCGGCCATCTGCGCGTAGCTCAACGGCCGGTCGGCGTCGGCGGTGTGACCGTGGGCCTGCTGCTCGACGGCGATGACCCGCCGGGTCTTCGCCAGCGTCGGCAGCACCTTCCCGAAGTCGGTCTCGATCGTCGACAGCGCGCCGTGGAGCAGCACCAGCGGCGTGCCCGCGTCGCGCTCCGGCCCATGGACCTCGAAGTACATCCTGAGGCCGTTCACCGTCGCGTAGCGCCCGCCACTGCCCGTGCGCGCGCCGCTCCCCTTGCGTGGCGCGGCCGCCTGCTGGGCCCCTGCGACCGACGCGGCGGCGGCGATCACTACCGCGGCCACGCCGACCACGGCGACGGTGGCGAGCGTCGGACCGTCGCGCCGCCGGGCGGCACGACACCGGAAGGGGGAGGTCCGTGTGACCGTGACGCGCGCCCGCCCGGCGGTCTTCGTGAACGGTGGCTAGCGCCCGGCGGCGAGTGGCTCTTCGTCCTGCCCGCCTCGATACCAGTACGCCACCGCGAGCAGGAAGAGTCCGACCAGCAGGTAGCTGCCGACGCGGAGAGCGACGTCGGAGAGGTCGGAGGCCTGGGCGATGGCCTTGAGCGCGGCGTAGACGGCGAGCGCGAGGCCCGCGCGGCGCGCGCCGGCGAGGGCGCGCTGCCGCCCGACGAGGATCGCGACGACTCCGGCGGCGGCGTAGTAGCCGATGAGGAGGAAGGTCGCGAGGTCGGAGGAGAACGCCCGCGCGAGCTCCTCGCGTCCCCACAGGAAGGCGGCGAGGGCGCCGAGCCCGGGGAGC
>JBJMNL010000034.1:0-10044 GCA_045804285.1 Gemmatimonadaceae bacterium
CGGAGGGATGGTCAACGGAAGGCGAGGGCATGCTGGAGGAGAAGAGTGGCGGCGAGGGCGTCGACGTCGCCCTTTCGGCCGCGCGCCGAGCCTCCCATCTCACGGACGGCGCGCAGCGCGGCCGCCGTGGTGTATCGCTCGTCCACAAGACGAGCGGGGAGGCCGGTTCGTCGCTCGAGCTCGTCGGCGATCTGGCGCACCTCCGCGCTGCGCGCCGTCTCCTCTCCCTCGTCGTCCAGCGGGAGCCCGAGGACGAAGCCGCGTGCCTCGAGCTCTCCGGCCCGCCGCACGAGCTCGGCCACGGGCGGGCGCTTGCCCGGACGGCGCTGGATGAACCCCGCCGGCGACGCGATGATACCCTCCGGGTCGCTGAGCGCGAGCCCGACGCGGCGCTCTCCGTAGTCGATCGCGAGCAGGCGGCCGCGGGGGAAGGGGGCCCCGGTCACGGCTCAGCGCCCGTCGCGAGCAGGAGTGGGGAACGGTGGATCCCTCGGTCGCCGGCGCCCCTCCGGGATGACAGCCGTGGTCCCGACGAGGCCGCTTTCCCGTCCCCGACGTACCTCACCCCTGCGCCATCTGCACGAAGAACTCGCGGTTCGTCCTCGAGCTCTGCATGCGCTTGAGCAGGAAGGTGATCGCCTCGTCGCTCGGCATGTCGCCGAGGAAGTTGCGGAGGAGGAAGATGCGGTTCATCTCCGTCTGGTCGAGGAGGAGGTCCTCGCGGCGGGTGCCCGAGCGGGGGATGTCGATCGCCGGATAGACGCGCCGGTCGGCGATCCGGCGGTCGAGGACGAGCTCCATGTTGCCGGTCCCCTTGAACTCCTCGAAGATCACCTCGTCCATGCGCGAGCCGGTGTCGACGAGCGCGGTGGCGACGATCGTGAGCGACCCGCCCTGCTCGACCTTGCGCGCCGAGCCGAAGAAGCGCTTCGGCTTGTGGAGCGCCTGCGCGTCGACGCCGCCGGAAAGGATCTTCCCCGAGTGCGGCGCGACCGCGTTGTGGGCGCGCGCCAGGCGCGTGATCGAGTCGAGCAGGATCACGACGTCCTTGCCGTGCTCGACGAGCCGCTTGGCCTTCTCGATCACCATGTCGGCGACCTGCACGTGGCGGTCGGCGGGCTCGTCGAACGTCGAGCTGATCACCTCGGCGCCGGGCACCTGGCCGACCATGTCGGTCACCTCCTCGGGGCGCTCGTCGATGAGGAGGATGATGAGCGTGACCTCGGGGTGATTCTCGACGATGGCGTTCGCCATCTTCTGGAGGAGGATCGTCTTGCCGGCGCGCGGCGGGGCGACGATGAGGCCGCGCTGCCCCTTGCCCAGGGGCGCGACGAGGTCGACGACGCGCATGCTGACGTCGCCGTTGCGCATCTCGAGGCGGATGCGCTGGTCGGGGTAGCGCGGGTGCAGGTTGTCGAAGGCGATCCGCTGCTTCGCCTTCTCCGGCTCGTCGCCGTTGATCGCCTCGACCTTGAGCAGGGCGAGGTAGCGCTCCCATTCCTTCGGCGGGCGCACCTGGCCGAGGACCGTGTCGCCGGTGCGGAGGTCGAAGCGCTTGATCTGCGACGGCGAGACGTAGATGTCGTCGGGACCGTACAGATAGTTCCAGTCCTGACTGCGAAGGAAGCCGTACCCTTCGGGGAGCACCTCGAGCACGCCCTCGGCGCGCAGCACCGCCTCGGCGTCGAGGAGGCCCTGCTCGATGCGGAAGATCAGGTCCTGCTTGCGCAGACTCGACGAATCGGCGATGTGCATGTCGTCCGCCATCGTCTGCAGCTCGGTGACCGACTTGCGCTTCAGGTCGGCGATGGCGACCGGATGCAGCTCGGCGGTGGGCGCTGTCGCGGCCACCGATCGGCCCGATGGTGGTGCCGGCGGAGCCGAGGCCGGCGCGTCCGGGGACGGAGCGTCCGAGGACGGGGTGAAATCGGTCACTCGGCTAACGTGGCGTGGGGGGGGAGGGCACGCGCCGTGAGGATCGGCAGAGCCCGAGGCATTCTCAGGAGGCGGGACGGCCGGAGTGGTCGACGGCGGTCACTCGGCGGTGGCCCGGCAGTGGCCGGGAGGCGTCCTGGAAGCTCGACGAAGCTAACGGCGCCCGAAATCTGGGTCAAGAAGCGAGCGGCCGTCGAGTGCGGGAGCGGCGCGCTGGCCGCGGCGGCGGCGACGGGCCCGCGGTACGACGTCGCAATCGGCGTGCCCGGCGCCGCGCGCGGTGCCTCACGTCAGAATGGCCAGTAACGCAGCGGACGCGCCTTCAGGTCGGCGACGATGGCGTCGAGCTCGCGCTGCGACCGCGCGAGCTGGCGGACGACGGCGCTGTCGCGCAGCACGCGCCCGGCGGTGCCGTGCGGCTGGGCGAGCAGCGCGCGCGTGATCGCGACCTCGGTTCGGACGTCGCCGATCGATCGCAACAGCGTCGTGTCGCCGCGCCAGCGACCGAGCGACCCGGTGTCCGCGAGGGTGGCCCGCAGCGAGTCTGCGCGGGCCAGCACGCGTCGGGCCCGGCCCGTGAGGTCGTCGTCGCCACCGCCGAGCGCCAGCCCGATGGCGCCCCGACCCGATGCGGCGCGCTGGCCGAGCGCGCTCGCCCGGTTGCGCAGCACGGCGAGCTTGTCGCCGTCCTGGTCGAGGTTGAGGATCGCGCCGGCGGTGCCGGCCGTTCCGCGGAGCTGGGCGCTGAGGATCTTCACGGTCCCCATGATGGCGGGGAACTCCTGCGACGCCTGCGCGAAGCTCGACGTCAGTCCCTCGGGGTCCTGCTGCGGGAGGGTGCGAAGGGTGTCGAGGGGGGCGACCTGGGGGGCGCGGTCGGTCCCGCCGGAGACGAAGACCACCGGGGCGCCGAGTAGCGTGCCGCCGCTCCGGATCTGCGTGCGCGCGTCGCGCCGCACGTAAGGCAGGTACCTCTCGAGCACCTCGAGCTCGAGCAGGAGGCGGTTCGCCGTGTCGGCGCCGACCGGGCGGAAGCGGACGTCGTTGACGACGCCGACCTTCACGCCGTCGAGCCACACCTCGGTACCGCGCGCGACGCCGCGCGCCTGGCTCGTCGCCGCGTAGAGATAGACCGTTCCGCCGTGGAGCGCCCCGACGCGCGCGAAGACGAGGACGCCGACCGCGAACGCGGTCAGCACCGCGACGCAGAGGACGCCGGGGATGAGGTGACGCCAGTCGTCGATCCGTCTGGGCATGGCGAGGAGGGCGGGCACCGGCGCGGCGGAGGCGTGCGCCGCCAGCAAGCGAGCCGAGCAGGAGCAAGCGGCGGACCACGCATCGCCGAGGGACGATGAGCGGAGCGCCGGCCGCAAACGGACGCGCCGCCGCGACCATGGTCGCGGCGGCGCGCCGAACGGTGTTGACGGACGAGAGTGCGCGAGGCGGGACTCGAACCCACGACCTTCGGCTCCGGAGGCCGACGCTCTATCCAACTGAGCTACTCGCGCGTACCACGCGCCGCAACACGCCGCGTGGCCGGAAACGCAAAAGGGCTCGCGGAGAGCCCATGCGCCGAAGTGGCAATGTAACCGGGCGCGGGGGCCGGGTCAACGACGGCGAGCTTGTGGGACCCGGAGGGCGCGGGGGCCTGAACTCCGCCGCCGCCCCGGTCTCCCAAGGCGAGCTCGGCGATCGATGCACAGAAGTGTGGCACCGCGGCGGGCAAAAAAAGAAAACCCCCTGCGATGCAAGGGGTTAGCCTTACGATGCAGGGGGTTTCCGATCAGTCGGGGCGACTGGATTTGAACCAGCGACCTCCTGCTCCCGAAGCAGGCGCGCTACCGGGCTACGCTACGCCCCGAAGACTGAATATGGATCGATGCGCCCGGAGAGACTCGAACTCCCAACCTTCTGATCCGTAGTCAGATGCTCTATCCAATTGAGCTACGGGCGCCTTGGCAGTGCCGACCGCCCGCCAGACGCGAGCGACGCCGCGCGGGCGCGAACGCGGCCGCTGACAGCAAGCGCATTCTACCCGGGGAGGGGGGCATCGTCAAGTGCGCGGCTCAGGCTCCGCGCTGTGCGGGATTCTGACGCCGACGTCGGCCCGTGGACGCAGCTCGCCGACGCGCGAGTCGTCGGCCGGAGAGTCGGCGGGCGGCTCGTGGGGCGACCCGTAGCGCTCGTGCGCGAGGGGCGGGGTCTGCATCCCGGTGCGCGGCGGCTCCGCGGGGAGGGTGAGCGTGAAGTGCGACCCCTCGCCCGGGCGGCTCGTCGCACTTACGTCGCCGCCGAGCAGGCGGGCGAGCTTGCGGGCGATGGCGAGGCCGAGGCCGGTGCCGCGCTGCAGCGAGTCGCCGCGGGCGCTCGGCCGCACCTGCTCGAACTCCTCGAAGATGCGCTCGAGGTCCCGCTCCGCGATGCCGATGCCCGTATCGTGCACCGTGATGCTCACGCCATCCCCTCCGGGGGCGGCGGCGCGTCGCGCGACGAGGGAGACCGAGCCGCGCTCGGTGAACTTGATCGCGTTCGAGGCCAGGTTGAGCAGGATCTGCCGCACATGGCGCGGGTCGGTGACGATGCGCGGGACGTCGCGCCCGACGACGACGTCGACCCGCACCCCCTTCGCCGTGGCGATCGGCTCGACCACCGTCACCACCGAGTCGAGGAGGGCGGCGACGTCGGTCGTCTGCTCGTCCACGTGCATGCGCCCGACCTCGATCTTCGAGAGGTCGAGCACGTCGTCGACGACGCCCAGCAGGTGCTCGGCGGCCGTCCGGATGCGCTCGTGCGCCTGCCGCAGCGGCGGGGTCACGTCGCCGTAGAGCCCCTCCAGGGTGAGCCCGTTGTAGCCGACGATGGCGTTGAGCGGCGTGCGCAGCTCGTGCGAGACGTTGGCGAGGAAGCGGCTCTTGGCGCGGTTCGCCTCCGCCACCTGCTGCGCGCGCTCCTCCAGCCTCAGGTTGGCGTCGAGCAGGTCGCGCGACAGGAGCTCGAGGTTGAGCGAGTGCTGCGCGAAGCGCTCGGCCCGGTTCTCCTCGCGGAGGACGAGGAAGATGACGAGGAGGATCAGGAGGAGCCCGACGGCCCAGGTGAGGATGCGCGGGGCGACCGGCTGGAAGCGAGGCACGCCGACGACGAGCGTCCAGTGCCGCCCGCCCGGCAGCGTCACCTCGCGCCGCTCGACGTGGCCCGTGCTCGCCGGATACTCGCCGCCGGATCCGATCAGGCGGCCGGCGTCGTCGAGGATGCGATAGGCGAAGGGGCCGTCGAGTGACGCCGCGAGCGCGCCGCCCAGCGTGCGTTGGTACGGGAGCACCGCGGCGACGAAGCCCGCCACGCGGTCGCCGCGCAGCACCGGGTCGACGACGAGCACGCCCGGCCCGTTGCCGCCCGAGAGCGAGTCGGCGCCGCCGACCGCGGCGAGATGCGTCTCGCGGGCGCGCTGGAGCGCCGCCTGCTCCGCCGGCGAGCGCGAGTCGGGGGGGAGCGTCGCCGTCGGCGTCCCGCGCGGGGCGGACGCCGACGGCGACGGAGGGTCGACGGCGCGGACGGCGCCCTTCGCGTCGAGCAGGTAGAGGCGGGCGGCGTCGGGCACCGTCGAGCGCACCTCTGGGGCGACGACGGCGAAGCGCGCCACCGCGTCGTCGACGCGGCGGGTGCCGGCGACGAGGACCGCGAGGTTATGAACGGCGGCGAGGCGCTGCTGCAGCGCGCTCTCGAGCAGCGCGTCCGCCTGGGCGGCCTGCGCGATCGCGCCCGCCCGATACTCCCGCCGCAGGACGCGGTCGAGCTGCACCAGACCCGCGAGGGAGACGACGACCAGGACGACGAGGGGGAGCCGCCAGACGAGCGGACGAACCTGCGGGCTGCTCGGTGCGCCCGGCAGCAACGGATCGGGCATGCTCCTCCACGGCGCGGCGGCGGCCGGAGCCGCGACCGGCCCCGTAACTGCTTCCGGACGAGGCACATGCCGTGCCGTCGAGCGCGCTGGCGCAGCGTACCAAAACAAAGCGCCCCGCGAAGCCTGGCTTCGCGGGGCGCGATGGGCGGTACAAGACTCGAACTTGTGACCTCCACGATGTCAACGTGGCGCTCTAACCAACTGAGCTAACCGCCCCTCACAGGTACCCGACGACCGGTACCCGATTCACACAGAGCGGGAAACGGGACTCGAACCCGCGACCCCAACCTTGGCAAGGTTGTGCTCTACCAACTGAGCTATTCCCGCGAATCTCCGCGTCCGCACGCTCGGAACCCGAGCTGCTGTCGTCTCACGCGGAGGGATGGAGCTGAGGGGAATCGAACCCCTGACCTCTTGAATGCCATTCAAGCGCTCTCCCAACTGAGCTACAGCCCCGCGTTTCCCGGGTGGCGGCGCGAGCGGCGTGCCGAGTGGCGCGCGCGGTCACTTTCAACCGCCACTTTCAGGAACCGGCGAGTCTAATAGGGGGTATCTCGGATGTCAAGAAAACGGGGCTGGCGGAAACGAATTGGGCCAGTATCTTGCAGCGCTCTTGCCGACCCCCGCGTAGTGAAGGGTGCATGCGTCGTCCGAGCTACGATCGGCGACGGACGTGGCCCTATCTCGAAGCGGCTCGGCGAGCGGGGCAGTGCGGGAGCGGCTGCCTTTTCGCTTGTCGACTACTGCTTTCTCACGATAAATCGTTCGAGGCATACGCAAGATGACCGAAGTCAAGCGCCGCCGCCGCCGCGCGGCACCGGCCGGCATCGCACCGAGTGAGCCCGAGCGCGACATCCTCGATCAGTACCTGTACGAGGTCAGCACCTATCCGCTGCTCAAGGGGACCGAGGAGATCGAGCTTGCGCGGAAGATCCGCGCCGGTGACCAGGACGCGCTCCAGGAGCTCGTGAAGCGCAACCTGCGCTTCGTGATCTCGGTGGCGAAGAAGTACCAGAACCGCGGCCTCCCGCTGATCGACCTGATCGGCGAGGGGAACGTCGGGCTGCTCACGGCGGCGCGGAAGTTCGACCCCGACCAGGGGGTGAAGTTCATCTCGTACGCGGTGTGGTGGATTCGCCAGGCGATCCTCTCCTCCCTGGCCCGCCAGGGGCGTACGGTGCGCGTGCCGCTCAACCGCACGGCCGACCTGTCGCGCATCATCAAGGCGTCGGAGATCCTGCGCCAGAAGCTGCGTCGCGAGCCGTCGCCGGAGGAGCTGTCGCACCTCACGGGGCTGTCGGTAGACGTCGTGCAGTCGCTCGCGGCGCTCAACACGGGCGACGTGCGCCTCGACGCGCCGATGGACCCCGAGGGGGACCGGTCGCTGATCGAGCGGTTCGTGGCGGACGAGATGCCGGACACGGAGGAGGAGGCGATGAACCGCTTCCTCACCGACGAGATCGAGTCCGCGCTCAGCACGCTGCCGCCGCGCGACGCGAAGGTGCTGCGCCTTTATTTCGGACTCGAGGGGGGGCGCGAGCACACGCTGGAGGAGATCGGCTCGATGCTCGGCGTGACGCGCGAGCGCGTCCGGCAGCTCCGCGACCGTGCGCTCAAGCGGCTGCGCGAGGGAGACGTCGGGCGGGCGCTCGGGAGCTTCGCCGCCTAACCGCGGAGGGAGAGGCGGGGGGCCGGTGGTCGAGGTCTCCGGGCCGGCATCACGAGGTGAGGGGTGGCCGCCGCGGCGGCCACCCCTCCTTGCTTCCCGACCGCCGGCCGCCGCGACTCGGCAAGCGGGGCGGGAGACGTGCATATTGTTCGTCGTCGGGTGTCACCGGTACCCGACCACCGATAACCGACACCCGCGGTCATGATCCAGCTGATCGACGTCTACAAGGCCTTCGGCTCGAAGCGCATTCTGGAAGGGTTCACGCTCGACGTGCCCGAGGGGGAGACGATGGTCATCATCGGCTACTCGGGGACGGGCAAGTCGGTGGCCATCAAGCACATCGTCGGACTGCTGGAGCCCGACAAGGGGACGGTGCTGGTGGACGGGCTCGAGGTGCCCACGCTGCCGCGGCGCGAGCTGTACAAGCTGCGGGCGCGCATCGGCTACGTCTTCCAGTTCGCAGCGCTCTTCGACTCCATGTCGGTGGGGGAGAACGTGGCGATGGGGCTGCGGAAGCAGAACGAGCTGAGCGAGCGCGAGATCGGGGAGCGGGTGCAGGAGGCGCTCGAGCTGGTGGACCTGCCGGACGCGGCGGGGCGCTTTCCGGCCGAGCTGTCGGGCGGGATGCGCAAGCGCGTGGGGATCGCGCGGGCGATCGCGCTGCGGCCGAAGTACATCCTGTACGACGAGCCGACGACGGGTCTCGACCCGGTGACGAGCGCGGTCATCGACGAGCTGATGGTGCGCATGCGCGAGAAGCTCGGCGTGACGGGCGTGGTCATCACGCACGACATGCGCAGCGCCTACACCGTCGGGACGCGCATCGCGATGCTCTACGAGGGGCGCGTGCGCGGCGTCTGGACGGTGGACGAGATCCAGCGGACGGACGACCCGGTGGTGCGGCAGTTCATCGAGGGGCGTGCCACGATGGACGAGGAGCCGGCGGTGTCGTCGCGTCGGCCGACGCCGGCCGGGGGGGTGGTGGTGCGTTCGGGAGGGGGCCGGGCGTGACGGACGCCCGGCGTGGCGACGCGGGTGGTGGCAGCGAGGGCGGGAGCGGCGTGGGCGGAGGGGCACGCGGGCGGGGACGGGCGCGCGCCAAGCAGGAGACCTCCGCCGGCGGCGTCGTCTTCCGCTTCGATGCCGGCCCGGACGGGGTCACGCGTCCGCTCTTCCTGCTGATCCGCGACAGCTACCGCAACTGGGGCTTCCCGAAGGGGCACCTGGAGGCGGGGGAGCTGCCGGAGCACGCGGCGCTGCGCGAGGTGGCGGAGGAGACGGGGGTGAGCGCTCTCGAGCTGCGCGGGCCGATCGAGACGATCGACTGGTACTTCCGCTTTCGTGGGCGGCTGATCCACAAGGTCTGCTACTTCTTCCTGATGGAGACGCCGGCGGCGGAGACGTGTCCGCAGCGCGCGGAGGGGATCACGGCGTGCCGGTGGGCGCCCTTCGAGGAAGCGGCGCAGCTGGTCTCGTACGCGAACGCGCGCCAGGTGCTGCATCGGGCGCACGAGATGATCGCCAGGGGGAGGTGAGGGCGGAGGCTGGTGGGTGACGGGTGCAGGAGCGCTACCGGGGCGCCTCTCATGGGGAGAGGCGCCCCGTTCTGTCGTGCTCCACTCTGCCCGTTCCGCCCTGCAGGGCGGTGGCGGGGGACTCGGTGACGAGCTGGCGCTCGATGAAGGCGAGATAGCCGGAGAGGAGGCGGGCGACGGCGCCGACGCGCAGCGTGACCTGGGCGTGGGCGGCGGGGGAGATGAGGTCCGCATGGCGGGCGACGGCGAGCTGGGTCTCGAGCTCGCCGAGGAAGCGCTTGGCGCGCCGGTAGCAGTCGCGCTGGTCGGTGGTGGCGGGGCGGGCGTAGCCGTCTGCGACGCTGGTGGCGATGGCGAGGGCGGTGCAGACGATCTGGTCGGTGAACGCGCGGGTCTCGCGCCGGCAGCTCTGGCGCATGAGCCGAGTGACCTCGCCGCCGAGCGCGACCGCCTCTTGCCAGAGTTTGAGCTCGCGCACGCCGGTCGACATGGGGGGAAGATCGTCGGGGCGTGAGGTGGCGCGTCACCGGAACCACGCCGGCAGGCGCGAGGCGCCGCGGCGGGGTGCCGAGCCGGACGGCCTGAGGCGCGTCGGCCTGAGGCGCGTCGGCCTGAGGCGCGTCGGCCTGAGCGGGGGCGGGCGCGGAGGGCAGTGGCGGGGGGCGGGGGCGGGGCGCGCGGGGGGTGGCTAACTTTCGCTTGCCTGCCGGTCGGCCTTGTGATAATTTTCACAAGCTGTACCGCCACCGCTGTTCGCCCTTTCGATTCTCTTCATCATGGCATCCGATACCATTCTCCGTCTCGGCGAAATCAAGGACATTCTCCTCCGCCAGATCGAAGCCGCCGATCTCCGCGAGCCGGACATCGAGGAGGTCGGGACGGTGCTCGAGGTGAAGGACGGCATCGCGCGCATCTACGGCCTGATGCAGGCCATGGCTGGCGAGATGCTCGACTTCCGCTCGTCCGAGACCGGGAACACGATCACCGGCCTGGCGCTGAAC
>JBJMNL010000035.1:0-35850 GCA_045804285.1 Gemmatimonadaceae bacterium
CAACCTGAGCTTCCCGCTCTACATCGTCGCGCCGCGCGCGCGGCTCGACAAGGTGCGCCGCGAGATCGTGCGCCCCGCCTTCCGGGCGCTCGGCCTCGATCGCCGCTGCGCCTTCTTCTCGGGCGAGGCGCTGCTCGACGCGGCCGACAGCATCATGCGCTGGGCCACCGACCCGTCGGCGATCGAGCGCCTCGCGTCGCGCGCCGACGACGTCGGGGGCGACCGGCGCGCCGATTGACCCGGCCGAGCGCGGCACCCCACGCGCCACGCGCCGCACTTACACAAGCATTACCAAGCCCCGTCGGCTGGCCTGCAACCCTTCGCCGGCGCGCGCCGTATGGTGGTCGCGGGGGCGAGACGACGTCCCGTCACGATCCCCGCGCCACCGATGGAGGAACGATGGAAGCGCCCTGGAGAGAAGGGGACGTCGCGTTCGCGACCTGTCCACGCTGCCGCAAGCTCGTGCGCTCGCACTTCGAGCTCCGCGACGTGCAGCTCACTCGCTCGCGCCTGCGCGTGCGCGACGTGCTCGTGGACGTCTGCGGCGAGTGCGACCACATGATCTCGATCCCGGCGCAGTCGGTCGCGCAGCTTCGCGAGATCGGGATCGGGAAGTAGGGCGGGAAGTAGGGGGCGCCGGGCACGGCCGGCTTACCGCCACCTACACGCGGGTGGGCGCGGGGGCCCCCCCCGATTGGAAGGTAGCGCGAACCTCGACGCCAGGCGGCACCAGAACCTCGCACCCGGCATCGATTCCGCGCCCTCGCGCCCCTCGGGGCGTCTCGTCAGGCGCGCTCAGCGCACCCGGAGCACGTCCTCGACCGGGCCCGCATCGCCGCGGCCGAGGAGCTGCACGACGTGGTCGAGCGCCTCGCGCTCGCGCGGCCAGACGAAGCGCTCACGGGCGGCGGCGACGGGGAGCCACTCGCTCGCCTGGTGCTCGACGCCGAGCGCGACGTCGGCCGGCTCGGCGACGAAGGCGGCGAAGACCACAGCGAGCTGCACGGCGCCGAAGCCATGCAGGTAGAACGGCTGCACCGTGACGTTGTAGAGCCGCGCCGCCTCGAGCCCGGTCTCCTCGCGCAGCTCGCGCAGCGCCGCGTCCTCCGGGCGCTCGCCGGCCTCGATGCGCCCGTGCACCGTCTCCCAGGCCGTGGGGCAGCGCGTGTCGAGCGACCGCTGGAGCACGAGGACGCGCCACTCCTGCGCCCACGGCCGGATGACGTAGACGTCGACGACGCCGGCGCGGATCTCGGTCATTCGCTCCCCTCCCCCTCGTCGGTCGTGGAGCGCCGTCCGACGCGTTCGCGGCTCAGACGTCCGCCGGCTCGTCGCGGCGCCGGAGCAGCGCACGGAGGCGCGCGCCGAGGGCGCGCGGCCGGAACGGCTTCACCAGGTAGTCGTCGGCGCCGAGCTCGAAGACGCGCACCTCGCTCTCCTCGTCCCCGTCGCCCGTCAGGACGATGACCGGTAGCCGCGCCGTCGACGCGCGGGCGCGCAGCCGCTCGAGGACGTCGAAGCCGTCGAGGCGCGGCAGCGAGAGGTCGAGCACCACCACCGACGGCGCCGCGCGGTCCACGGCATCCAGCGCCTGGACGCCGTCGCCAGCCTCCTCGACCTGGAAGCCCTGCCGCTCGAGCAGATCGCGGAGCGCGCCACGCAGCGGCGCCTCGTCCTCGACCAGCAGCACCCGCACCGGCACGTCCGGCCCCTCCCCGTCGCCGCCGAGGCCGTCGAGCAGCTCGAAGGCGCGCTCCCCGGTGAGCGCCTCCGTCGCGCCGATGGCGGACGCCGCCGATGGGGCGGCGGGCTCCCGAACCACCCCGCCGCGGCCGTTCCGCGCCGCGGACGAGGGAGCGCCCCGCGGCGGCGTGGCGGTCCCGGGGGTGGGCTCGGCCGGCATCTCCACCACCCGCAGCAGCTCGTCGACGCTCGTCTCCCCCGCCAGCACGTGGTCGAGCCCCGAGTCCCACAGTGTGCGCATCCCGCCCTGGCGCGCGGCGAGCGCGATGCGGTCCGCTGACTCGCCGGCGGCGATCCGCCGCTCGACCTCGGGCGTCGAGACGAGCACTTCGACGATCGCCAGCCGCCCCCGGTAGCCCGTGTTCGAGCACTCGGCGCAGCCGACCGGCCGGTACAGCTCAGCCGCCGCCGGCGCCCACCGCCCGAGCCTCGCCGGCACCGGATCGGTGGCGCGCTCGCGGCACGCGCGGCAGAGCTTGCGGAGGAGCCGCTGCGCGACGACCCCCTTGAGCGCCGAGGCGACCTTGTACGGCTCGATGCCGATGTCGGCGAGGCGCGTGACCGAGCTGACGGCGTCGTTCGTGTGCAGCGTGGAGAAGACGAGATGGCCCGTGAGCGAGGCCTGCACGGCGACCTGCGCCGTCTCCTGGTCGCGGATCTCGCCGACGAGGACCACGTCGGGATCCTGGCGGAGGATCGACCGGAGCGCGGCGGCGAAGGTCAGGCCGGCCTTCTCGTTCACCTGCACCTGCACGATCCCCTGGAGCCGGTACTCGACCGGGTCCTCGACGGTGACGATGTTCACGCCCCCGTTTTGGATCTGCCGCAGCGCGGAGTAGAGCGTGGTCGTCTTCCCGGAGCCCGTGGGGCCGGTGACGAGGACGATCCCCTCGCGCGCCGCGAGGAGCCGCCGCACCCGCGCGATCTCCTCCGCGCCGAGTCCGAGCGAGTCGAGGGAGAGGAGCGTCGCCCGCTGGTCGAGGATGCGGATGACGACCTTCTCGCCGTGCGACGCGGGGAGCGTGGAGACGCGGAGGTCCACGCGGGTGCCGTTGACGGCGATGCGCGCGCGCCCGTCCTGGGGGCGCATGCGGTCGGCGATGTCGAGCTCCGCCATGATCTTGATGCGCGAGACGAGCGGCCACCCGGCGCCGCGCGGGATCACCATCACCTGACGCAGCACGCCGTCGATGCGGTAGCGGACGGCGACGCCCCCCTCCTCGGGCTCGAGGTGGATGTCGCTCGCCCGCGACGCGATCGCCTCGGCCACGATGTGGTCCACCAGCCTGACGATCGGGCGGTCGCCGGCCCTGGCCGCCGCGGCGTCGAGCCCCGGCCCGGCGTCGTCGTCGTCCCGGAGCGACTCGACGTCGTAGTTGCCGGCGACGCCCTCGAGGAGCTTCTCGACGGCGCTCTCCGGCCGGTAGATCTCGTCGAGTCGGGCGGCGATGTGGTCGGGGCTGCCGAGCGACATGCGCACGGTGCGCCCGGTCGCGAACGCGAGCGTCCGCTCGCAGTCCAGGTCGTGCGGGTCCGACGTCGCGACGTCGAGCACCGAGTCGGAGATGGCGAGCGGGAGGACGCGGTACTTGCGCGCGAGCTGCTCGGGGACGAGCTCCCGCGCCTGCTGCGAGACGCGCGAGAGGTCCGCGACCTTCATCCGGAAGCGCGCGGCCAGCGCGGCGAGCAGCGCGTCGTCGCGCACGAGCCGGCCCCGGATCGCCGCCTCCCAGTAGCTGTCCTGCACGGCCCCCCTGAGCTCCGCGATCGCCTCCTCGCCGACCATCGTTTCGAGGGTCGGCAGCAGCCACTCGTCGCGTGCGGGGCGGACGGACACTCTCGGACTCCGGCGAGACCAGGGGTACGAACAGATGGCGGCTTCCGAATCAAGACGACTGTCGCGTGGGAGCGAAACCGTTTTCCCGCGCGGCGGCGCGGAACGCGGCACCTCGTGCGCGGAGCTGTGGGAAGGGGGCACGCGGCGCGCGCCGCGTGCCCCCTCCCATGTGCCCGGCGCGCCAGAGCCAAACGGCTACAGGATTCCCCAGAGGTCCCGGCTCAGATCGAGCGAGAAGGTCCAGCGGCCGTCGCGGAGGCCGCGCGCCACGTCCACCCGGAGGAGGTCGAAGAAGAGCTGGGTGCCGACGCCGAGGGCGGGATACCAGCCGGCGCGTGCCGCGCCGGCGCGGCCGGCCACGAGCGGTCCGGCGGGTCGCGCCAGGTAATCGATCTGGGCGAAGGGGGCGAGCGTCGCCGAGCCCGGTGCGTGGCCGAAGCGGCCGAGCGGGATCGGGAGGAAGGGGACCGGGGTCTGGAGCTCGATCCGCTGGCCGGCACCAACGCGGCCGGCGAGCTGGTGAAAGGCGAAGCCCGGGCCCGAGGTCGGACCGCCGAGGTAGACGAGCTCCTGGGGGGGCACGTCGGCACCCAGGGCACCTGCGGCAGTCGTGTGGAGCACCAGGCGCCGCGTGCCGAAGGGGCGTTCGACGTGCGCGAAGCCGAACAACCGCCCCACCTCGCCCCGGTCGCCCACGAGGTCGCCGCGGGCATCGCGGCGGCGGAAGAGCGCGCCGCGCAGCTCGCCGCCGGCGCGGAGCTCGGTGCCGAGGAAGGAGAGCGCCGTCGGGCGCGCGAGGGTGAGCGTGGCGCGGCTCTCCTTCAGGCGGGCGGCGGGGATCGTCCCTTCGTAGCGCCCGTTCGCCGGGCTGGCGTGGACCGCCAGCGAATCCTGCCACTCGTACGCCCCGTCCAGGCGCCAGCGCACCCCGAGGCGGGTACCCAGGTCCACTCCCGCGCCGAATCCGCGGACGTCGTACAGGTCGGTATAGTCGCTCCCGAACTCCTGCGCGGCGAAGCTGTTCCGGAGGAGCGAGGTCTCGGGCTCGTCGCTCACGTCGCGGTAGCGGCGATACGCGAAGAGGCGCGCCCCGGCGCCGCTCGCCCGCCGCCAGCCGACCGTGAGCTCCCCCTTGGCCTGCTCGTCGTCGATGCCCCAGCGGCCGCTCGCGGCGACGCTCAGCCCGCTGCCGAGGCGGCGCGTCAGGCCGCCGCCGGCGGCGAGCCCCTCGACGCGGTTGACGCGGACGAAGTCGGAGACGCCGCGTGCGCTCAGCGAGAGGTTCCGCGTCCGCGCCAGCGCCTCCGCGCGCACCAGGGCGCGGGCCTCGTCCTGCACCGCCCGCACGTCGGCGTCGGTCACGGCGCGGACGTCCGGCGGGAGCGAGTCGAGGACCTTCCCTCGCCACGGATAGCGCGCGCGCTCGGCGGGCGGTGCCTGGACGATCTCGGGGCCGGCGAAGAGGCGCGGGTCGAAGCCCTGGTTGATCTCGTAGCAGCAGATCTCCCACCGCCCGCGGATGATCCCGCGTGCCGGGTAGTCGAGCCACGAGCCGGTGCGTCGGATCTCGATCTCCTGCCGCCGCGGCAGCCAGAAGCGCGCGCCCACGAGGGCGTTCTCGAGGACGATGGATACGTCCTCGAGCTCCTTGTCGCGGAGCGCGGCGCGGGTGAAGCTGAACGCCATGCGCACCACCTGCCCCTCGTCGCGGTCGACGTAGACGGCGCCGATGGCGCGCGGCAGCCGGTCGTCCTTGGGCCGCACGCGCACCTGGTAGACCTCGACCTGCCGGTCGGGGAGCCGGATGCGGAGCGAGTCGGCGATGGCGAAGTCGTAGGCCGCGAGCCCGTCGGCGGAGAGCGGGTGCGGGACGTCGAGCACTTCGTCCCCCTCGCCGAGCCGGATGACGTTGGGGAAGTTGTTCTGGACGATCCCCAGGTGGTCGCGGTGGTAGTTGATGTCGGTCGGCAGGAGCAGCGTGTCGCGCCGTCCGATGATGCGCTGCTTGCTGAGGTCGGGCGCGTGCCAGTACACTTCGAGCGCGAGCTGGTCGGCCTTCACGATCCGCGGCGGCTCCGTGAACCCCTCGCCGAGCTGGGCGAGAAAGGTCAGGTAGCCCTGCGCGGTCGCCTTGTAGTCGACGAGGCCGGTGTCGGCGAGCTGCTGCGCGCGCCGCGCCGTCGCGCGCTCGACGAGGGCGCGCGTTCGGGCGTCGTTCCACTGCTGCGCGCGGGCCGGCGCCGCCGGGAGCGACGCGGCGAGCGCCACCGCGCCGAGCGCGGCGAGCGTACGGGGCATTCGAGGCATACTCGCGGAATCTCTCCGGCGGTCGTGGCGCGGGCAACCGGGGTTCGGGGCGCGGGAGCTTGAGGCGCCGGCGCTCCGGCCTCCCTTCATGATTCATCTCTCAATGACCTTCGAGACGTTCGACGCCCTCGCCGCCGAGGGCGGCCGGCTGGTGCCGGTGTGGCGCGAGTGCCTGCTCGACACCGACACGCCGGTGTCCGCGTTCGCCAAGCTGCGGCGGGCGCCGTTCGCCTTCCTCCTCGAGTCGGCGCCGGCGGGGAGCGAGACGTGGTCGCGCTACACGTACATGGGCACCGAGCCGGCGCGGGCGTGGCGGCTGCGCGACGGCGTCGTGGAGGACTGGACGCCGGAGCGCGGCTGGCACGGCGAGCGGCGGCCCGCCGACCCGATCGCCGACCTCCGGGCGCTGGTCGCGGCGTACGCGCCGGCGGAGGTGCCGGAGCTCGGCGCCTTCTGGGGGGGCGCGGTCGGCTACTTCTCGTACGACGTCGTGCGCCACATCGAGCGGCTGCCGCACGCGCCGCCGCGGGGGCTCGACGTCCCCGACGCGCTCTTCGTCTTCACCCGCGCGCTCGTCGTCATCGACAACCTGCGCGCGCGGGCGCGGGTCGTGGTCGGCGTGCCCGTGCCGGCCGGCGCCGATCCCGGCCGGCGGCGTGCGCTGTACGAGGACGCCGCGCGCGACGTCGACGCCACGGTCGCGCGGCTTCGCGCGCCGGCCGCCCTCGCCGCGCTCGACCTCGACCCCGCGGCCCGGCCGGCGGTGGGGCGCTCGAGCTACGAGCGGGAGAAGTTCCTCGCCGACGTCGAGCGCATCAAGGAGTACGTGCGCGCCGGCGACTGCTTCCAGGCGCTCCTCGCCCGCCGCATCGACGTCCCGCACGACTTCCCCTCCGACGCCCTCTACCGCGCGCTGCGGGCGATCAACCCGTCGCCCTACATGTACCACCTCGCCTTCGACGGGGTGGAGCTGGTCGGGAGCTCCCCGGAGCTGCTCGTCCGCGTCGCCGAGGGGCGCGTGACCGTGCGGCCGATCGCCGGCACGCGGCCGCGCGGCGTGACGGCGGCCGAGGACGAGCGCATGGCCGCCGAGCTCCTGGCCGACGAGAAGGAGCGGGCCGAGCACGTCATGCTCGTGGACCTCGGCCGCAACGACGTCGGGCGCATCGCCGAGTATGGGAGCGTGGCGGTCACGGAGCTGATGCAGGTGGAGCGCTACTCGCACGTCCACCACATCGTCAGCCAGGTGGAAGGGACGCTGCCGGCGGGCGCCTCGGCGCTCGACGTCTTCCGCGCCACCTTCCCCGCCGGGACGATGACCGGCGCACCCAAGGTCCGGGCGATGGAGATCATCGACGAGCTCGAGCCCCAGCGACGCGGGCCCTACGCCGGCGCGGTGGGATACGTCGCGGCCGGGGACGCGCGGATGGACCTCGCCATCACGATCCGCACCTGCGTCATCGCCAACGGCACCGCCTCGGTGCAGGCGGGCGCGGGCATCGTGTACGACTCGGTGCCGGAGCGCGAGTGGGAGGAGACGGAGAACAAGGCGCGGGCGATGCTGACGGCGATCGGCCAGGTGCGACGGGCGACGGGCCGAAAGCGAAATGAGGAAGCCTGAAGGGCGGAATTGAACGAGCGGAATGCGGAATGAGGTCGGGACCCTCCGGGTGGCTAAGCTGGCCACCGGGAGCGCCCCGGCCTCATGCCTCTTGCCGCATGCCGCCCTTCCGCTCTCCTCATTCCTCATGCCTCGTCCCGCCCTTATCATTAGCCCGATGCTCCTCCAGCTCATCGCCTCCTCCGGCAGCCAGACCTTCGACTTGCCGAGCGGCACCACGCTCGTCGTCGGGCGGGCGCTCAACAGCGACCTGCCGATCTTCGACCCGACGGTCTCGCGGCGTCACGCCGAGCTGACGAGCGACGGGACGGGGGTGGAGCTGCGCGACCTCGACTCGCGCAACGGGACCTTCCTGAACGGCGCGCGCGTCCAGCGGGCGCGCGCGTCGACGGGCGACACGATCGCCTTCGGCAGCGTGAAGTTCCGCGTGCGCGAGAGCGAGCGGCCGGCGGCCGAGACGCCGCGCTCGGCCCGGGCGCAGCGCGCCGTATCCTCCACCGTCTTCCGTCCCGTCCCGCCGCGCGAGGCCCCGGGGCTGCTCGGTGCGTCCCTCACCTCGACCGCCTCGGGGCACCTCGCCGTGCCCGCGCGCCCGGCGCGCCCCGAAGGGCTCGAGGGAGGCGCCGGCGACCAGCGCGAGGCGTACGCGGAGCTGCTCGCGACGCAGCAGAAGCTCACGCTCCTCCTCGAGGTCTCGACCGCACTCTCGCGCGCCATCGAGACCGACGCGCTGCTCGAGAAGATCGTCGAGTTCACCTTTCAGATCTTCGACGCCGACCTCGTCGCCGTGCTCCTCACCGACGACCGCGGGGAGCTCGTCCCCAAGCGGGCCCGCGACCGCGCCGGGAGCGCCGCCGCGCGCGCCGTGCCGCAGTCCATCGCCCGCACCGCGGTCGAGCAGAAGGTCGGCGTGCTCTCGGACGACGCGCCGCAGGACCAGCGCTTCGGCAGCGAGTCGGTGCTCCTCCAGAAAGTGCGCTCGACGATGTGCGCGCCGCTCGTCGGCGGCGACGGCGCGGTGCTCGGCGTGCTCTACGTGGACAACCTCACGGCGACGCACCGCTTCCGCGAGTCCGACCTCGAGTTCCTCATCGCGTTCGCGGGGATCGCGGCGGTGGCGATCGAGAACAGCCGCTTCGCCGAGCGGATTCGTCGTGAGGCGCTCGTGCGCAGCAACTTCGAGCGCTACTTCGCCCCCGCGCTCGCCGAGCGGATCGCCGCCTCTCCCGGCGCGGCGGCGCCGGGCGGCGAGAAGCGCGACGTCGCGGTGCTGTTCAGCGACATCCGCGGCTTCACCGCCCTCTCCGAGGCGATGCGTCCCGACGAGACGGCGAGCCTGCTCAGCGAGTACCTGTCGGAGATGGTCGAAGTGGTGTTCCGCCACGGCGGCACGCTCGACAAGTTCATCGGCGACGCCGTCATGGCGCAGTGGGGCGCGCCGATCCGCGGCGAGGCCGACGCCGACCAGGCGATGGCCGCGGCGCTCGACATGCTGCGCACCCTCGAGGTGCTCAACGCGCGCTGGCGCGCCGCCGGCCGCCCGGCGATGCAGGTGGGGATCGGCCTCTGCTACGGCGAGGCGTTCGCCGGCAACATCGGCAGCGAGCGGCGGCTCGAGTTCACCGTCATCGGCGACACCGTGAACACGGCGAGCCGCCTCTGCGCCGCGGCGGGCGGGGGCGAGATCCTCCTCTCCGACTCGATGCGGCGCGCGCTGCGTGACGCCCCGCCGCTCGACGAGTGCGCGCCGCTCGAGCTCAAGGGAAAGAGCCAGCCGGTGCGCGTCTTCCGCGTCGCCACCGCGGCGGACGGCGCGCCGTGCGAGGCCGCCGCCGGCGAGAGCGACGCCGGACCGCCCGCGTGACCGACGGGTGATGGTGAGCGCGCGCGCGGCCGACGGCGTCCCCCGCGGTACGCCGCCCGGGCACGCCGCCGCCTCCGGCGCGGCGAGTGCCGACGGCTACGCGCGCCTCCACTCGGCGCGCGGCGCCGCGGTGGTGGCGCTGGCCTCGCTCGCCGACACGGTCGCCGCGGCGCTGACGGACGATGGCACGCTCCACGAGTACGGCGCGCGCCGACTCGCCGAGGGGCAGGTGGGCGCGCGCCGCCTCCAGGGGCGTGGCCCCGTGTACGCGGTCACGCTCCCCGACGGCCACACCCGCGTCGTCATCCGCCACGCGATGCACGGCGGGCTCCTCGCCCCGATCACCGGCGACCGCTTCCTGGCGCCGACCCGGGCCCCGATCGAGCTCGCGGCCGCGATCCGCCTCGCCCGCGCCGGCGTCCGCACGCCGGAGGTCGTCGCCTACGCGCTCTACCCCGCCGGCCCCCTGCTCCGCCGGAGCGACGTCGCGACGCGCGAGGTCGCGGGACGCGACCTCGGCGAATCGCTGCGCGACCGTCCCCCGGCGGAGGAGAAGCGCGCCATGCTCGCCGCGACCGCCGGACTGCTGGCCGCGCTCGCCCGCGCCGGCGCCCGCCACCCCGACCTCAACGTGAAGAACGTCCTGATCGCGCGCGACGGCACAGCCGGCGCCCCCGTCGCCCACGTCCTCGACGTCGACCGCATCCGCTTTCTCGAGCCGGGCCATCCGCGCGTAGCCGGCGCGAACCTCGCGCGCCTCGCGCGCTCCGTCCGCAAGTGGCGCGCGCTCCACGGCATCGACGTCACCGAGCAGGATCTCGCGTGGCTCGCCGAGCAGGCGGCACACGCGGGTCGGTGACGGCGTCGCGTCCCTCGTTCCTCATCCCCCGCTCCGTCCGTACATGATCTCGACCCCGCTCGACCGCGTCGGCATCGTCATGATGAGCGCGGTCGGCGACGCCGTGCACGTGCTGCCGGTCGTCAACGCGCTCAAGCGCCACAACCCGGCGTCGCACATCACGTGGGTGCTCCAACCCGGCCCGGCGACCCTCGTCCGCGGCCACCCCGGCGTGGACGAGATCGTGCTCTTCGAGCGCGCGAACGGCTGGCGCGCCTTCGCCGACGCTCGCCGCGCGCTCGCCGGCCGCGCGTTCGACGTCGTGCTCAACCTGCAGGTCTACTTCAAGGCGGGGATCGTCACCTCGTTCACGCGCGCGCCGGTCAAGCTCGGCTTCGACCGCGCCCGCGCCCGCGACTTCAACTGGGCGTTCACCAACCGGAAGATCCCGCCGCACCCGGCCGGCCAGCACGTCCAGGACCAGTACTTCGAGTTCCTCCACGCCCTCGGCGTGCCGCACGAGCCGGTGACGTGGAATCTGGGCCCCTGGCCGGACGAGCGCGGGTGGCAGCGCGACTTCTTCGCCCCGTTCCGGCGGCCGGCCGCCGCCATCGTCGTCGCGACGAGCAAGGCGCAGAAGGACTGGATGCCCGAGCGGTGGGCCGAGGTCTGCGACGCGCTCCACGCCGACTACGGGCTCCAGCCGGTGCTCGTCGGTGGCCGCTCGGAGCGCGAGCTGCACGCCGAGCGCGTGATCATGGAGCGCGCGCGCCACAAGCCCGTCTCGGCGCTCGGCAGCGGGCTGCGCCGACTGGTCGCGATCCTCGATGGCTCGGCGCTCGTCCTCTCCCCCGACACCGGCCCGCTCCACATGAGCGTCGCCCTCGACCGCCCCGTCGTCAGCCTCATCGGCTATTCCAACCCGAAGCGCGTCGGCCCGTATCGCAAGTTCCACGACCTCATGATCGACGCCTACGGCGAGCCCGGCGAGGATTACCCGATCTCGATGGAGAACCGCCTCGATCGGATGGGGAGGATCACGGTCGGGGCGGTGATGGAGAAGGTGGAGGTGTGGAAGAGCAGGTACGCGGGGGACGACAAACGATAGGACGTGGGCGGTGGGCAGTTGGTGGTGAGCGGACGGCAGTTGGCAGTTGGCAGTGGGTAGTCGTTAGTTCGTAGTGTCTCGCGGCGACTGCCAACTGCCAACCGACGACTGCCGACCGCCCACCGCCCACAGACGACTTCCTACCCCGCGACCACGACCTCCACGCCGTCTTCGCCGACGCGTGCTCGCACCTCGGCGAGCGTCGCGACGATCGCGTCGCCCGTGAGCTCCGCCGCCGCGTGCGTCGTCGCCACCGCCACCGAGCGCGCGCCCGCGGCCCGCGCGGCGGCGAGCCCCGCCGGCGCATCCTCGAACACCACGCAGCGCTCGGGCGGCGCGCCGAGTCGCGCGGCGCCCAGGCGGTAGCCCTCGGGGTCCGGCTTGCCCCGGGCGACGTCGGCCGCGGTCACCAGCACGCGCGGCAGCGGAAGGCCGACGCTCCGCAGCCGGCCGGCCGCGACGTCGGGAACGCACGACGTCACCACCGCCCAGCGGTCGGCGGGAAGCCCGGCGAGTAGCGCGGCGGCACCGGGGATCGCGACGTTGCCGTCGACGTCGGCCGCCTCCGCGGGCGCGAGCACTTCCCGCACCTCACGCTCGGCGTCGAGCCAGGGCGCGACCTCGCGGATCGTGTCGGCGGCGCGCCGGCCGTGGACGACGCGCATCAGCGCGTCGCCGTCGAGCCCGTGCCGCGCCGCCCATCGGCGCCACTGACGCTCGACGCTCGCCGAGGAGTCGACGAGCACGCCGTCGAGATCGAAGAGCAGCGCCTGCGCGCGCAGCACGAGCGGCGCGTCGCCCGCGTCACCCGCGTCACCCGCGTCGCCCGCCGCGCGCCGCTCGCTCGAGCGCGGGCCGCTCACCCGCGCGCCACCGGGGGCCCGAAGGCGTACTCGACGCCGAGCTCGCGCATCAGCCGCACCATCCGCCCGAGCGCGAGCCCCATCACGGCGAAGTAGTCGCCGTCGATCCGCTCGACGATCGTCGCGCCGTAACCCTGGATCCCGTACGCGCCCGCCTTGTCCATCGGCTCGCCGGTGGCCACGTACGCCTCGATGTCGGCGTCCGAGAGCTCGCGGAAGGCGACCGTCACCTCCTCCACCGACGACGCGACGCGCGCCCCGCGCGCCACCGCGACCGCGGTGAACACGACGTGCTCCCGTCCGCTCAGCCGCCGCAGCACGCGACGCGCCTCGTCCGGGTCGGCGGGCTTGCCGAGGATGTCGCCGTCGACGACGACGATCGTGTCGGAGCCGATGGTGAGGGCGTCGGGCACGTCGCGCGCCACGGCCAGCGCCTTCTGCCGCGCCAGTCGCTCGGCGTGCGGCGCCGGCCGCTCGCCGGGCAGCACCCGCTCGTCGATGTCCGCCGGCCGCACCTCGTGCGGGATGCCGATCAGCGTCAGCAGCTCGCGCCGCCGCGGCGACTGCGACGCGAGCACGACTCGCACCGGCGCCGCGCCGGCGGCGGCGGTGCGCGCTCTCCCGTCATCTCTCCCACCCTTCGCCGTCATCGCTCGATCCACAGCGTCACCGGTCCGTCGTTCACCAGCTCGACCTCCATCATCGCGCCGAACTCCCCCGTCTCCACCTGCCCCACCCGCTCGCGCAGCAGCGCGACGAAGCGCTCGTACAGCGGCACCGCCACCTCGGGGCGCGCCGCGTCCACGAAGCTCGGCCGGCGGCCCTTCTGCGCGTCGCCGTACAGCGTGAATTGCGACACGACCAGACACCCCCCGTCGACGTCGGCGAGGGCGAGGTTCATCTTCCCCTCGGCGTCGCCGAAGAGCCGGAGTCCCGCGACCTTGTCGGCCATCCACGCGAGCTGCTCCTCGCCGTCGCCGTGCGTGAGCCCCACCAGCAGCAGGAAGCCCCGGCCGACGCGGCCGGCGACGCGGCCGTCCACACGGACCTCGGCGCGGGAGACGCGCTGGAGCAGAACTCGCATGACGACCGGGGTGAGTGCCGGGTAGGGTGGCGGGACGGCGGGAGGACGCGGAAGATAACGACAATCCGCTCCGCCTCCCACGCCGCCCCGCGTCGACCCGCCGCTCGCCGTGCGCGGCGACCGACGGTTGGCGGGGAACGCCGGCGGGCGCCGGCGGGATTCGTGGACGGAGAGGGTAGTGAGAGCCATCGACCATCCAGCGGAGGGCGGCACCGTGGGAGAGGACACGTCCGAGACGAAGGGACCCGACCTCGAGCGCGACGGCGTCGCGCTCGCCGATCTGCCCGACGGCGAGCCGCTCGAGGGGCACGCCGGGGGCGAGCCGGTGCTCGTCGTTCGCCGCGGCGAGGAAGTCTTCGCGGTCGGCGGGCGATGCACGCATTACTCGGGACCGCTCGCCGAGGGGCTGGTCGTCGGCGACACGGTCCGCTGTCCGTGGCACCACGCCTGCTTCAGCCTCCGCACCGGTGAGGCGCTCGCCGCCCCCGCGCTCAACCCGCTCGCGCGCTGGGACGTGGCGCGTCGCGACGGACGCGCCTACGTGACCGACAAGCGCGAGCGCGATCCGCTCGCCGCCGACCCCTCACCGGCGGCAGGCTCCGACCGCGACCCGTCGTCGGTAGTCGTGGTCGGCGCCGGGGCGGCTGGCGCCGCCGCGGCCGAGATGCTGCGGCGCCGCGGCTACGCGGGCCCCGTCACCGTCGTCGACGCGGAGCCCGACTCCCCCTACGACCGGCCGAACCTCTCGAAGGACTACCTGGCCGGAAACGCGCCGGCCGAGTGGATCCCGCTGCGCCCGCCCGGCTTCTATGCCGAGCACCGCATCGAGCTGCTGCGCCGCCGCGCCGTCACCCTCGACGTCGAGGCGCGCCAGCTCAGGCTCGACGACGGGTCCACGCGCCCGTACGGCGCCCTCATCCTCGCCACTGGCTCCGAACCGGTCCGCCTCGACCTGCCGGGCATGGACCTCCCGCACGTGCACCTCCTCCGCTCGCTCGCCGACAGCGGCGCGATCATCGCCGCCGCGGCAAGCGTGCGGCGCGTGGTGGTGATCGGCGCCAGCTTCATCGGGCTCGAGGTCGCGGCGTCGCTCCGCGAGCGCGGGCTGGAGGTGCACGTCGTCGCGCCGGAGACGCTGCCGCTGGAGCGCGTCGTCGGCGCCGAGCTCGGCGCCTGGGTGCGCGACCTGCACGTGGCGCACGGCGTGGTCTTCCACCTCGGCCGCAAGCCGGCGCGGATCGACGCCGGCTCGGTGACGCTCGACGACGGCGCGACGCTCCCGGGGGAGCTGGTGGTCGTCGGCGTGGGCGTGCGGCCGCGCCTCGACATCGCGCAGGCGGCGGGGCTCGCGCTCGACCGGGGAGTGATCGTGAGCGAGCACCTCGAGACGACCCGGCCGGGCGTCTTCGCGGCCGGCGACATCGCCCGCTGGCCCGACCCCCACACGGGCGCGAGCATCCGCGTCGAGCACTGGGTGGTCGCCGAGCGGCAGGGGCAGGTGGCCGCCCGCAACGTGCTCCACCAGGCGCGGGGCGAGCCGCTCGAGCGGTTCGACGTCGTCCCCTTCTTCTGGAGCGCGCACTACGACGCCACCATCCGCTACGTCGGGCACGCCGAGCGGTGGGAGCGCGTGGACGTCGCAGGCGACGTCGGGAAGAGCGACGGCTCGGTGGCGTTCCGCGCCGGCGGCCGCACGCTCGCCGTGGCCAGCGTCGGACGCGACCTCGAGAACCTGCGCGCCGAGCTCGCGCTGGAGCGGAACGACGAGACCGCTCTCGGCGCGATCTTCGGAGCGCCCGCGCGCCCCGGGGGGCGCGGCGCCGAGACGGCGAGGTGAGGAGCCGCCGCGCCGCCGTTCGCCGCCCGGCCGCCGCTCTCAGCGTGGCCGGGCGTGGCCGGCGCGCACGAAGAGCGGCCATCGGACGAGGTGGCGGCGCTCCGGCTCGCTCCAGCCCGCCCCGGCGAGCGCCGCCTCGACGGCGGGCACGGGGTCCTGGCCCGTCAGGCTCACGTAGCGCGCCACCCCCGACCAGCTCCGCATGTAGCCGGCGAGCTCGGCCAGCGTCCACGACCGCTCCATCGCGAGCCGCGGCGCCTTCACCTCGGCGAACGGAAAGGGAAACTCCAGGTAGCCCTCCCCCACCGCCCTCCGCTCGCTCGGCCAGTACGCCGCAAGCGTTCCGAAGTTGAAGCGCGCGAGCACCGCGTCGAGCGCGGGGTCGTCGAGCACCGGGTCGCCGTAGCTCCACACGGCGAGCGCGCCGCCGGGCGCGGCGACGCGGCGCGCCTCGGCGTAGAAGCGGTCGAGGTCGAACCAGTGCAGCGCCTGGGCGACCGTCACGACGTCGACCGAGTGGTCGGGCAGCCCGGACGACTCGGCGGTCGCGACGCGGTACTCGACGCGCGGGTGCGCGCGCGCCCGCTCGATCTGCGCCGCGCTCGCGTCGGTGCCGACGACGCGCGCGAAGCGCTCGGCGAGGGCGACGGCGGCCTGCCCGCTACCCGTGCCGCAGTCCCAGACGAGGTCGTGCCGCGCGACCAGGCCGGCGACGAAGTCGAAGAGCTCCGGCGGGTAGTCGGGGCGGTGCGCCGCGTAGTGGACGGCGCGCGCGGAGAAGTAGTCGGGGAGGTTCATGGGCGAGCGTGGGCTGATGCCGAAAGCTCGCGAATGACACGAAGCGGCGGAAGCGCGTGAGCCACGCGGAGCTGCGTGGGCCATCGCCTCGACCACCCCGGCGGCGATCCGGCGCTGGATCTGCTGATAGACGGCGGCCCGGGGCGGGAACTGGTTCGGCATGTAGCCCCACCGCGCGCCGGTCTTCACGAGCCAGCGCGCGGCGTTGAACACCTCCCGCAGGTCGGGCGCGCGCTGCGGCGCATCGGGGCGCATCAGGGTGAGGTACGGCGCGACGAACGCCCACTCGCCGTCGCTGACATCGCTGGGGTACGGCTGACGGCCGAGCGCCCGCGCCTGCAACTGCACCGACATACCGGCTGGTTGACCGCCAGCCGGATGCCAAGTTCATAAGAGCCTCTAGACTGTCCGCTCCGCGACGGAGAGCACGACCGTGCCGCCATAGGCCCGGATGGGGGCGATCCCAAATGGGTGCGAGACAATCACGAGGGCATGGTCGTCATTGACCGAAACCGGGTCTGGCGCCTCCGGGAGACGGACAAGAAAGCGGCCTGGCTGGAAGCGGAACAACACGAACGGCTGCACGTGGGTACTGTAGTGCCGCATAGCCTTCAGTCCGAGGACCGGATGATCACCCCAATCACCGCGGGCCGCGTGGCGGCTCTTGCTCCGGCCATGGTCGTGGCGCTGGCCGTACCCACGGGCGTGGCGCACGGACAGGCGTGCCGCGGCGCCGATTCAACGAGCGCCGACCTGATCCAGGACGTGGTCAAGTACACCTCCGCCACGGACGCCGACATCCGGGCGGTGCGCGACAGTCTCAAATACGCGGCGGTGGCCGAAAGCCAGGTGGTGCTGGTGACGAACAACGCCGCGTGCCAAAAGGCCGCCAACGCCTACGCCGCGTACGTGACGGGGCCGCCGGAGCGGCTTTCGGGCCAGGTGTACGTCGTTCAGGCCGGGGCGACGTACACGGTCCTCGACCCGCGGTACTACAAGTGGGACCCCAGCGTGTGGACGATCGTGACGTTCGATTCGCACTGGAAGGTGCTTAGCGCGCGCCACTAATCGCGGGCTCGCCGCGCAGTGAACGTCGCCCCAGGGCGGCCCGCCGGATCCGGCGGGCCGCCCTCGTCTTGTAGGTCACTCATTAGGTGACGTGGTCTTCTCCCCGTCAGTGGAGTGACGGAGTCGGTTGGGAGTCCTGAATGCTCACGAGGGCGGGAGGACTCATGACGCAGGCGAGCTTTACCGCGGAGCAGATCGTCGGGATCCTGTACGAGGCGGCGGCGGGGACGCAGGTCCGGGAGCGCCTGGCCGGCGGCACGGCGTCACGGGGACGACGTTCGCGCCGCTCCTACCGCTGGCGCCGGACGTACGGCGGGATGCAGGTGGCCGAGACGACGCGCCGGGAATGCCGCCGGCCAGGCGCTCGCGGACGAGAACCGCCGGCTCAAGCGCCTCGTCGCCGACCAGGCGCTCGACATCGCGATGCTCGCCGGGGGCGCCGCCCAGACGTGGCCGGGCGACAGTGGTGAGGGCCGCTCCGCGGCGCGAGGCCGTCACCTATCCGAGCGCCACCGACCCAGTGAGCGCCCGCCGGGCGATGCCCCTCGCCCGAGAAGAGTGGGAGCATCGGACTGTGCGTTAGGCCGAACGAGTGATGCGGGGCGGGGCCCAAAACGCGCCTCGCCCCGCGTGCCTATTCTCGGAGCGAACCACGACACTCAAACAATCGCACTAGGGCGCGTATGCAAAACGTGCTGGCAGGTGGGCGCGCAGTCGGCTAGCTTTCCGCCCGGTTCCTGACGCCTATGATCGGCCTCTGCGCGGAGCACGGTGTGGCTACTCAACGAGGCGCGGCCGACGCGGGCGTGACGTTCCGCCGCGCCACGAACGGCGACCGCCAGACCGCGCAGCGGCTGGTCGACGGAGCCCTGCGCGAGTACGGACTGCATGTCCTGCTCGACACCTCCGACGTCGACCTGACCGACCTGGAGGGTCACTACGATGCGCGCGGCGGCCGCTTCGAGCTCCTCGAGAGCAACAGCGGCGACCCGCTCGGCGTGCTCGGCTGGCGGCCTGCGGCCGACGACGACGGTGCACGCGTGGTCGAGCTCAAGAAGCTCTACCTCGCACCCGCCGCGCGCGGGCGCGGGCTCGGGCGGCGCGCCCTGGACCGTGTGGTCGCGGCCGCGCGCAGCATGGGGGCCCGCGCCGTCGTGCTCGAGACGGCGGCCGTGTTGGGCGAGGCCAACCGGCTCTACACGCGCTTCGGTTTCGTGCCCGTGCGGGGTGCCCAGGCCGCGTCGTTCGCCACGCTCTCGGACCAGTGCGACCTCGCGTACCGGCTCGACCTCGCCTCAACGAGCTGACGTTCCGCGCGCGGACGGAGGCGCTCCACGGCTCGTCCGTCAACGCGTCTCGCCTGCACCCGCCTGACAACCCCAGCGCCGGTCGGTGCACACGCGCCTTGAGTCCATCCCCACCAGTCAGGCGGGGTGTGCACCGAGGATGGCGCACACCCCGCCGGGCCGTCAGTCGTAGCGCTCGAAGAAGTCCCGGGTCGCCGCGGCGAGCGACGCGCCGCCCGGTTAGAGCCCGAGCACGGCGGACGCGAGGGTGAGCGTCGCGAGGTAATGCGCCGCGCGCTTCTCGGAGCGCGTCGCGATGCGGCGGCACTGCTCCAGGCGACCGATGAGCCGCTCCACGCGGTTGCGCTCGCGGTACGCCGCGCGGTCGAAGGGACGGTGTCGCCGGTCGGCCGGCCGCCGGTCGCGGCGGCGCGGGATCACCGCGCCAGACGCTCCCACTGCCGGTCGGTCAACTCCTGTCTACTGCACCCCTCCGCTTACCCCAGCTCCGCTCTTTGCACACGCGCCCTAGCTGACCTTCAAGGTCAGTAGCGGAGAAAATTGTTCACGAACAGAGACGTGCAGCGGGCCCTCCCCCGCTACTCGACCGTCACGCTCTTCGCCAGGTTTCGCGGCTGGTCCACGTTCGACCCCCGCTTCACCGCGATGTAATACGCCAGCAGCTGCAGCGGCACCGACGCCAGCACCGGGGTCAGCATGTCGATCGTGTGCGGCACCCGGAACTCGTACGTCAGCCTCCCCGCCAGCGACGGCTCCTGCTGGCTCGTCAGCGCGATCACCCGCCCCTTCCGCGCCGCCACCTCCTGGACGTTCGACACGACCTTGTCGAACACCGAGTCGTGCGGGGCGATGAACACCACCGGCATCATCTCGTCGATCAGCGCGATCGGGCCGTGCTTCATCTCCGCCGCCGGGTACCCCTCGGCGTGGATGTAGCTGATCTCCTTGAGCTTGAGCGCCCCCTCGAGCGCCGCCGGGAAGTTGTAGCCGCGCCCCAGGTAGAGGAAGTTCGAGGCGCGCTTGAACTCCTCCGCCAGGTTCTCGATCTCCTCGGCCCGGTCGAGCATCTGCTGGATCTGCGCCGGCAGCTTCTGGAGGGCGGCGATCAGCTCCCGCCCGCGCAGGATCGACATGTCCTTGAGCCGCGCCAGCTTGAGCGTGAACAGCGCCAGCGCGACCACCTGGCTCGTGAACGCCTTGGTCGACGCGACGCCGATCTCGGGGCCGGCGTGGATGTAGATGCCGCCGTCCGCCTCCCGCGCGATCGTCGAGCCGACCACGTTCACGATGCCGAGCGTGCGCGCGCCGCGCCGCTTCGCCTCGCGCATCGCCGCGAGCGTGTCCGCCGTCTCCCCCGACTGCGAGATGACGATGCACAGCGTCCGGCTCGTGACGATCGGGTTCCGGTAGCGGAACTCCGACGCGTACTCCACCTCCACCGGCACGCGCGCCAGGTCCTCGATCATCTGCTCGCCGATCAGCGCCGAGTGCCAGCTCGTGCCGCACGCCGTGATCACGATGTTGTCGAACGCGAGCAGCTCGTCGTCGGTCAGGTTGAGCCCGCCGAGCTTCGCCGTCCCCTCCTCGAGCAGGAGGCGGCCGCGCATCGTGTTCTCGATCGTCGCCGGCTGCTCGAAGATCTCCTTGAGCATGAAGTGCGCGAAGCCGCCGCGCTCGATCTGCCCGAGGTCCCAGTCGATCTTGCTCACCTTCCGCTGCATCGTCGACGCGTTCATGTCGATGACGCGGTAGCCGTCGCGCGTCAGCACGGCCAGGTCGCCGTCGTCGAGGTAGACGACGTCGCGCGTGTGGGCGAGGATCGCCGACACGTCGCTCGCGACGTAGTACTCGCCGTCGCCGAGGCCGACGAGGAGCGGGCTCCCCTTCCGCGCCGCGACGATCTTGTCCTTGTCGTCGCTCGAGACGACGGCGATGCCGTACGTCCCCTCGACCATGTGCAGCGCCTCGATCACGGCCTCCTCGAGGTTCCCGTCGTACGACGACTCGATCAGGTGCGCGAGCACCTCGGTGTCGGTGTCGGAGACGAACGTGTGGCCGTGCTCCTCGAGGTACTGCCGCAGCCCGGTCCCGTTCTCGATGATCCCGTTGTGGACGACCGCGATCTTCCCCTTGCAGTCGACGTGCGGGTGCGCGTTGCACTCGTTGGGCGCGCCGTGCGTCGCCCAGCGCGTGTGGGCAATGCCGAGCGTCCCGTGCACCGGCTCCCGGGCGACGATCGACTCGAGGCGCGAGATCTTCCCCGCCGCCTTCCGCGTCTCGACGCCCTTCCCGTTCATGACGGCCACTCCGGCCGAGTCATAGCCGCGGTACTCGAGCCGCTTCAGCCCCTCGATGAGGAGCGGGGTGGCGACCTTCGGTCCGACGTACCCGACGATTCCGCACATGGGATGATGCTGGGGAGAATGGTGAGAGGCCGGCCGCGCCGCCGCCCCGCCCTCGGGCGATGCCCTCAGGAGATGCCCTCAGGAGATGCCCTCAGGCGGTGGCGGCGACCAGCCGGTCGAGCGGCGCCCGGGAGCGCGCGATCAGCTCGCGCGCCTGCTCCGCGGACGGCGCCTCGGCGATGACTCGTACGATGGGCTCGGTCCCCGACGGACGGACGTGCACCCACCGATCGGGCCAGGCCAGCCGCAGCCCGTCCTGGGTGTCGGCCTCGCCGTCCGGGAACGCCTGCCGCAGTGCATCATACACGCTGCCGAGGCTCGCGTTCGGACGGTCGAGCTTGTCCTTGACGATCACGTAGCGCGGGTGGTCGGCGACGACCTCCGAGAGGGGACGATCTTCGTCCAGGAGCAATTGCAACAGCAGGGCCGCGCCGACGGGGGCGTCGCGGCCGAGGTGCATCTCGGGCAGAATGACTCCTCCGTTCCCTTCCCCCCCGATCGGCGCCCCCTCCGCCCGCATCCGGAGGGCGACGTTCACCTCTCCGACCGGGGCGCGGATCACCCGCGAGCACGCGGCCGTCGCCACGTCGTCCACGACGCGGCTCGTTGACAGGTTCGTGACGACAGGGCCGCTGCGATGACGCAACACCACCCGCGCCGCGAGGGCGAGCGTGTAGTCCTCCCCCACCGCCGCCCCACGCTCCGAGACGAGCGCGAGCCGGTCGACGTCGGGGTCCACCGCGAAGCCGACGTCGGCCCCCGAGCTCCGCACCAGCCGCTCGAGGTCACCGAGGTTCTCCGCCACCGGCTCCGGCGGGCGGGGGAAGAGGCCATCCGTCTCCAGGTTGATCGCCGTCACCCGGCAGCCGAGCCGCTCGAGGAGCGCCGGCATCACCACCCCCCCGGCGCCGCGGCAGCAGTCGAGCGCCACGTGGAAGCGGCGGCGGCGGATCGCCTCGACGTCGAGGAAGGGGAGCGCGAGCACCTGCCCGATGTGCCGCTCGATCGCATCCGGGTCCGCCTCCACCTCGCCCAGCCGGTCCCACGTCGCGCGCTCGAAGCCCCGCTCCGTCATCGCCCGCATCTCCGCCCCCTCGGCGGCGTCGAGAAAGAGCCCCGACGGGCCGATGAACTTGAGCGCGTTCCACTCGATCGGGTTGTGGCTCGCCGAGATCATCAGCCCCCCCGCCGCGTGGTGGTGCTCGACCGCGAGCTGGCAGGTCGGCGTCGTCGTCAGCCCGACGTCGATCACCGTGCACCCCACGGACTGCAGCGCGGCGATCACCGCGCGGTGGAACATCGGCCCCGAGACGCGGCTGTCGCGTCCGACCACGATCCGGCAGGCGCCTGCACGCTCCGCCGCCGACGGCGCCGCGCCGCGCTGCCGCGCCGCCGCCCAGGCGCCGAATCCGGCCGCGAACGACGTCACGACCTCCGGGGTGAGCGCCTCGCCCACGCGCCCCCGCACACCGGAGACGCTGACCATCAACCCTTCGTACGCCAAACGAAACCTCCACCTGGGTGACAATGGCTCGCCGACACGGGCGCCGGCTCGGCCGTCGGGACCGCGGACGAGGGAAGGTAAGGCCGCCCCGACCACAAGCAACCACGTGCAGGCAAGACGCGGGCGCGCGCTCGGCCCATGTATCCCACGTCACGCTTTGCCGTCCCATGGGCCGCTTCTTAACTTCCCGCCCTTCCAGCCCTGGCGCCACCGGCGCCGCCCCCATCCCCATAGATGCCCGATCCCCTCTCGCTCCTCCCGCTGGCCGTCGCGGCCGGCGGCGGTCGTGTCGACGCCTTCGAGGCCCAGCAGCTCGTCGCCGCCGGCCTGACCCTCCTCCAGCGCAGCGCGCCCCTCGTGCGCGCCCTCGCCGGCCGCCGCGCGGCGATCCTCCTCCCGACCTCCCAGCAGTACGTCACCGCGCTCGCCGCGAGCGAGGGGCGCGGCGCGGTGCTCGTCAACCCGCTCGCGGCGCCCGCGGAGATCGCCTATCAGCTGGCCGACGCGAACGTCGGCGCGGTGTTCACGAACGCCGCCCTCGCGCGCCACCTCCCCGCCGGCACGCCGATGGTGCTCCTCGACGAGGCCCCGCGCTCGGCGCGCGTCGTCGTCGCCGGCGCGTCGAGCGACGTCGACCTCGGCGCGCACTTCGGCCTCCCCCTGGAGGGGGAGTCGGGGGTGGCGGGGAGCCGCGAGGAGGGCGCGATCGTCTACACCTCCGCCATGGCCGGCACGCCGCTCGGCGCGATCCTCACGCACCGCAACCTCATCGCCAACGCACGCTCCACCATCGAGGCCGCCGGGCTGTCGAGCGCCGACCACTCGCTGGCCGTGCTCCCCTTCTCGCACCTCTTCGGGCTCACCGTCACCGGCACCGCCCCGCTGCTCGCCGGCGCGCGCGTCACGACGATGGAGCGCTTCCACCCGCTCAAGGCGGTCGAGCTGCTCGAGACCCTCGGGATCACGCTGCTCGTCGGCGTGCCGGCGGTGTTCGGCGTGCTGCTCTCGGCGCTCGAGCGGCGCGGCGGCCGCCTGCGAAGCGAGGCGCTGCGGCTCTGCATCTGCGGCGGCGCGGTGCTCCCGGCGGATCTGCAGGACCGCTGGCTCGACGCCACCGGCGTCGAGCTGCGCCAGGGTTACGGCCTCACCGAGGCGGCCCCCGTCTGCCTGTTCAACCGCGTCGCGCTCCCCAACCGCCGCGGCACGCTCGGCGTCCCCTTCCCGCGGGTCGAGGTCGAGATCCGCGACCCGCGCGGCGACCGCGTGCTCGCCGCGGGCGAGGAGGGGGAGATCTGCGTCCGGGGCGACAACGTCTCGCCCGGCTACGTGCGCTCCGGCGAGCAGGGGCTCGCCGTGCGCGACGGCTGGCTGCGAACGGGCGACCTCGGCGTCCTGAACGCCGACGGCAGCGTCACCTTCCGCGGCCTCCTCAAACCGATGTTCACCCGCAACGGCTTCAACATCTACCCGCGCGAGCTCGAGCGCGTCGTCGGCGCGATGCCCGGCGTCCGTGCGGCGCACGTCCGCGCCCTCCCAGACCCCGTCCGCGAGCACGACATCGCCCTCGACGTCTCGGGGGACGTGACCGCCGACGAGGTGAAGGACTGGTGCGAGGCGCGGCTGAGCGCGTACAAGCAGCCGAGTGCGGTGAGAATCCTCGGCGGCGCGTAGAGACCCCCTCCCCGCTCCACGCACCACGCTCGCTCTCCCGGCGCCGGTGGCCCGCAGCCCGAGCGTGGAGCGTGGAGGGAAGCGTGGACGTTATGGGCTCAGAGCAGCCCTCGTCTCACTTCCGATCCCAGCGCCGCGTGCTCCCCGGTGACGTCCGGCCGCGCCGGGATCTGGATCGCGCCGGCGCGCACGGCGCCGACGAAGGCGCTCACGATCTCGGGGTCGAACTGCGTGCCGGCGCAGCGGTGGAGCTCGGCGATCGCCTCCTCGAGCGTCATCCGCGCGCCGCGGCGATAGGGGCGGCCGCTCGTCATCGCGTCGAAGGAGTCGGCCACCGCGGCGATGCGCGCCTCGAGCGGGATCTCGGTGCCGGCCAGCCCGTCGGGGATCCCGCGCCCGTCGAATCGCTCGTGGTGGGAGCGGACGATGTTGAGGATCAGCGGCGCGTCGGCGAGCAGGGGGGAGAGGATGCGCCACCCCACCGCGGGGTGCGTCATGATGTGCTCGTATTCGTCGTCGGTGAGCGGACCGGGCTTGTTCAGCACCGCCTCGCGCACGCCGATCTTGCCGATGTCGTGCACGTGCCCGCCCAGCTCGAGCTGGCGGACGACGTCGCCGTCGAGCGCGAGCGCGCGGCCGATCACCGCCGCGTACTGGCTCACGCGCACCGAGTGGCCGCGCGTGTAGCGGTCCTTCACCTCGAGCGCGTCGGCGAGCGACTGGATGCTGGCCAGGAACATCTGCTCGAGACGCCGCGACTGCGCGGCGACCCGCTGCTCGAGCTTCTCCTGGTTGTCGCGGTTCTCGAGGATCAGCCGACGCTTCTCCATCGCCTGCGACACCCGCGCCCGCACCTCGTCGAGGTGGAACGGCTTGGTCAGGTAGTCCATGGCCCCGATCGCCAGGCAGCTCACCGCCGCCTCCACCTCCGCCACCGCGGTGATCATCACGACCGCCGTGTCCGGGTAGCGGGCGCGCACCTGACGCAGCAGCTCGACCCCGTCCATCCGGGGCATGCGCAGGTCGGTGAGCAGGAGCGTCACCGGCATCTGGCGCAGGACTTCGAGCGCGTCGGCGCCGTTCGTCGCCTCGAGGCAGGTGAAGCCGTCCCCTTCCATCAGACGGACCAGCACCTGGCGGAGCCGCGGCTCGTCGTCCACGACGAGACAGCGCATCCCCTCGGGACGGGGACTCGCCGGCGCGGCGGCGGCCGCGCGAGGCGCGGCGGGGGGGGTGAGCTGCATGGACGGTCGGACCTTCGGGTGAGTCGAGACAGATGAATCCTAATCGCATCCGGCCCCGTCCGCCTCTCCCGAGACGGCTCTTCCGGGACGGCGGCGGACGGCCGGCGCCGGGCCTCCGCTCCCCGCCCCTCGCCCGGGCGGTTAGCTTGCGGGCAGGTCGCGCGCCCCACCGGGAGCGGTGCCAGGAAGGGAACGATTCCGGTCACGAGCGATGCGCCGCGGCTCCCCCTTCACTTCAGAGAGCACGCATGACGCGGGTTTACGACGAAGACCTCGACGCGGCGTTCGGCACGCGCGCCATCCACGCCGGCCAGCGCCCCGAGCCCCTCGCCGGCGCCATCATGACGCCGGTCTACCTCACCTCGACCTACGTGCAGGAGGGGCTCGGGGAGAACAAGGGGTACGAGTACGCGCGTGGCAAGAATCCAACGCGCGAGGCGCTCGAGCGCAACGTCGCCGCCCTCGAAGGGGGGCGCCACGGCTTCGCCTTCGCGAGCGGGATGGGGTGCGTCGACTCGCTCATGAAGCTTTTCAAATCCGGCGACCACGTGGTCTGCGGCGAGAACGTCTACGGCGGCACCTTCCGCCTCTTCGACCGCATCCTCCGCCACATGGGGCTCTCCTTCTCCTACGTCGATACGCGAGACGCCCAGCGGATCGCCGACGCGGTGACGGACCGCACGGTCGCCATCCTCGTCGAGACGCCGACGAACCCGCTCATGCGCCTCACCGATCTCGCCGCCGCGAGCGAGATCGCGAAGCGCGCCGGCGCGCTGCTGATCGTCGACAACACCTTCGCCACGCCGTTCTTCCAGCGCCCCTTCGAGCACGGCGCCGACGTCGTCTGGCATTCGACGACGAAGTACCTGAACGGGCACAGCGACATGATCGGGGGCCTCGCCGTCGTACGCGACGACGAGCTCGCGTCGCGCCTCCAGTTCATCCAGAACGCCGCCGGCGCCGTGCCCGGCCCCTTCGACTCCTGGCTCGCCCTGCGCGGCACGAAGACGCTCCACCTGCGGATGCCCCGCCACGACGAGAACGGCCGCCGGCTCGCCGGCTGGCTCACCGACCGGCTCGGCCACGAGCGCGTCATCTACCCCGGCCTCCCCTCGCACCCGCAGCACGAGCTGGCCTGCCGGCAGATGAGCGGCTTCGGCGGGATGATCTCCGTCGAGCTGGGCACGAAGGAGCGCGCCAACGCCGTCCTCAAGCGCTTCCGCGTCTTCTCCCTGGCCGAGTCGCTGGGCGGCGTCGAGAGCCTCATCAGTCACCCGGCGTCGATGACGCACGCGTCGGTCCCCCCGGAGCGCCGCGCCCAGCTCGGCATCACCGAGGGGCTGATCCGCCTCTCCTGCGGCGTCGAGGACGCGGCCGACCTGCTCGCGGACGTGGAGCAGGCGTTCGAGAAGGTGTGAGCGGGGAAAGGGCGAACCCCGGTCGGCAGTCGGCGTACGAACCCAGTTGGCAGTGGGCGGACGATACCGGTTGGCAGTGGGCAGTCGTTAGTTGTCAGTTGGCAGTGTCCGGACGCAACTGAGAACTGCCTACTGGCAACTGCAGACTGCCAACCGCGGTCCGTTCGCCTTCCGCCAACCGGGGTTCGCTCCCCCACAAACCAACCCGGGGTTAGCGGCGGCCTCCCGCCAACCCGGGTTGGTCGCGCCCTTCCCTCACCCGGCGGAAACACGAGCCTGGCGCCGGCGTAGTACCGGTGTAGTGTGAAGGGATCGGGACAGCGGTGGCCGGCAGCGACCACTCCCGACTCCCGATTCCCCACTCCCGAGGTCTCGATGGCCGCCAGAAAGCCCCTCACCCAGATCGCCTCCACGGCCTGGGAGCACCCCGCCGACCGCGCGGCGCTCAACACGCTCCGCTCCCTCCCCGGCTTCGACGAGGTCGTGCGCAAGGTGGCCGGCTTCTTCGGCGAGCGCGGCGTCCGGCAGCTCTTCCTCGCCAACGCGGTGCGCGTCGGGCCGGCCCAGCGCCCCAGGCTCCACGCGCTCTACGGCGAGGTGCTGGAGACGCTCGACTCCCCCACGCGACCGGAGCTCTACGTCACGCAGACGCCGTTCGTCAACGCCGCCGCGGTGGGCTTCGAGAAGCCGTTCATCGTCATCAACACGGGGACCCTCGCGCTCCTGAACGACGAGGAGCGGCGCTTCGTGCTCGCCCACGAGCTCGGGCACGTCATGAGCGGGCACACGACGTACACGACGATCGCCATCATCCTGATGACGTTCGGCCTCCGCAACCTCCCCTTCCTGGCCGGACTCGCGCTCGTCCCCTTCCAGATCGCGCTCCTCGAGTGGTACCGCAAGGCGGAGCTCTCCGCCGACCGCGCGGGGCTGCTCGGCACGCAGGACCTCCCCGCCTCGATGAGCGTCTTCCTCAAGTTCGCCGGCGGCGGCGCGGGGGACGACGAGATCGACCTCGAGGCCTTCATGGCCCAGGCGCGCGAGTACGAGACCGACGGCAACGCGTGGGACACGGTGCTCAAGGTCCTCAACACCGCCTTCCGCGACCACCCGTTCGCCACGGTGCGCGCCGCGGAGCTCCAGCGGTGGGTGGACGCGGGCGACTACGGCCGCATCGTCGACGGCCAGTACCCGGGGCGCGACGGCTCGCAGCAGCCGCCGCTCCGCGACGACTACGTGGACGCCGCCGACTACTACGGCCAGCAGGCGCGCCAGGCGGTCGACACGCTGACCGCGACGCTCGGGCGGGCGCGCGACGCGTTCAACCAGGCGATCCGGAAGCGGTGAGCGGGGGGCGGCGCCTGGCGGAGGCGACTAGCTTTCGGGCGACCGAGCTGGTCGCCTCTCGCGTTCTCACCCGCGCCCGGCACGGCGCGCCCCGTACCCGCCCCTCACGCCCCGCATGAAGGTCCTCATCATCGGCTCCGGCGGCCGCGAGCACGCCCTCGCCTGGAAGCTCGCCCAGGAGTGGCCGGACGTCGAGCTCGTCGCCGCGCCCGGCAACCCGGGGATCGCGGAGCTCGCGCGCTGCGTCCCGGTCGCCGCCACCGACGTCGAGCGGCTCGTCGCGCTGGCCGAGCACGAGCGGCCGGACTTCACCCTCGTCGGCCCGGAGGCGCCGCTCGCGCTCGGCGTCGTCGACCGCTTCCGCGAGCGGGCGCTCCCCGTCTTCGGCCCGACGCGCGCCGCCGCCGAGATCGAGACGTCGAAGGCGTTCGCCAAGCGGCTCATGCTCGACGCTGGCGTCCCCACGGCCCTGGCGCACCGCCACACCGACGCCGACGCGGCGAAGCGCTCGGCGCGCGACTTCGGCGCGCCGGTGGTGGTCAAGGCGTCGGGGCTCGCCGCGGGCAAGGGGGTGATCGTCTGCCAGACGCTCGACGAGGCCGACCGCGCGATCGATTACATGCTGCGCGACGAGGGGTTCGGCGCCGCGGGCGCGGAGATCCTCGTCGAGGAGTTCATGGAGGGGGAGGAGCTCTCCGTCTTCGGCGTCACCGACGGCCACGACGTCGTCCTCCTCCCACCGGCGCAGGACCACAAGCGCCTCCTCGACGGCGACCGGGGGCCGAACACCGGCGGGATGGGCGCCTACGTCGCCGACCTCGAGGAGTGGGACGAGGCGGCTCGCGCCTGGGCGGCGGTCGGGGAGCGGATCATGCGCCCCACGCTGCGCGCCCTCCGCGAGGCCGGCCGCCCGTTCACGGGGCTCCTCTACGCGGGGCTCATGCTCACCGAGTCGGGGCCCAAGGTGGTCGAGTTCAACAGCCGCTTCGGCGACCCGGAGACGCAGGCGATCCTCCCCGCCGTCTCGCTCCGCCCCGGGCTCGGCGAGCTGCTGCACGCCGTCGCGCGGGGCGACCGGCTGCCGCGCGACTTCTCGGCGCTGGTCGAGGGAGGCGCGGTGACGACGGTGCTCGCCGCCGCCGGCTATCCGGAGAAGCCGCGCACCGGCGACGCGATCCGCCTGCCACAAATCACCGACGCCGGGGTACAGCTCTTCCACGCCGGCACGGCGCGGAACGACCGCGGAGAGCTCGTCACCGCCGGCGGCCGCGTCCTCGCCGCCACCGCCGTCGCGCCCTCCTTCGACGACGCCCAGCGCCTCAGCCGCCAGTACGCCTCGCAGGTCGACTTTGCCGGAAAGCAGTACCGCACCGACGTCGGCTGGCGCGAGGTAGCGCGCCGTGCCCGAGCTACCTGAGACGGAGACGATCGCCCGCGACCTCGACGCCGAGGTCGCGCGGCGCCGCGTCACCGGCGTCACCGTCGCGCGCCCCGACGTCCTGCGCGAGGTGGACGCGCGCTCGCTCGCGAGCCGCGCCGCGGGGGCCACGATCGACCGCGCCTGGCGCCGCGCCAAGCTGATCGTCCTCGACCTCTCCACCGGCGACCGCCTCGTCGTGCAGCCGCGCTTCACCGGCGCGCTGCTCATCGACGCCCCGTCGCGCCCCCTCCCCGACGAGGAGCGCCGCTACTCCACGCTCGCCCTCGCCCTCGACGACGACCGCGTCCTCCACTACCGCGACATCCGCCGGCTCGGCACGGTCGCCCTGATGAGCCCGGAGCGCTGGGCGGCCTACTCCGGCGCGCTCGGCGTCGAGCCCCTTGACCCCGCGTTCTCGGCGGCGCATCTATCGGCCCTTCTTCGGGGATCGCGTCAGGCGGTCAAGAAGGCACTGATGGACCAGCGGCTGGTGGTGGGAGTGGGCAACATCTACGCGAACGAGGCGCTCTGGCGCGCCGGGATCGACCCCTCGCGCGAGGCGCGCTCGCTCTCCGCCGCCGAGTCGGCGCGGCTGCGCGACGAGGTGGTCTCGGTCCTCGAGGAGTCGATCGCGCTACGCGGCACGAGCTTTCGCGACTATCGCGACGCCCGGGGAGAGAAGGGCGGCTTCGTCGATCGGCTCGCCGCCTACGGCCGCGCCGGCCTCCCCTGCCTCCGCTGCGGCGCCCGACTCGTGGGGACCCACGAGATCGACGGGCGCGCGACGGTGCTCTGCGCGTGGTGCCAGCGGTGAGCGTGGAGCTCGCGCCCCCCTCCCTCCTCCGCTTCGAGGGGGAAGTGCTCACCGGCCCCCCGTCGCGTGTCCGCCGCCTCCGCCCGCCGCCGACGTCCGAGGAGCACGTCCTCGTCATGCGCGCCGCGGTCCGCGCCGACGCGAAGGACCTGCCCGGCGTCTATCGCATGATCGCCGAGGACGGCGAGGTGCTCTACGTGGGCAAGTCGAAGCAGCTCCGGACGCGCCTCCTCAGCTACTTCCGCTGCGTCTACCCGGAGGAGAAGGGGGCGCGCATCCTGCGCGAGGCGCACGCGATCGAGTGGGAGTACGCGCCGAGCGAGTTCGCGGCGCTGCTCGCCGAGCTGCGCCTCATCAAGCGCTTCCGCCCGCGCTTCAACGTCGCCATGAAGCGCGACGCGCGACACTACGCGTTCATCAAGATCACGCGTGGGCCGGCGCCGAAGCTGCTCGTCGTGCGGGGTGCGGGGAGCGAGGACGGCGGCGTCTACTACGGGCCCTTCCAGGGCGCCGCGCGGATCGGCGAGGCGGTGCGCGAGCTGAACGACGCGCTCGGCCTCCGCGACTGCCCGCTCGACACGCGCATGCAGTTCAGCGACCAGCGCGAGCTGTTCGCCGACGAGCTCATTCCGCTCGCCCGCACGCCGCAGTGCATCCGCCACGAGATCGGCAAGTGCCTCGGCCCCTGCGTCGGCGCCTGCTCGGCGGGGGAGTACGACGAGCGGCTGGGCCTCGCCCGCGCCTTCCTCGACGGCAGCGACGACGCCCCGCTCGCGGGGCTCCGCGCGAGGATGGAGGAGGCGAGCGAGCGGCTCGAGTACGAGCGCGCGGCCGCCTACCGCGACAAGCTCCACCGCCTCGAGGTGGTCCGCGACCAGTTCGCGCGCCTGCGCTACGCGGTGGAGACGCTCTCGTTCGTCTACACGGTTCCCGGCGCGGCGGGGGAGGACCGCGTCTATCTGGTTCGCCGCGGGCGCGTGCGCATGGAGCGCGACGCGCCGCGCTCGGCGCGCGACCGCGCGCGCCTGGCGGAGGCCGTGAAGCAGGTCTTCACGCCGCCCGAGCGCGACAGCTCGGCGGTACCGACGCACGAGATCGACGAGCTGCTCCTCCTCTCGTCCTGGTTCCGGCGCTTCCCGGACGAGCTCGCCAACACGCGCCCGCCGTCGGAGCTCATCCCGTCGCTCGCGCCCCCGGCCGCCGGCGAAGTATGACGCAGGTCACCGCGCACGAGACCCCGCCTCCGCGGCCCGCCTCCTGCATTGCCCGACTGACAGCCTTCGCGCGCGACCTCGTCGTCCGCGGCGCACCACCCCTCCGCTCCGTCGCTGCACAGCCCCGCTAGTCCGGGCGGGCGCGGCGGCCAGCATTCCGGTGCGCCCCGCGCGCGACCCACGACGACTGCGACGTCACGAGAGTGACGTGCGGAGATGTGCCCATGGCCACCGTCTGGCAGCCCGACGCGACCTGGCAACCGAAGACGCTCGTGCAGTGCGTGAGCGTCAAGCCCTGGCTCACCATCCCCGGCTCCGACGAGCCGTGCGGGTGCCACGACCTCACCCTCGGCCGCATCTACGAGCTGCTCGCCGTGGAGGCGGACGGGGCGTTCCTGCGGATCAACGACGATTCCGGAGAGGACTACCTGTACCCGGCGTCACATTTCAGAAGGGTCTGAGCGGGAGAGGGAGAAGGGGTTGGTAGTCGTCGGTTTTCAGTCGCTGGTGAGCAGCTCGACCGCGCACTGGCGATCGGGAACCGACGACCGCTCTCGGCAGTGCCCTCCTCAGGGCGATCACCCCTTCAGCGCCACGATCTCGACGTTGGCGACGCCGCCCTCGATCGTCAGCCTCGCGACGCTCGCCGTCAGGTCGAAGCGGCGCGGACCCGCAGCGCCCGGGTTCACGACCAGCCGCCCCCCCGCCCGCGCGACGAGCTGGCGGTGCGTGTGGCCGTACACGAGGATGTCGCCGGCGTAGCGCTCGAGCAGCCTCGCCGGCGAGGGGCTCCCGAGCTCGTGGCCGTGGCTCACGTGGATCAGCAGACCGCCCACCCCGCGCACGATCTCGCGCGCGAGTCGCGGGTCGCCCGGGGGGTCGGTGTTGCCGAACACCGCCGAGACCGGCGCGATCGCCGCCAGCTCCTCGAGCACGCCGGCGCCGACGTCCCCCGCGTGGAGGATGAGGTCGACGTCCGCGAGCGCGTCGAAGACGTCGGCGCGCACGAGGCCGTGGGTGTCCGACACGAGCCCCACCACCACGCGCCCGCCTCCCGCCGGCGCGCCGCCCCGATCACTCATACGCCAGCGCGTCCACGTCGGCGTCCGCCTCCCCGCCCCACCGCCGCGAGAGCTGGTGCGGCACCGCGAGGTGGTCGAGCACGCGCGCGACCACGAAGTCCACCAGGTCGCCCACCGACTGCGGGCGGTGATAGAAGCCCGGCGCCGCCGGGAGCACGAGCACGCCGGTGCGGCTCAGCCGGAGCAGGTTCTCGAGGTGGATCGTGCTCAGCGGGGTCTCCCGCGGCACGACGATGAGCGGCCGCCGCTCCTTGAGCGCGACGTCCGCCGCCCGCTCGACGAGCGAGCGCGAGCTCCCCGCCGCGATCGCCGACACCGTCCCCATCGAGCACGGGCAGATCACCATCCCCCCGCTGAGCGCCGACCCCGACGCCGGAGCCGCGCCCCGATCCCCGTCGCCGAACACCGAGACGCACGCGTCCCACCCCTCCCCCCCGACGCGCTCCCGGAGCTCGTCCACCGAGGCGACGTCGAGCTCCGTGCGCAGCAGCCGGAGCCCGTGCGCGGACACGATGAGCCACACGCGGCGCCGCGCCCGCACGAGCTCCTCGAGCAGGCGCACCGCGTACGGCGCGCCGGAGGCGCCGGTGATGGCGACGACGATCGGATGATCTGGCATGTCGAGTCGGGGACGGTCAGTCGTTGATGGGGCGCGTGGCGGGGCGCGCGACGCGGCGCGTGCGGTGGCGGGACGCGGGGTGCGGCCGTTCGGTGCCGGCATGCTCGGCGCGCGCGCTACCTTCCCGGTGGGGGGGCCCCCCTGCGGCGCGAGCCGACTATCGCGCCAATCGCTCGGCGAGCACGAAGCCGAAGAACACGATCGAGATCACGCCGTTCATCGTGAAGAACGCCGCGTCGAGCCTGCGCAGGTCCCCCGCCCGCACGAGCGTGTGCTCGTACAGCAGCAGCGCGGCGCAGACCGCGACGCCGGCGAAGTAGAGCCAGCCCGCGTGCGCGCCGAATCCGGCCAGCGCCAGCGCGGCAACCGTCACGGTGTGGAGGAGTCGCGCCAGCGCGACCGCGCCGCGCTCGCCGAGCGCCGCCGGCACCGAGTGCAGGCCGTTCTCCCGGTCGAAGCCGGCGTCCTGCAGCGAATAGAAGATGTCGAAGCCGGCGACCCAGGTGGTCACCGCCGCGGCGAGCGCGACGAGCAGCCACCACGGCTCGCTCCACTGTCCGGTGAGCGCGAGATACCCCCCCACCGGCGAGATGGCGAGCCCGCCGCCGAGCACGAGGTGCGACCAGCGCGTGAAGCGCTTGGTGAAGCTGTAGAAGAACACCCACGCGAGCGCGAGCGGCGAGAGGGCGAGGCAGAGCGGGTTGAGCCGCCACGCCGCGACCACGAACAGCGCCGACGCCGCGGCCACCGCCCCCCACGCCTCGCCGACGTTCATCATCCCGCTCGGCAGCTCGCGCCGCGCCGTGCGCGGATTGCGCCCGTCGATGTCGCGGTCCACGATCCGGTTGAACCCCATGGCCGCAAAGCGCGCGCTCGTGAACGCGACCACCACCCAGAGCAGTGCGCGCGCCGTCGGCGGCGCCACGTAGCTCGCCAGCGTCGCCCCCGCGAGCGCGAACGGAAGCGCGAAGAGGGTGTGCGGCAGCTTGACGAAGTTCGCGTACAGCACGAGCCGGGACGTGCCGGCGAAAGTCTGGCCTTCTCGAGTCATGTCGGCATTCGGAGCGTAGCGTGTAGCCTGTAGCGTGTAGCGTGAAGCGTGCAGGGGCGTCCCGCCGCCGGTTGCACGCTACCTGCTGATTCCAAGCTTCTCCCACATCCCGTCCACCCGCTGCTTCGTCGCCACGTCCATCTCGATCACCCGCGGCCAGTTGCGCGTGAACCCTTCCTCCGGCCACTTGCGCGTCGCGTCGATCCCCATCTTCGAGCCGTAGGTGAAGGCGCGGCTGGCGTGGTCGAGCACGTCCACGGGGCCCATGGTGAAGCGGGCGTCGCGCTCGGGGTCGATGTTGTTCAGCGCCACCCACCACGCCTCCTGCGGGTTGCGGACGTCCACCCACCGATCGACGACGACGATCACCTTGGCGAGCGACATCAACCCCTGTCCCCAGAGCGCGTGCATCACCTTGTTCGCGTGCCCGGGGAATTGCTTGTCGATCGAGACGAACACGAGGTTGTGGAAGCCCCCCTCGGCGGGCATGTGGTAGTCCACGATCTCGGGCGTCGTCAGCTTGAGCAGCGGGAGGAAGATGCGCTCCGTGGCGTGGCCGAGGTAGAAGTCCTCCATCGGCGGCCGGCCGACGATCGTCGTGCCGTACACCATGCGCTTCCGCATCGTCACCGCCGTGACGTGGACCTTCGGGTAGAGGTCCGCCTCGGAGTAGAAGCCGGTGTGGTCGCCGAACGGCCCCTCGACGACCAGCTCCTCCGCCGGGTCGATGTACCCCTCGATCACGAGCTCGGCGTCGGCCGGCACGTCGAGATCGCACGTCACCGCCTTCGCGAGCTGCACCGGGGCCCGCCGCAGGAAGCCGGCGAAGAGGAACTCGTCCACCGTCGGCGGGAGCGGCGCCGACGCCGAGTAGACCGAGGCCGGGTCGGCGCCGACGACGATGCAGACGGGCATCCGCTCGCCGCGCTCCGCCATCTCGCGCCAGTGCGCCGCGCCCACCTTGTGCCGCTGCCAGTGCATCGCCAGCTCGCGCTTCCCGAGCTTCTGCACGCGGTACATCCCCACGTTCCGGATGCCGCGCTTCGGGTCGCGCGAGACGACCATCGTCAGCGTCAGGTACGGCCCGCCATCCGCCGGCCAGCAGGTGATGATCGGCAGCCGGTCGAGGTCCACCTCGTCCCCCGTCCACACGACCTCCTGGCACGACGGCTTCCCGCCCTTCACGCGCGGCGGGAACTTGGCGACCTCGAGGAGCCGCGGGAGGAGCGAGAGCTTGGCGAGCAGCCCGTCGGGGACCTTGAGGTCGAGCAGCTCCGTGATCCGCCGCCCGTGATCGTCGAGCTCCGCCACCCCCAACGCCATCGCCATTCGCCGGAGCGATCCGAACGCGTTGATCGCCACCGGCCACGGCGAGCGCGAGCCGTCGTCGAGCAGCACGTGCTCGAACAACAGCGCCTTTCCCCCGCCGGGCATCTTCATCACCCGGTCGGCGATCTCGCACAGCTCGAGCTTCGCCGCGACGGGGTGCGAGACGCGGACCAGCTCACCCTCGCGCTCGAGGAGGTCGAGGAATTCGGAGAAGGAATCGATGGACAAGACGATCTCGGACGGGAGAGGGGCTGAAGATACTGACGGCACACGCGGACGTCCCGAGAGCAGTCTGTACCTCGTACCTGTACCCAGGCGTCCCGGCCGGGATAGCCAGGTACAGGTACGAGGTACAGGTACGAGGTACAGGTACGAGGTACAGGTACGAGGTACAGGTACGAGGTACAGGTACGAGGTACAGGTTCGAGGTACAGGTTCGAGGTACAGGTTCGAGGTA
>JBJMNL010000036.1:0-18845 GCA_045804285.1 Gemmatimonadaceae bacterium
ACCTTCCCGAGAACGAGGTCCCACCAATGACGCAGCCAGCGATGGAGTCCACGCGGAAGCCGCCCAAGCAGTACACGGTCGACGTGCTGTGCAAGAACGGAAGGGTCAGCTTCCCCGGCGCCGCCGCCGGCAACGTCACCGTCGATGCACCGGATTCGACGATCACCTTCCGCCCGTCGCCGGGGAGCGACCCGTTCACGTTCGACGCGATCACCTTCACGCCCGTCAGCGACGAGTTCACGCACGTGGTGAATCCGGCCGGGGACCTGGTGGTCACCGACAGGTGCACGGTGAACGCGACGTACAGCTACTGCCTCACGGTCCTCGCGAACGGCCAGCGGATCGGCAGCGATCCGGAGATCGTGAACAAGATCTGAGGGCGGGTCCGTGACGGCGGGCCGGCCGCGGCGATACCTCGAACGACACGTGGGCCTACACCGTGACGGTGTCCGACGGGAGCCGCACGTACACGAGCCCTGATCCGCAGATCATCAACACCAGTCCCACCTGAGGGATCACGAGAACGTAGGGCGAGGGCGCACGGGGCGTGACCCAGGTCACGCCCCGTCGTCGTTTCGGCCCCTTGCGGCGGTCGCGTCGGGCGTGCCTATTCGGTCCCCGCGTCAGGCGGCAGGACGTTCGGCCCGTCGCCCGACGCGCGGTCCGCACCACGCGGGCCGAGACCCCAACCCGTGCCGAAACATGAGAGACTACCAACCGTCCCCGTTCCGCAGTGCCGAACGCGGCGCCCGCGCCGCCCTCGTGGCCGTCGCCGTCCTCACCCTCGGCGCCTGCGACGGCGCCAGCGCGCCGACCGCCCCGACGGCAGCCCTCCACGGCCGGAGCGCCGCGACGACCACCACCACTCAGACGGTGATGGTCTCCTTCGTCGCCCCGACGTCCTGGAGCTTCTCTCCGAATACGGCGACGCTGGATGCCTCCGGCGACGTCGTGCTCGCGCTCGACCAGAACACCAGCAGCAGCTATCGCATCACGGATGTCACGATCAAGAAGGACGACCTGGGGCAGTTCACGGTGAGCATCGCTGCCGACGGCAAGACGGCGACGATCCACGACAGCTTTCAGGCGGGCGGGACGTTCGGCTACAGGGTGACGGTCACGGACGCGACGGGGCGCACCTACAGGAGCCCCGATCCGCAGATCGAGAACAAGACCTGAGGGCGGGTCGGTGGGGGCGGGGCCGGCCGCGATCGCCGTGGCCGGCCCCGTTCTCACGTGCGGCCCGGGCACTGCGCGATCTGGCGCCGCGGCTCGGCGGGGCGCATGCTTGAGCGCGCCCTTGCTCCGCCCTACCGACTCCCGCCGGAGGTCGCGCATGACCCGAGCGCTCGTCCTCGCGTCCGTCCTCGCGCCGCTGCTGCTCGCCCTCGCCGTGCCGCCCGCCGCCCGGGCGCAGACGTCGCGCGCGTCGCCCGCGTCGCCCGACGCGCGGGCGATCCTGGCGCTCGAGGAGCGGTGGGCGGCGGCGGTCGTGAAGCGCGACGGGGCGACGTTCCAGCGGCTGCTCGCCCCGGGGTTCGTGTACACGGAGAACGACAGCCTCATGGGGCGCGACGACGTGCTGCGGTCGATCACGTCGGGGAGCGACACGGTGGCGGGGGCGCGCAACGAGGGGATGGAGGTGCACGCCTTCGGACCCGCGCTCGCCGTCGTGACCGGGTGGCTCGTCATGCGCGGTCGCGGCGCCGACGGGCCCTTCGACCGTCGCTACCGCTTCACCGACACGTGGGCGAAGCAGGGCGGGCGGTGGCGGATCGTCGCCGCGCACGACTACCTCGCGCCGGCGGGGGGGCGGTGAGCGCGGGCGGGTGCCCGCCGAAGGGGGGCGGATGGGCGCGCGTGTGGGGCATCGGGGGTGGGGTGTCGGCCCTGCTCGTGGCGCTGGCGGCGTGCACGGTGCGCGAGGACGCGGGGCGCGAGCCGGGGGAGCGGGCGGGGGCCGCCGCGGCGCCCGTCGTGCGGGACGCGCGCATCGCCGTCGCGCGGCCCGGCCCCGACGGCGAGTGGGCGATGCCGGCGGGGGACTACGCGAGCTCGCGTTACAGTCCGCTCGCCGAGATCACGCCGGCCAACGCGAAGGGGCTCCGCGTCGCGTGGGCGATGTCGACCGGCGTGCTGCGGGGCCACGAGGGGCAGCCGCTCGTCGTCGACAACACGATGTACGTCGTCACGCCCTACCCCAACGTCGCCTACGCCATCGACCTGGCCCAGGAAGGGCAGCCGCTCAAGTGGAAGTTCCGCCCCGCGAACGCGCAGGCCGCCGCGGGGCAGGCGTGCTGCGACGTGGTGAACCGGGGCGCCGCCTACGCCGACGGGAGGATCTTCTACAACCTCCTCGACGGCCACACCGTCGCGGTGGACGCGAAGAGCGGCGCGCAGCTCTGGCGCACGCGGATGGGGGAGGTGGCGAAGGGGGAGACGATGACGATGGCGCCGCTCGTCGTGAAGGGGAAGGTGATCGTCGGCTCGAGCGGGGGCGAGATGGGGGTGCGCGGCTGGATCGCGGCGCTCGACGCCGCGACGGGAAAGGAGGTCTGGCGCGCCTGGAACACGGGGAGCGACGCGGATGTGAAGGTCGGCCCGCGCTTCAGGCCCTTCTACCCGCAGGACCGCGGCGCGAACCTCGGCCTCACGAGCTGGCCCGGCGACTCGTGGAAGATCGGCGGCGGCGCGGTGTGGGGGTGGCTGTCGTACGACCCCGAGCTGAACCTCGTCTACTACGGCACGTCGAACCCCGGCCCGTGGAACCAGGACGTGCGCCCGGGCGACAACAAGTGGACGTGCGCCATCCTCGCCCGCGACGCCGACACGGGGGAGCTGCGGTGGGCGTTCCAGGTCACGCCGCACGACATGTGGGACTACGACGCGGTGAACGAGAACATCCTCGTCGACCTCCCGGTGAAGGGCGCGATGCGCAAGGCGCTCGTCCACTTCGACCGCAACGGCTTCGGCTACACGCTCGACCGCGCGACGGGAGAGGTGCTGGTGGCGGCGCCGTACGTCGCCACCAACTGGGCCACCGGGATCGACCTCGCCGACGGGCGGCCGCGCGTGGTGCCGGAGAAGAGGACGGCGCAGGGGAAGAAGGTGACGGAGATCTGCCCGAGCCTCGAAGGGGGGAAGAACCAGCAGCCGGCGGCGTTCTCGCCGCGCACGGGGCTGTTCTACGTGCCGACGAACAACCTGTGCATGGACTTCGAGGTGCGCCCGGTGACCTACATCGCCGGCACGCCGTACATCGGGGCCAACGCCCCCGAGCACGGGGGGCCGGGCGGGCACGGCGGAGAGTTCATCGCCTGGGACGCGACGACGGGGAAGAAGGTGTGGGGGATCGAGGAGCCCTTCCCGGTCTGGGGGGGCGCCCTCGCCACCGCGGGGGGCGTCGTCTTCTACGGCACGCTCGACGGCTGGTTCAAGGCGGTGGACGCGCGCGACGGCACGCCGCTCTGGAAGTTCAAGGTCGGATCCGGCGTGGTCGGCAACCCGGTCGCCTACCGCGGCCCGGACGGCAAGCAGTACGTGGCCGTCTACGCCGGGGTCGGCGGCGACATGGGGCTGCTCATCGCCGGCGACGTGGCCGCGAACGTGCCGTACGACGTCAGGGAGCGAGGGTCGACGCTGCCGGAGCTGGCGCGGTGGACGAGCTGGGGAGGAGAGCTATTCGTGTTCTCGTTGTAGGGGTGGGGGGGGCGAGAAGGGCAGTTGGCAGTTGTCAGTTCGCAGTCGTCAGTCGTCAGTCGGCAGTCGAACTGCGAACTGCGAACTGCGAACTGCGAACTGCGAACTGCCGACTGACAACTGCCAACCGCCAACTGCCGACCGCCGCCCGCATGCCCCCATGGAGCCAACATGCGAATGATCCACATCGCCGCCGCAGCCGCGGCGGGGATCGCCGCAGCGGCGATCGCGCCTAACGAGCTGCTCGGTCCACGCAGCGTCGCGACGACGAGGCAGACGCCGCAGTCGCCGCGGTCGCCCCTGCCGCGGGGCGGCGCGCGGGACACGCTGCGCTTCGTCGCCCACGCGGAGCACGTTCCGGCCGGCTTTCCCTCGCGCGCGGTGCCGCTGGAGCCGCGGAACCCGTACGAGGGGAACGCGCGCGCGGCGGCGGTCGGCGGGCAGCTCTTCGTGGCCTACAACTGCATCGACTGCCACGGCGCCGACGGGTCGGGCGCGATGGGACCGAGCCTCGCCGACGGGCGCTGGCACTTCGGCGGGTCGCCGGCGGAGGTCTTCGAGTCGATCTACCAGGGGCGCCCCGACGGGATGCCGGCGTGGGGGGGGCGGATCACGGACGACCAGATCTGGATGCTCGTGAGCTACGTCCGCTCGCTGTCGGCGGGGAAGGAGGTGAGTACGGAGAACTTCACGGGGAGGGTGGTGGAGAGGACGGGGCACTGAGGGGGGCGGAGGGGCGGAACGGCCCCGGGACGGCCCTCTCACGGTCGCCCCTCGCGCGGGTCGAGATGCGTGACGCCGTCGTGAGTGATGAGTTGTGAGTTGTGAGTCGTGAGTAGCGCGCCGGGCGGCGGGCGTACGGCGGGGCGGGCGCCGCGCTCCGGGACGCCGCGAACCGGCGGGGTCGCGGCGGCCGCCCGGCGCGCCACTCCCCGTCACTCACAACTCATCACTCATCACTCAGAACGCCATCGCGAGCTGGCTCGTGGCGCATGGAGGGCGATTGCGCACCGATCGCCACCGCGCACTGATCGCCACCGCACAGCGCCTCGTGGCGCACCGTACGTCACCCCGCCCCCCGCCCTCCATGCGCCTCCGCCCCCTCTCCCTCCTCTCCCTGCTCGTCGCCGCGCCCCCCGCTCGTGCCCAGTCGCCGGTCTCGCTCTCCACCGACGTCCGCCAGTTCGTGTCCGTCGACGCGCCCGTCGTGGCGCTGACGCACGCGCGCGTGATCGACGGGACGGGGGCGCCGGCGCGGGGGGAGCAGACGATCGTGATCGAGAACGGCGCGATCCGCGCCGTGGGGGACGGGGCGGGGGTCGCAGTGCCGGCGGGGGCGCGCGTCATCGACCTCGCGGGGCGCACCGTGCTCCCCGGGCTCGTGATGGTGCACGAGCACCTGTTCTACCCGTCGGGGGCGGGGGGCATCTACAACGAGCAGGGGTACAGCTTTCCGCGCCTCTACCTCGCCGGCGGCGTGACGACGATGCGCACGGCGGGGAACGTCTCGGGATACGCGGACCTCGAGATCCGGAAGCGGATCGAGGCGGGGCAGCTCCCGGGGCCGGCGATGGACGTCACCGCGCCGTACCTGGAGGGCGGGACGTCGTTCACGCCGCAGATGCACGCCCTGAGCGGCCCGGACGACGCGCGGCAGACGGTCGCGTACTGGGCCGACCGTGGCGCGACGTCGTTCAAGGCGTACATGCAGATCACGCGCGACGAGCTTCGCGCGGCGATCGCCGAGGCGCACCGCCGCGGCCTCAAGGTCACGGGGCACCTCTGCTCGGTGACCTTCCGCGAGGCGGCCGAGCTGGGCATCGACGACCTCGAGCACGGGCTCGTCGTCGCGAGCGACTTCGTGGCCGGGAAGAGGCCGGACGAATGTCCGACGGCGAACGGCGGCGTCGCGGCGTCGATCGCCGCGCTCGACGTCGCGTCGGCGCCGGTGCAGGGGCTGATCCGCGAGCTCGTGGCGAAGCGGGTCGCCGTCACCTCGACGCTCACCGTCTTCGAGACCTTCACGCCGGGCCGTCCCGCCGCGCCGCGGGGAGCGCTCGACGCGATGCTCCCCGAGGCGCGCGACCAGTACCTGAGGCGACGCCTGGCGATCGCCACGCAGGCCAACTCACCCTGGACGGCGCTGTTCGCGAGGGAGATGCGGTTCGAGCGGGACTTCTTCCGCGCCGGCGGCCTGCTCCTCGCCGGCACCGACCCCACGGGCTACGGCGGCGTCGTCGCCGGCTACTCGAACGCGCGCGAGCTCGAGCTGCTCGTGGAAGCGGGCCTCACCCCGCTCGAGGCGATCCGCGTCGCCACCCTGAACGGCGCCCGCTACCTCGGCCGCGCCGACAGCATCGGCACGATCGCCGCCGGCAAGCGCGCGGACCTCGTCGTGGTCCGCGGCGACCCGTCCCGCGACATCGCCGACGTGGAGCAGGTGGAGACGGTGTTCAAGGGCGGGGTGGGGTACGACTCGGCGAAGCTGTTCGCGTCGGTGAAGGGGGAGGTCGGGCTACACTGAGGCGGCTTCGCCCACGAGGGGGCCACGTCCGCGCTCTTCACCCGCCCTCGTCGAGCGCTGCCCGTCGGCGCGCGACGGTGGCGAGGGCCGCCCAGTCGCGGTCGGCGTCGCCGTGGGCGATGGCGTCGAGGAAGCTGTCGCGGAGCACGCCGCCGAAGGGCATCGGCACGGCGGCGGCCTCGCCGGCCGCGAGCGCGAGACGGACGTCCTTGAGTCCCAGCGCCAGCTTGAATCCCGCCGGCTCGTAGCGCCGATCGGCGATCAGCGCGCCGTAGTTCCTGTAGACGGGGGCGGAGAAGAGCGAGTTGGTGAGGACGTCGAGGAGGACGCGCCCCTCCACGCCGTTCCCCTCCGCGAGCGCGACCGCCTCCCCCATCGCCTCGATCGCCGAGGCGATCATGAAGTTGCCGGCGAGCTTCACGACGTTCGCGCGGTACGGCTCCGTCGCGACCCGCCACGTCTTCTGGCCGATCGCGTCGAGCAGCGGCTGCACGCGGTCGATCGCCGTCCCGTCGCCGGCGGCGACGACGGTGAGCTTCGCCGCCGCCGCCGCGTCGGGGCGGCCGAAGACGGGGGCGGCGACGTAGCCGAGGCCGTGCTTCCGGTGGAGCTCGGCGAGCTCCTTCGCGAGGGCGACGGAGATCGTCGCCATGTTCGCGTGCACGAGGCCCCGCGGAGCGTCCTCGACGAGCCGACCGTCCACGATCACCGAGCGCACCGCGTCGTCGTCGGCGAGCATCGAGATCACCGCGTCGCCCGCGAACGCCTCGCGTGGGGCGGCGGCCGGCCGGGCGCCCTGCCGCGCGAGCTCGTCCACCGGTCCGCGCGAGCGATTCCAGACGCGCACCGTGTGTCCTGCCCTGATGAGGTTCGCCGCCATGGCCCTGCCCATGGCGCCGAGCCCGATGAAACCGACGTCCATTCTCGGAATCCTCGACGGGTGAGCGATCCGTGCGCCCCGTGCGCACACACCGCGCCGCGGCGCGCCGGGAACCGGGGCTCGGCCCCGTGCACTGAGTTCCCATAAAATACAGTTGAGCGGCCGGTGGGGAGCGGCGCCGCAGGCCCGACGTCCGGCGGAGCGGCCGGCCACCGCGGGCACCGGCGCCGGCGCCGTTCGGCCCCGCCCCCGAGCCGGCAATCGCAGGAGGTGGTCGCCATGCGAGGTCGTCCCTGGCAGCTGCGCTCGCTTTCCTTTGCCCTCACGGGGATCACGGTCGCGTGCGTGAGCAGCGGCCGCTACGCGGCCGCCGTGAAGCGAGCGCTCCAAACGGAGCACGACGCGGCCGTCGAGGCCGAGCGGTGGGGCAATCCCTGGCGCGTCCTGGCGATGAAGACGTCCGACTACACCGCCACCCTCCCCGACGGCGAGCCCCTCGACCGCAAGAGCGTGGTCGACTCGCTGAAGCGGCGGTGGGAGATCCTCTCGATCGGCGACGAGACGCGCACCGTGGTCGACAGCGTGAAGCTCGAGGGGCGCCGGGTCGTCGCGTACACCAGCGAGCGATTCGCGCGGACCGTGATGCGCAACCTGCGATCGGTGGAGCTCGTGACGAACGCCGTCAACCGGGAGGTCTGGGTAGCGACCGATCGGGGGTGGCGCCAGCGGCACGTCGACGTCCTGAGCTACGGGCCGCGCACGGTGAACGGTCGCCCGTGGCCGGTGGACACCGCGGGGTACGGGTTCGCTCGCGTCCTCTGGAAGGACGGGATCGAGCCGGCGAGCGAGATCGTCGCGAGCGCGTTGAATGGCGGCGGGGGGGCGCCCGGCTCGCCGGTCCACATCTCCGAGGCGGCCTTCGAGGAGCAGGGGCGCAAGCTCATAAGCCACGGGCGCATCCACGACGCCGTCCGCATCCTCAGCCTGAACGTCGAGGCGCACCCGCGATCGTGGAAGGCGTACGACGCCCTGGCCGACGCCTTCGGGCTGGCGAACGACCGCGCCGCCGCGATCGCGAACTACCGCAAGTCGCTCGACCTCAACCCGTCGGACCCGACCGCCTCGCTCATGCTCGCCGACCTCGGCGAGGCGCCGGACACGGCGGCCACATCAGGCTCTGCGGCGCGGGACAGCGCGCAGACACGGGACACGAGCGCGACGGCGGCACCGCGCGACACGACGGCGGCGCCGGACACCACGGCGGCGCCGGACACGACGGTGACGCCGGACACGACCGTGAGGCGGGATACGACGGTGGTGCCGGATACGAGCGCGAGGCGGGATACGACCGCCACGCCCTGAGCGCGTCCGCGCACCAGGTGGCGGCCGGCGTCAGAACACCCAGCGCAGCATCGGGCTGTAGGCGAGCTGCCACCCCGCGTGCACGGCCCGCGTGGGATAGTCGTGCGACGGCTCCAGCTCGACGCCGACGTCGAGCTCGCCGTTCCGGCCACCGAGGCGCACGAGAAGCTGCGGCTGCCCGAGGACGACCGTGCTCGTCGGCGCGCCGCGCTGCGACCGGCGCCAGACGTCGAGGAAGCCCTGCACGAGCCACCGCGTCCGCCCGATCGCGAACGGCGCCGCGTAGATCCAGGTGAACTGCGCGCTCGGGCGGTAGGTGCGCTCCTGCCGCGCGAGAAACTGCGTGTCGAAGACGGGGAAGCCGGGCACGGTCCACGCGACGTCCACCCCTTCGAGGAAGACGCGTTGGATCTCGAAGCCCGCCGGCGTGTGGCCTCCGTTGATCTGCAGCGTCACGCCCACGTCGGACACCGGCCCGCCGCCCACGCGCGTTCGCGTGAGACGCGACAGGCTGACCACGGGTGCGTACTCGAGGTAGAGCCCGAGCCCGTCGCTGAAGAACTGCAGCTTGGGCGGCGCGCTCGCGTCGAGGAAGAAGAAGTTGCTCCCGAACGCCCAGGTGCTGAAGTGCTGGAACGTGATGACCCAGTGGTTCCCCACGCCGGACTGGTCGAGGGTGGCGAGGAGCTGCGCTTCGGTGGTCGAGATGCGGGGAGGTCCGGCGGGCTCCGCGGGCTCGACCCGGGTCGTGTCACGGGTGGGCTGCTGCGCGGGCGCGATGCTGCTCGCCACGAGCGTGAGCCAGAGGCTGCACGCCGCGGTCGCACGGGAACGCGAGGCGGATGACGAACCCATCACCCCTCCCTCCACCACCCTCCGGTCGGCCTGCCGGTCAGCCCGCCGCGGTTCGGGACGTGCGTGTGGATCCGGGGCGCCGTATTGGAATCCCCGTGCCTGAGAGCTTCCCCGACGCCCGAATGTCGCGCCCGGTCCGGCTCCGAGTGACGACCGTTGCCGCCGCTGCCCGCCCGCCGTGGGGCGCGGAGGCGCCGTGGTGAGCGGCGCGGCCGGCGGCGCTCCGCGCGCCTCGCGCCCGGGGAAGCCGCGCCGCTGGGCGGTCCGGACCGAGGGGGTGATCGCGCCCGACGAGCGGCTCCCGTGGGGCCAGACGCTCGTGCTCGGCGTCCAGCACGTGTTCGCAATGTTCGGGTCGACGGTCCTCGCCCCGGTGCTGATGGGCTTCGACCCCAACGTCGCGATCCTGTTCTCGGGGATCGGCACGCTCCTCTTCTTCCTCGTCGTCGGCGGCCGGATCCCGAGCTACCTGGGCTCGAGCTTCGCGTTCATCGCGGTCGTGAACGCGGCCACGGGCTACGCGGGGCACGGCCCGAACCCGGACGTCGACGTGGCGCTGGGGGGCATCGTCGCGGCGGGCGTGCTCTACGCGCTCATCGCCGTCGTCGTGATGGTCGCCGGGTACGGCTGGATCGAGCGGCTGATGCCGCCGGTCGTGACGGGGGCGGTGGTGGCGGTGATCGGGCTCAATCTCGCCCCCGTGGCGATCCGCGGCATCAGCGGCAGCGGGCTCGACACGGGCGTCGGCGTGGTCACCATGCTCGCGGTCGCGGCGGTGGCGGTCTACGCGCCAGGCATGCTGCGCCGCCTGCCGATCCTCCTCGGCGGCGCGATCGGCTACGTCGCGTATCTCGCACTCGCCAACGGGGCCGGATGGGGAACGCCGGTCGACTTCTCCGCGCTGTCGCGGGCGGCGTGGATCGGCCCGCCGCGCTTCCGGACGCCGGCGTTCCGCTCCGACGCGATGTCGCTCATCGCGCCCGTGGCGGTCGTGCTGGTGGCCGAGAACCTGGGGCACGTGCGGGCGGTCGCCGCGATGACCGGGCGCAACCTGGACCGCTATCTCGGCCGCGCCTTCCTCGGCGACGCGCTGGCGATGATCGTCGCCGCGTCGCGCGGCGGCACGGGGCTGACGACGTACGCCGAGAACATCGGCGTGATGGCGGTGACGCGCGTGTACTCGACGCTGCTCTTCGTCGTCGCCGCGGTGGCGGCGATCGCGATGGGGTTCTCGCCCAAGTTCGGGGCGCTGGTGGCCACGATCCCTCCCGCGGTGCTCGGCGGCGTGTCGACGGTGCTCTTCGGGCTGATCGCGGCGACGGGGGGGCGCATCTGGGTGCAGAACCGGGTGGACTTCTCCGTCGCCCGGAACCTGGTGACGGCCGCGGTGGCGCTGACGCTCGGCGCCGGAGACTTCGCGATCAGGATCGGCGGCTTCTCGCTCGGCGGGATCGGCACGGCGACGTTCGGCGCGATCGTGCTGTACCAACTCCTGCGCGAGCGCGAGCCGCAGCCGGAGGAGGGCGTCGTCGCGGACTCCGCGGTGGGGCCGCCCGCGAGCTGAGGCGGGGGCGAGGCGGGCGAGTCGTCAGGCGGGTGGAGGTGCGCCGCGTGGAGGTGCGCCGCGTGGCGCCGGCCCGTCAGCGCCGGTCCGGGCGAGGGTCGTCCAGCCGCAGCCGGTACGCCTCGACGAGCTCGGCGCCGTCGGGCCGGAAGTCGTGCTCGGGGGTGCGGACGAACCCCATGCGCGCGTACAGTCGCCGCGCCGCGCCCATGCTCTCCGAGGTGTGCAGCCCCAGCTCCCTCGCGCCGACGCGCCGCGCCCGCCGCACGCACTCGTCCATGAGCACGCGGCCGATCCCCAGCCCCCGCGCTTCGGGCGCCACCGCGAGCAGCCGCACCTCCGGCCAGCTCACACGCCCCGCCAGCCCGCCGTAGGCGTCGGCCGCGGGCGGGTAGAGGAGGACGCTGCCGACGAGCGCCCCGCCGCGCTCCGCGACGATGGCATCCGCCACGGCGTCGCGCGCGCGCTCCTCCGACGCGAGCGCCGCGCGCACGGCCCGCTCGAGCCCCTCCCACGCCGTCGGGGCCATGTGCGTGGCGTACTCCGCGTACGCCCGCAGCGTCAGCTCCCGGATCGCGGCGCGCTCGTCGGGGCGGGCGTCGCGCACCGTCACGGCGTGAGCGTCGCTGGTCACGAGGGGAGGCGTTCCACGAGAGGCCCCTCGCGGCTACTCGCGGCGGGTGACCGTCGCGCCGCGCTCATGGGCCGTAGTCCTGGTATGGCTCGGTCAGGAGCCGGGCGCCGGTCGGGGTGTGCCGCAGGACGTGCGTGAGCACGACCTCGTTGCCGACGCGGGCGACGCGCGACTCCACGAGCTCGAAGTCGGTGGAGGCGCCGAGGCCGAGCTCGTTGAGGCGGTCGGCCTCGAAGCGGGCGACGTCGCCGGGCGTCGGCGGGCTGGCCGGGTACTGTTCCTCGTGATGCGCGATCAGTGCCCGCCAGTGCGCGTCGCCGGCGCGCTCGATCGAGGCGCGGATCTGCTCGCGGTTGAAGGGCATCGGGCCTCGCTCCTGGGCGGGCTGACGATCGAGCTCGGGCGCGACGTCGCGGGGACGAGCTGCGGATCCGTTGCCGTGATCCGTTGCCGTATAGTGTACGACCGCCGCACGGGGTTGGCAGGCTCGGCGGGAGGTCAGCCCGGCGGCCGCGGCGGCGGGGCGTCGGGCGGCGGGAGGAGCGCCGCAATGCGGTCGGCGAGCGCGCGTAGGCGGCTGCTCGCCTCCGGCGAGACCGCGCCCGCGGTCGACGATCGAGTCTCGAGCCCGTCGGCGAGCTGGCGCAGGGCGCGGACGTCGTCGGGGGTGAAGCCGGAGGGCTGGCCGTGGAGCGCGAGCGCGGCGAGCGCGGGGCGGGCGGGTGGAGGCACGTCGATGCGCTCGTGGGCGCGGTTCATGAGCGTCACGCAGGCGTCGTAGGTGATGCCCATCTGCGCGACATACTGGGTGGGATCGTCGGCGGGGCGGCGCTCCGGCTTCTGGCCGTACCACGCGTCGAGCGCGCGCGGGGGCTGGCGGTACTCGAGATCCTGCCACTGCTCCGGGCTCAGGGCGGTGAGGATCGGGGATGCGGTGTCGGTCATCGGGCCTCCTTGGCGCGGAGGGGACTTCGTCGAGGGAGAGACGCAGCGACGCCACGTCAGGCCGAACGCGCGCTCGGCACTGCGTAGTGCAGCCCCACCATTCCCGACGGGTAGCGGTGCGAGTGCGTGAGTCGAAGGGCCGTGCGCGGCGCACCGGGCGGCAGCAGCCGCACGCCCTCCCCGAGGAGCACTGGCACGACGGTGACTTCCACCATGTCCACCTGCCCCGCGGCGAGCAGGCTGCCGAAGAGCGCGCCGCCCCCGAACAGCCAGATCTCGCCGGCCCCCCGCTCGGCGCGGAGCGCCGCCACCACGCTCGGAGCGTCGTCGCGCACGACGGTGACCGCCGGGTGGTCCGCCGGGCGGAGGGTGCGCGAGAACACGTAGACGCGCGCTCCCGCCGGCCAGGACATGGCGGGCTGTGTCCGCGCCACCTCGTAGCTGCGCCGGCCGAGGAGCACGGTGTCCACCGCCGCGAAGAGCGCCGCGAAGTCGACGGTCGGGTCGTCGGGGATCCAGTCGTACTCCCCGTGCGGGCCGGCGATGTAGCCATCGAGGCTCGCGGCCACGTTGTACCGGACGGGACGCATGCAGGTCTCCTTGGTGAGTGGGAGAATGGTGCGGGCTGACGCAGCGCAGGCTGCGAGGCGCGTGAAGTGCGCGCTTCCCGCCTCACCCCCGCTGCACGGCGCGCTCCTCCTGCACCACCTGGACCGCCCCCCGCTCCGGCTTCACGCCGCGCCCGAACCGCTCCGACCACACCCGCGTGAACTCCGCTCCGTACAGCACGATCATCGAGGAGTAGTAGACCCAGATCAGCACCACCGCCAACGACCCCGCCGCCCCGTACGCGCTTCCCGGATCGGTGCGGCCGAGATAGTAGCCGATCACGCTCTTGCCGACCACGAAGAGCAGTGCCGTGAGGAGCGCGCCCGCCCGGACGTCGCGCCACGGGATGCGCGCGTCGGGGAGCAGCTTGAACATCACCGCGAAGAGCGCCGCGACGACGACGAACGAGACCACGTAGTTCCCCGCCTGGAGCAGCGCCTTCGGCGCGCCGAGCCTCGCGGTGAGGAGCTCCCCGAACGCCGCCAGCCCCGCGCTCAGCGCCAGGGAGACGAGCAGCAGGAAGGCGACCGCCAGCACCACGCCGAAGGAGAAGATGCGCTTGGCGAGGAAGGTCTTGAGCTCGTTGCGCGTGGGATCCGGCTTCACTTCCCACACCCTGTTGAGCGCGTCCTGGAGCTGGGCGAACGCCGTCGTCGCCCCGAAGATGAGGGCCACGACGCCGAGCACCGCCGTCGCCGACTGGTTGGCGTAGCTCTGCCTTGTGTGTGCGAGGATCGTCCCCACCTGCTCGGCGCCGGCGCGGCCGATCAGCCCGCCGACCTGCGTCGTGATCGAGCGCTCCACCTGCGCCGGGTCGGTGACGGTGCCCACGAGCAGCAGGAGGAGCGAGAGGAGCGCGGGGAGGGAGAAGAAGGTGTAGAAGGAGAGCGCGGCCGCCATGGTCGGGCAGCCGTCGCCGAAGAACTTGTAGAGGGTGTTCCAGAGGAGGCGCGGCGCCTCGCGAATCCTGAATCGCATGGGCCCGTCGGAACGCATCGACGATGCCGGCCGGACGCCCGCCGCGAACGGCGGCTCGCGCTCAGGCGCCGTAGCCGCGCGCCATCGATTGCCAGTTGCGGACGGCGTCGGCGTAGGCGGGCTCGGGAAGGCGCTGCCGCATCGCCTCGACGAGGTTCGGAAGCCCGACCATCATCGAGCTCGCGCGGACCTTCCGGCCGCTCGCGTCCTCGAGCGTGAAGTAGCCCGACTGTCTGCCGTAGCGCACCCGCACGACGTCGCGCCAGGCGAGCCGGGTCGGCGCGCCCCAGAGGCCGTGCGCGGTGACCTCGCCGTCGCTCACCAGCACCCGCGTCCGGGCGACGGTCAGGATGAGCCACCAGCCCAGCAGGCTGAAGCCGCCGATGAGGCCGGCGAACGCGTACCAGTCGCCGGCCGACTTGGGCGGGTGCTTGAACATCATCAGGAGCAGGAAGAGCGGGAGCGCTACGCCCGCCGCGAGCCCGAAGTAGCGCAGGACGGGCGAGTAGGTGAGGGTCGCCGTCCCGTCCGCACCCGTGGCCGCGGACCTGCGGCCGGCGCGCATGAGCTGGCCCAGCACCGCGGTGGTCACGGCCACGGTGAGTCCCGGCCCGAGAAAGCCCCACGAGGATGCCATTGATCGGTCTCCGGATCGGTCGTTGGTGGACACCGCCCGCCGCCGGCGCCCGCGACCGCCTGACGAAGGTCGAGCGGGGCGGGGCTGGCGGCGTCGTCCGTGAGACTGTCAGGTCGCGCACGGGGTCACGCCGTCGCCCTCCGGAGCGTGCGCGCGGCGCGACGGCGCGCCGCGCCGCCTCAGACGAGCAGTGCCCCCTCGTGGCGCAGGAGCCAGCGCTTCCGCTCCATCCCGCCGCCGTAGCCGGTGAGCGAGCCGTCGGCGCCGATCACGCGGTGGCACGGCACGATCACGGACAGCGGGTTGCGCCCGTTCGCCGCGCCGACGGCGCGCACCGCGCGCGGGGACTCGACGCGGCGCGCGAGCTCGGCGTAGCTGATCGTCTCGCCGAAGCCGAGGCCACGGAGGGCGGCCCAGACGCGCTCCTGGAAGGGCGTCCCGCGCGCCGCGAGCGGGAGCGCGAACGCGGTCAGCGTGCCGGCGAAGTATGCGTCGAGCTGCGCGCGGGCCGCGGCGAGCACCTCCGCGGCGGCTCCGGCGCGCCCCGCCGCGCGCAGCCAGCCGTCGCCGGGCCGTTGCCCGCCGTCGCGATGCCGCTCGAAGTAGACGCCCGTCAGGCCGTCGTCCGCGGCGGTCAGCAGCAGCTCGCCGAGCGGGGTGGGCATCGTGTCGTAGACGATCATCGCCAGGCGGTTGATGAGAGTCGAGGGTGCGCCGTGAGGGGCGCGCCGTCAGGCGGCGCCGGCCATCCGAGCCGCCGCCGGCGCGTGGATGCCCGGCTTGCCGGGTCCAGGCGCGCGCCGAAGGTACATCCAGACGAGCCCCACGGCCACGAAGGCGAGCGCGATCAGCTGGGCGGTGGTGAGCGGGCCGAAGAAGCGGTCGTCCTTGGCGCGGTAGAACTCCACGACGAAGCGCTCGACCCCCGCCAGCACGCAGTAGAGGCCGAACAGCCACCCCTCGGCGTGCTCGTGGTCGCGGAGGCGCCAGAGGATCCAGAACATCACGAGCGCCAGGGCGGTCTCGTAGAGCTGCGTGGGGTGCACCGCGAGCACCGTGTCGGGACCGACGCCGTCGGGGACGCGGACGCCGAAGTCGCGCGCCATGATGCCGGCGGTCGACGGAGGCGAGCCGTTGGGGAACGCGACCGCGAGCGGGCCGCTCCAGGGGCGGCCGTAGTCGTCGCCCACCGCCCAGCAGCCGGTGCGTCCCACCGCGTAGCCGGCGGCGATCGCCGGCGCCGCGACGTCGGCGATGCGCATGAAGGGGATCCGCCGGCGCCGGACGACGATCCATCCGGCGAGGATGCCGCCGATCAACCCGCCCCAGAAGACGAAGCCGCTGCGCGTGAAGACGAGCGACCAGTCGCGCATGAGCAGCACGTAGTAGAGCTTCGCGCCCACGAGGAAGCCGAGCACGGAGGCGATCACGACGCCGCCGATGGGCTCCGGGTCGAAGCCGCGCCGCGCGATCTCGCGCTGGGCGACGACCTGACCGATCAGGAAGCCGAGCATCACCGCGAGCCCGAAGCCGGAGAGCGAGAGGGGCCCGAGCTGGAGGACGAAGGGGTGGTGGACGACCGGGCCGCTGCGCAGGATCATGGTCACGCTCAGGAGAGGACCAGCTCGACGTTCGGGTGGGCGGCGATGACCTCGAGCAGCTCGGCGAAGGAGGTTCCGAGCCGCCGACGGGAGAGGTCGGAGTGCTCCCACACGAGCCGGAGCTCGCGCGGGAGCGGCGCGACCTCGCCGCTGAGCACGTCGTCGAGCGACTCCAGGTCGCGCCCCCACGCCGCGCCGGCGAGCAGCTGCTCGCCGATCTCGTCGAAGAAGCCGCCGAGGTCGTCGAAGGCGGCGCCGTCGATGCGATACGTGGGAGTCTCCGCCATCTCCCCTCTCAGAGCACCTGTCCGTCGATGCGCTCGCGGCGCTCGGCGACTTCCCGGTCGCGCTGCGCCGTCTCGGCCAGCTCGCGGGAGACGTCCTGCGGCAGGCGCCGCGCGGAGACGATCTCGCCGGTCGCGGCGTTGTACTCGAGCACGAGACCGGAGGCGAAGTAGAGCACGTGCACGCCGGGCATGGAGCCCGTGACGACGAAGCGAACCGTGGACAGGTCCACGTTCATCCGACCCTCCTCTGGCGGTGCCGTCCCGCGCGATGGCCGGTCCGACGCCGGCGGTCGGCGGCCACCCCCGCTCTCAAACTGCGGCGCCGCGCGCGCCGCTGCCAGCGCGGCGGCGGGTCCCGTGAAACGGCCGCACCGCCGCGCGGGTCGCCCGCGCTACCCCGAGACCTCCTCGATCGCCGCCTGCCCGCGCGTCGCGTCGAGCAGCGCGGCGCGGAGCGCCGCCGCCCGCGGCCGCGGCACGCGCACGAGGTAGCGCACGTCGATCCCGTACTCCTGCGACGTCACCTCGGCCTCGTAGGCGGGCAGGAGCTGCTGCACCGCCGACACGCTCGGGTAGCCGAGGGCGACGGCGAGCTCCGCGAAGTCGACGTACTCCGTGCGCGGGAGCGTCTCGAGCGCGAGCTGGACCGCGCCGCCGTACGCCCTGACGAGCCCGCCCGTGCCCAGCTTGACGCCGCCGTAGTAGCGGGTGACCACCGCCGCGACCTCGCCCACGCCGCTGTGGAGGAGCGCCGTGAGCATCGGCCGGCCGGCGGTCCCGTGGGGCTCGCCGGCGTCGCTCATCCCGATGCGGCTCGTGCTCCCGGGCGGGCCGGCGACGTACGCCCAGCAGTTGTGCGTCGCGTCCGCGAACTCGGCGCCGATCTCGCGAATGAAAGCCTGCGCCTCCTCCGGGGCGGCGACGCGCTCCAGGGTGCAGACGAATCGGCTGCGCTCGATCGTCTGCTCGACCCGGTGGCGCGCCGCCGGTACGGGGTAGCGCTCGGACTGACTCATCGGTGAACGGCGGCGGGTCTACGGCAACCGCCACCGCTCGCGCAGACGCTCGTACGCGTCCGCCGGCAGCTGCACCAGCACTGGTCGCCGCGCCGGATCGAGCCACCGCACCACCCGCTCGAGCGCACCGGCGTCGAACGCCGTGCAACCCGCCGTGGTCGAGCCCGGCCCTGCCCAGACGTGGAGGAAGATGCAGGAGCCGCGGCCCGGCCGCGGCGGCGCCGCGTTGTAGCCGACGATCACGCCGAGCCGGTACTGCGCCACCTGCCGCATGCGCTCAGCGCTCGCCCAGTCGACGCGCGCCACGGCGCCGCGGTCGACCACGGTGTTGTAGTGCGCGGAGGCGCCGTCGTCCACGCACTCGCTCCCCGGCTCGAGCGCGACGTAGGGGAGCCGAACCCAGGGCACGGAGTCGCGCGGCGCGAAGCCGAAGGCGGTGTCGAGCGGGAACGCGCCGGCGGGGGAGCGGCCGTCCCCCTCGTGCTTGGGCGCACCGCCGGCGACGTCGGCGGGAAGGCCGTCGGCGCGCGCCAGGCCGGAGCGGCCCACCACCACGGCCACCGTCGGCCCGTCGGCGCGCCACGGGTCGGACGCGCGATCGCGCGTGAAGCGGCGGAGCGTGCCCGACGTCGAGTCCCAGCCCGGCGTGGTCACGACGACGAGCTGCCGCGCGCCATCGGGCGGACGCGGCGGGGCGGCTCCGTGCGTCGCCGTCCGGCCGGCGCAGGCGACGACGGCGGTCGCGAGCGCGAGCGTGGTGAGCGACGGGATCGTTCGGACGGGACGGCGCATGGGTGGGCTCGTGAGTCGGGTGCGGCGGACGCGCTCCACCCAATCTCGCATCGCCGCTCACCGCGACGCCATGCGGCCGCTACGCCTCCCTCCTCAACACCGCTCCCACGCGCCCTCGACTCGTGACTCCCAACCGCCCCAGCACCTTCTCCACGTGATTGCGGGCCGTGAAGTAGCTCACCCCGAGCCGGTCGCCAATCTCGGGGTTGGAGAGCCCCTCGGCGACGAGTCGCGCGACGGCGATCTCGCGCGGCGTGAGGCCGAAGCGCTCGCGGATCTCGTCGTCGGTGAGCGGGGTGGGAAGCGACGTCTCGACCGTGACGAGGACGCCCGGGTCGCGCCCGAAGGTCCCCTCGGCGGTGAGCGTGCCCCGGAGGCGGTAGACCGTGGTGCCCACGCGCAGCTCCCGCGTCGCGGCCGACGCGGCGCGGAGCGCGCTCGGCGTGTCGGGGCGGGCGGCGA
>JBJMNL010000037.1:0-4389 GCA_045804285.1 Gemmatimonadaceae bacterium
CCGCGGCGGAGCAGCGGTGGGCTGGTCGCCGTGCTGGGCGCGGGGACGATCCGGCGTCGCCTCGGGCTCGGCTTCGCCCTGCTCATGGCGCTCCTCGCCGCGGGCGGCTTCTGGGGGTGGCGCTCGCTGAACCTGATGTCGACCCGGATCGGGGAGACGCTCGCCGCCGTGCAGAGCCAGGCGAGCCTCTCGTCGAAGCTGACGACCGACATCGCGCAGGAGATCGAGGCCGCCGACCATTACGTGAGCGACCGCGACACCGCGTCGCAGTCGGCGTTCCGCCGCCTCGGCTTCGACGCGCACCGCGTGCAGCGGGCGATGAACGGCCGCGTCGGCCAGTCGCGCGACGAGATCGCGCTGATCGCCGACATCGACGCGCAGCTCTCCGAGCTCGAGGTCGCGTACGCGCTGGCGCACCGCCTCTCCGACCTCGGGCGCGCCGGCGACGCGGACGCCGCGGCGGAGCGCGCGCACCCGATCGCCGCCGCGCTGCTCGACGACGTCGAGCGGCTCGGCCAGATGAAGGCCGGCAAGGTGCAGGAGGCGTCCGTCGCCCTGCGCGGCGAGGCGGCGCGGCGCGCGACGACGCTCGTCGCCGTCATCGGCGCCGCGCTCCTGATCGCGCTCGGGATCGTGCTGCTCACCGTGCGGTCGATCGACGCGCCGCTGCGCGCGCTCGTGCACCACGCGCACCAGCTCAGCGTCGGCAACTTCGGCGTGCGCACCACGGCGCGCATGCCGGGCGAGTTCGAGACGCTCGCCGGCGCGATGAACCAGACGGGGGAGTCGCTGTCGCGCGTCGTCTCGGTGGCGGCGACGACCGCCGACGACGTCGCCGGCTCGGCGCACGACCTCTCGTCCGTGGCCGAGCAGATCTCGCTCTCGGCGGGCCAGATGGCCGCGGCGATGGCGGACGTGTCGTCCGGCGCCGAGACGCAGGTGCACCAGCTCCGCCAGGTGGACGAGGCGCTCCAGAGCATGAGCGAGCGCGCCGAGGGGGTGCTCGCGGGGGCGGAGGAGGTCGGCAAGCTGGCGGCGACGATCGAGGAGTCGGCGCAGGCGAAGCGCGCCGAGGTCGAGCGCGCGCTGGCGATCCTCGTGGACGTGCGGAGTACCGTGCAGGCGGCGTCGGCGGAGGTCGTCGTCCTCAACCGCACCGCCGAGGACATCAACCGCTTCGTCGGCACGGTGAGCCGCATCGCCGAGCAGACGAACCTGCTGGCGCTGAACGCGGCGATCGAGGCGGCGCGCGCCGGCGCGGCGGGGCGCGGCTTCGCCGTCGTCGCCGACGAGGTGCGCAAGCTCGCCGAGCAGGCGCAGCAGGCGGCGGACGACGTCGTGCAGATGACCGGGATCGTCACCGCGCGCGTCGCCAGCACGTCGCAGGCGATGGACGCCGGCGTCGCGCGCGTGGCCGAGATCGAGCGCGTCTCGCGCGACATCGACGACGCGCTCACGACCATCGGCTCGGCGGCGAGCCGCACGCGCGAGGCGGCGTTCGACGTGACCGCGGCCGCCGAGTGGAACGTCACCGCCGTGGCCGGCGCGGCGTCCGGCATCGCGTCGATCGCCAAGACCGCCGAGGGGCACGCCGCCACCGCCCAGGAGGTCAGCGCGTCGACGCAGGAGCAGAGCGCCGCGTGCGAGGAGATGAGCTCCGCGTCCGCCCAACTCCTGGCGGGGAGCACGCAGCTCAAGGAGCTGGTGGGAGGGCTGCGAACGGCGTAGCCTGCTCGCTTCCGCTCCACGCTTCACGCGCCACGCCCGCTCTCCCGCCACCGGTGGCGGGAGAGCGGGCGTGGCGCGTGAAGCGTGGAGGGAGCCGTGACCGTCGAGCTACTGGCGGCAGACTCCGTTCGGGTCGGGCTTCGGCTTGTCCACGACCGGCCGGTGATCGAGGTCGGCGACGCGGCGCGTGAGGTCGCCGATGAAGCCGGTGATCCGAGCCATGTGGGCGTAGTCGATGTACTGCGGCTCGTCGGTGACCTGGTGATAGTCGCCGTGCAGGCCGGTGAAGAAGAAGACGATCGGGATGCCGTAGCGCGCGTAGCTGTAGTGGTCGCTCCGGCAGTAGATGTTCTCCGGGTGCCCGTTCGCGTCGAGCTGGTAGTCGAAGGCCAGCGGGCGCTTCTCCGACCGGTTCACCGACTCGACGAGGTCGCCGAGCTCCGTGGACAGGCGCCGCGAGCCGACCACGCCCAGATAGTCGGGGCCGCCCCCTTTCGTGTCGGCGAGCGAGCCGCGGCCGATCATGTCGATGTTGATCTGCGCCACGATCGAGTCGCGCGGCACGGTCGGGGTGTCGGTGAAGTAGCGCGAGCCGAGGAGCCCCTTCTCCTCCCCCGTGTGCCAGACGAAGAGCACCGAGCGCTTCGGCCGCTGCTTCGATCGCGCCATCCATTCGGCGATCTCGAGCACGCCCACCGAGCCCGAGCCGTCGTCGTCGGCGCCGTTGGCGATCGAGTCCGGGCGGGCCGGCGCCGTCTTGCGCAGCGCGGCGACGTCGACGGTGATCGCGCTCCGCTGCGCCGGCGTGAGGGGCGGCAGGCCGGCGTACCTCCCCGCCGCCTCCCATGCCTTCGCGTTGAAGGCGTGGAGCGAGTCGTGGTCCACCGGCGCGTGGTTGAAGCCGACGTGGTCGTTGTGGGCGCCGATGGCGACGTACTGGCCCGCGAGCTTCGGATCGCTCCCGCGCAGGACGGCCACGACGTTGCGGGCCGGGGCGGGCGACTCGGTGTAGACGAGCGCGCCGCTCACCGTCTTCCCCGCCGTGCCGACCGCCGCGCCGGCGAGTGGCGCGCCGAGTAGCCGCTCGGCGGCCTGGCGGCTGACGAGCAGCGCGCCCGGGAGCGGCGCCGCCGCCGACCCGCTCGCCGTCGCAATGCTGATCGACGGCTGCCGGAGGAAGCTCAGTGCGCGCGGCGACAGCCCGTCGAGCCCGACGATGGCGATCGCCGCCGCCGCGGCGAGCGGATCGCCCGGTCGCACGCGCGGCGTGGCGACGCCGGATCCCGCCGCCGGCTCGAAGAGGACGAGCTTCCCCGCGACCTGCTCGCTCGTCAGCGCGTGCGCCGCGTCACCCCAACTGCCGCCGAAGACGACCGTGGCGCCGTCGATCGGGCGGGGCGTGCCGCGTCCGGGGAGCGGGAGGAAGTCGGTCCCCGGAGTGAGCGCCTGGCCGTCCACCGCGAGTCGGGTGCCCTCGCCGAAGCTGCGCCGCACGAGCGGGACGTTCTGGAAGAAGGTGCCTCCGTCGCCCGCGGGCTGGAGCCCCAGCCGGCGAAGCTCGCCGGCGATGTAGGCGGTGCCCTTGAGATTGTACTCCGTCCCCGCCTCGCGCCCCATCATCGAGTCGTCGGCGAAGATGTAGAGGCGCGTCATGAGGTCACCCGCGGTGATCGCGGGGACCGTCGGGCGTGGCGCGTGCTTGAGCGGGAGCCGCGTGGGCGGCGCGCCGCCCTCCGGTCCGGCGCCGGACGACGCGGGCGCCGCGGCCTGCTGGGCGAGTGCCGCCGCGGGGAGGAGGGCGATGAGGGCGAGGGAGCGGGCGAGCGTCAAGGGAGAGGGGGTCGAGGTGGACCGGCGGTGGGAGTCGGGAATCATCGTGGGTCGCGGGGCGAGCCGGTCACGGCTTCGCGTCGCTCCATTTCCCCGGGTCGAACAGTTCGTCGGAGAGGGGGACGTTGACCTTCACGTCGGTGTACTCCTCCTTGAAGACCGGGCGTCCGTCGCGGAGGAAGAGCATCTCGGTCGCCACCGGAACGCCCTCGAAGTCGGCGTAGCCGTTGAAGCGCGCGTCGGTGACGACGGTGCGAGCGCCGAGCGACTGCTGCTCGATGAGGCGACGCGTGAGGAGGCGGTCGGCGTCCACCCAGACCTGCGGCGCCGTCGAGTCGCCCGCCGCCGCGCCCACCACGTACACGCGGCGGCCGTCGAGGGTGTCGACGCGGAACTTCCCGGTGTCCACGCCGAGCGAGTCGAGGCGGCGCACAGTGGTATCGGCGGGGATCGCGTAGACGTCGGCGCTCATGAGGAGGAGCGGGTGGACGCGCCGCTGCGTCTGCAGCAGCTTGCCGGCGTTGAAGGCGTGGACGCGGTCGTTCTCGAACAGGACGCCGCTCTTCGACTCGCGCGGCATGTACTCGATCCGGAGCCGACCGGGGACGGCCATGTACTCGAGCCACTGGCTGCGGTCCTCGCCGCCGCCGCTCCTGTACAGGGTGTTGTTCTGCGTGAAGGAGAGGGTGCGGTACCACTTGCCGGCGTAGCGGTCGTGCATGCGCCGGACGAGCTCCGCCGTGCTCGTGATCGGCGTGTCGGCTGGCGCGCGCGGGGGCGCGGCCGCGGGCACGGCCGCGCCCCCGCGCGCGCCAGCCGACACGCCGATCA
>JBJMNL010000038.1:0-1824 GCA_045804285.1 Gemmatimonadaceae bacterium
ACCGGATAGATGGCGTGACGACGCTCCTGCGCGCCGGGCGATACCACGAGGCGGTCGTCGCGGCCGAGGAGGCGGTGGAGCTCGACCCCGGCTACGATCGCGCTCGGGCCACGCTCGGGTGGGCGTACTTCCTCACCGGAAGGCAGGATGAGGGGCTGGCCGAATTGGAGCGAGCGGTTTCGATCTCCCGGGCGAACACACTGTGGCTGGGCCAGTTGGGAGAGGCGCATGCCATGGCCGGCAACGCGGCGAAGGCACGAGAGCTACTGCGCGAGCTCGAGGAGCGGGCGCAGCGCGCCTACGTCTCGCCCTACCACTTCGCGTACGTCTACACGGGCCTCGGCGACGCCGACCGGGCGCTGGACTGGCTGGAGCGTGCGGTGGCGAACCGCACCGGGCCGGCATACGGGATCAAGGGCTCGTTCCTGTTCACACCACTGCACGCCCACCCCAGATTCCGCGCGCTGCTCCGGCAGATGAACCTCGCCTGACGCCGGTGGGCCGAGCCCGTGGCTCAGAGAGTCGTTCAGGTGGAGCCGGATGCCGACGCGGGGCGCGAGGGGGAAGTCGAGCGCGACGCCGAGGAAGGCGCCCGGGTTCGAGCCGTCGAACTCCAGCGTCTGGCCGCTCTCGTCGTCGGTGAGCTCGAAGTGCGACCTGCCGTAGAGGGCGCCAAGCGAGAAAGTCGCTGCTCCCGAGGAGAACGCCGCGCGCCGCGTCACACGTTACCGCTCTCTAACCCGCGCCAGCGGCCCGATCCCGGCCTGGCGCAGCATCGCGATCCGCTCAGCCAGCATCCCCTCGTTCCAGTGCAGGAGGAACTCGCGGTGGCGGCGCGCCAGCTCGAGCCGCGGGACGCCGGCCGCGACGTCCCGCTCGACCGACTCGGCGCCGCTCACGTACCAGTCGCGCCAGCTCAGACCCTCGCGCGCGTTGCCCGGCAGCACGGCGAGCGCGACGACGAGCAGCCCCGCCTGCGCGGCCCGCGACGCGACCGGCGGCGCGTAGAGGAGCCAGACGAAGAACGACGCGCAGAGCGACGGGGCCGCGAACAGCGCGTAGCGGTCTGGCATGCCGACGGTCGGCACGTAGGCCGCGCGTCCCCACCCCATCGCCAGCGTCAGCACCGCCGTGCCGCCGGCGAAGCAGAGGAGGCCGAGCGCGCGCCCGCGCTCCGCGCCCTCGAACTCCTGCGCGAGCAGCCCGAGCGAGCTCGGGAACACGATCGCGGCGCCGAGCCCCTGGAGCGCCCGCGCGCCGATCAGCGCGCCGGCCGAGGGAGCGAGCGCGCACAGCCCCGAGGCGGTGCTGAACAGGCACAGGCCGCCGACGAACAGGCGCTTGCGGCCGAACAGGTCGGCGAGGGAGCCCGCCGTGAGCTGGAAGACGGCGAGCACGAGCGCGTAGCCGCTCAGCACCCACTGGAGGTCTGTGAAGGACGCGTCGAGGTCGCGCGCGATCGCCGCGAGCGCGACGTTGGGCGCCGCCACGTTGACGAGCAGCAGCGCGGTCGAGACGCAGACCGCCGCGAGGGTCCAGCGCTGACGGCCGGTCACGCGGCGATCCGCTCGGAGGCGCCCAGCGTGCGCGCGATCCAGGGGTTGACGAAGCGCCCGCCGGGATCGAGCCGCTCGCGCACGGCGGCGAAGCCGGCCCAGCGTGGATAGAGCGGCGCGAGTTCCTCGGCCGCCAGGAACGAGCGCTTGCCCCAGTGGGGCCGGCCGCCCCAGCCACGCAGCACCGCCTCGACCTCGCGGAAGGGCGCCTCGAAGGGCATGCCCTCGAAGACGTGCACCGCCACGTACGCGGTTTCGCGCGCGTGCG
>JBJMNL010000039.1:0-4575 GCA_045804285.1 Gemmatimonadaceae bacterium
CGCGCACGTCCTCGACCGTCGCCGTGTGGGCGAAGTTCGTCGTCTTCGAGATCGCCGAGTCGCAGTGCTGCTGGAAGGCGGCCTGCATGCGCATGTGCCACTCGGGCTTGATCGCGTTCGCCGTGACGAAGACGCGCTGCCACCTCGCGGGCACCTCGGGGAAGTTGATGTGCCCCTCCTTCGCGATCCGCTCCATCAGCGCGTCGGAGTACCACCCCTCCTTGCGGGCGATGGCGACGAAGTCCTCGTTGACGTCGGGCATCATCACGCCGGCCTGGTTGCGCATGAAGGCGACGGCGAACAGCGGCTCGAGCCCCGAGGAGCAGCCGGCGATGATCGAGATCGTCCCCGTCGGCGCGACGGTCGTCACGTTGCAGTTGCGGAGGAGCTGCATCGGACGGACGCGCTTCCCGTTCTTGTCGCGGGCGCACGTCTCGTCCGGCCCCCAGATCGACTTCGCCCACTCGGGGAAGGCGCCGCGCTCGTGCGCGAGGCGCTCCGACTCCTTCTTCGACTCGACGTCCAGGAACTCCATCACCCTCCGCCCCATCTCGACGCCCTCGGGGGAGTCGTAGGCGATGCCGAGGCGGATCAGCATGTCGGCGAAGCCCATGACGCCGAGCCCGATGCGGCGGATGCGCTTCGAGAGCGCGTCGATCTCCGGCAGCGGGTACTTGTTGACGTCGATGATGTTGTCGAGGAAATGCGTCGACAGGTGGATGTCGCGGCGCAGCGCGTCCCAGTCCATCACGCCGTCGGCCACGTAGTGGCCGAGGTTGATGCTCCCGAGGTTGCAGACGTCGTACGGGAGGAGCGGCTGCTCGCCGCACGGGTTCGTCGCCTCGTACAGGCCGAGGTGCGGGACGGGGTTGTAGCGGTTCGCCTCGTCGATGAAGAACACGCCGGGCTCGCCGGTGCGCCAGGCGCCGAGCACCATCCTGTCCCACACCTCACGGGCGTCGAGCTGCCCCGTCACCTTGCCGGTCGTCGGGTCGACGAGATCGTAGGACGTCCCCCCCCTCACGGCGTCCATGAACTTCGTCGTGACGGCGACGGAGATGTTGAAGTTCGTCACCTGCGTGAGGTCTTCCTTGCAGGCGATGAACTCGAGGATGTCCGGGTGGTCGACGCGCAGGATCCCCATGTTCGCGCCGCGCCGCGTCCCCCCCTGCTTCACGGCGTCGGTCGACGAGTCGTAGAGCTTCATGAACGACACGGGGCCGCTCGCGACGCCGGTCGTCGAGCGCACCATGCTCCCCTTCGGGCGCAGCCGCGAGAAGCCGAAGCCCGTGCCGCCGCCGCTCTGGTGGATGAGCGCCATCGAGCGGAGCGTGTCGTAGATGCCGTTCTGCCCGTTGGAGAGCGCGTCCTCCACGGGGAGGACGAAGCACGCCGAGAGCTGCCCGAGCGGACGGCCGGCGTTCATGAGCGTCGGGGAGTTGGGCTCGAAGCGACGCTGCGTCATGAGCCGGTAGAACTCCTCGGCCGCGGCCGCGACCGCCCCCTCGCTGGCGCCGTAGCGGCGGTCCGCCTCGGCGACGGTGGTGGCGACGCGCCAGAACATGTCCTCGGGCTGCTCGGTGGGCTTCCCCTTGGCGTCCTTCACCAGGTAGCGCTTCTCGAGCACCGTCCGGGCATTCTGGCTGAGCGTCACGGGACCGGCGGGGGGGGTGGGAGGCAACGGCATGGGGCGGCTCTCCAAGAGCTGGTGGCTGCTTATGACTGCAATACGAACGGAACTACGACGTGCGGAGGGACGCTGTCGGTGCGCTCGGACGCCGCTCGAGGGTGCGTCCGGGGCCGGCGCGTTGGGGTGCCGGCCGGGCTGCGATCAGCACGCTTTTCGTGGCGGGGCGACGAAGCTACGAAGAACGGCTCCGCGCCGCTAGAGACTTGCGCGCCTTGCTTCCAAACACTATGGGACTGCATCCGTTTTATACCCCCTTGCGCTCCCCGATGCTCCGCCTCCGGCGAGCGTCGCCGGGCCGCCCGGCGGCCCGGCGGGCAGCGTCGCGACAGCGCATCTTCCTCAAGGAACGCAAGCACTTGGCTTCGGATCGCCGGGAGCGGTCGCGGCGCCGCGGCGGCCTCTGGCGCCTGGCTGGCGCCTGACTCGTCCACGCGCCGCCGGCCGCTTGCCCGGATTCACGTGCATGACCCTGCAAGCAGATCGCGTGCCTGCCGCGACCGCCGAGCTCGACCGTTCCGTTGGGTCCGCTGGCGCACTCGGCGGCGCACCCGGCGTGCTCATCCAATGGGCGTTCGTCAGCACGCCGTCACGCGCCGGCGGGCGGCGCCGAGCACTCGTTAGGCACGCTCGGCGATGATTCGGTGCCGATGCGTCCGCCGAATGGAGCTACGTTCCCAGTGGGGGGGGGCCCCCGCGCGCACGCCCGTTCGCGCCTACTCCAGCGCCAGCGCGTCCGGCCCCGCGCTCAGCGCCGGATACTCCCCGCCGCGATGCCGCTCCTGCAGCGCGAGGTACGACTCCACCGTCCGCCGGATCCGCTCGCGCTCCTCGGCCGTCGTCTCGCGCACCACCCGGCCCGGCACGCCGAGCACGAGCGAGCCGGCCGGGATCACCATCCCCTCGCGGCACACCGCCCCCGCCCCCACGATCGACCCTCGCCCGACGACGACGCGATTGAGCAGCACCGCCCCCATCCCGATCAGACAGTCGTCCTCCACCGTCGCGCCGTGCACGATCGCCCGGTGCCCGATCGCCACGCGCGCGCCGATCCGCGTCGGCACGCCGTGATCGACGTGCACCACCGTCCCGTCCTGCACGTTGGAGTCGTCACCGATCACGATCGCGTCCGTGTCCCCGCGCACGACCGCCGTCGGCCAGACCGACGCGCGCGCGCCGAGCGTCACCTCGCCGCAGACGAAGGCGAGAGGGTGGATGAACGCGGTAGGATGGATGGAGGGCATGAGGGAGCCGGAGAGGGTGAAGAAGGGCGGGAATGAGGAAGGACTGTGAGGCGGACGGAGAAAAGCTGAAGGGCGGAAGGAGAGCGGAAGGGCGGAATTGAAAAAGCGGAATGCGGAGTGAGGCGTACAGCAGAAGGGCGGAATGAGGCATGAGGCATGAGGCTGGGACCCCACTCGTGGCTAGTTAGGCCACCCGTGGGGTCCCGGCCTCATGCCTCATTCCGCCCTTTGCCTTTCATTCCGCCCTTCAGGCTTTGAATTCCGCCCTTCCACTCCTCGCGCCTCAGAACGCCAGCCCCAGCGTCACGTACGCCGCCGCGCTCCCCTTGCCGAAATACGACCTTCCGGCAATCGGCGCCGCCACGCCGAAGCGGAAGCGATATGGGACGTCGTACTGCAGCGCGGCATCGACGTCGAGCTCCGCGCCGGCGGAGGCGATCGCGCGGCGCGCGCCGTCGGGCGTGGCGCACGACGCGGCGACCGACGCCGGGCACCACGCGCTCGCCCCCTCCGCGAACGCGGAGAGCGACGTGCGGGCGAGAAAGACGGGGAAGAGGCCGAGGCCGCGCGCGGGGAGCGTGAGCGGGGCGCGGTACTCGACGGTGCCCCCCGCCGCGCGGCGCCCGGTCAGCGCCGCCGCCGGAAAGCCGCGCACCCCGAACGTCCGCTGCCCGGTGCCGATGGTGAGCCCGGGCAGCAGCTCCTCGGCGCTGCCGCTCGTCCCGCCGAGCTCGAGGTCGTCGTCGGTGCCCGTCGCCGCGCCCCCCGCCAGGCGGAGGGCGAGCACGTGGTGCGCGTAGCCCGGCAGGTCGAGCGACTTGTAGCCGCGCGCGACGCCGATCATCGTCCGCCCCCGCCCGGCGTCGCCCGCGCCGGTGCGCCACCGCTCCCGCGCGCTGGCGGTGAGCGACACGCCGTCCTCGGGCGAGATTCCGAGCGCCGGCCGTCGCGCGTTCGACCAGCCGGCGGAGGCGAAGAGCGACGGATAGCGCGGCTGCGAGCGGTAGAACGTCGCGAGACGCTGGATGAGCGGCGCCGGCTCGGTCGCGTAGTCGCGCATCTCGTACCCCGCGCCGACGCTGAGCGACGCGTACGTGCGCATCCGCGGACGCACGAAGGTCGCGGCGACCAGGGCCTCGCGCGTGCGATGCGTGAGCGTTCCCACCTCCTGGGCCCCCCGCGACACGAACACGGGATCGTGCTCCCAGAACTGCCCCACCGCGACGTCGAGCAGCGGCTGGCCGAGTCCGGCGTAGCGCCAGCCGAGCGAGGCGTCGACCTCGCCCGGATCACCCGGCGGGGCGGTGACCTGCGCGCCGTAGCTGTGGCGCCCCACGACGTCGCTCCCGCTCGTGTAGGCGCCGAGCGCGAGCCGGCCGTCGTCGGTCCCCGCGACCAGCGGGAGCCAGTAGCGCGGCACGAGCTGCCGCCATGGCGAGTAGCGGCGCGCGGGGGACGAATCGCGCGGCGCGGGGAGGAACGCGGGGAGCGGCGCGGACGCGGCGGGCGTCGGGGACGCGGCGCCCCCGGCCAGCGCCGCGGGTGCGCTCGGCGCCGATCCCGCGGGGCCGAGCGCGGGCGCCGTCGCGAGCGTGTCGGAGGCGGCCGGCGCGCTGCTCGCCGCGGCGAGCGGCGCTGCGCCGA
>JBJMNL010000040.1:0-8399 GCA_045804285.1 Gemmatimonadaceae bacterium
GGGGGGCGCATGCCGGGGCCGGGCGCCGCCGAGCCGCTCGCTCCTCCAGGTCGGGGACGGTCGGCGCGGGCAGGCGCCCGACGAGTCGGCTCGGCGAGGCCGCCGGGGTCGTCCGCTGCGGTCGGCGCGCTGCTCATGCGCGAGAGGTTGGTCGCGCGGCGGCGGCGCCAACTCGCCCGGGGGCGCGTGCTCCGCTCGCGACCGACGGCGGCCCGGCCTAACGTTAGACCGCTCACGAACCCGAATCGCACTGCACAGCGCCCGGCCAACGGGGCCGCGGCATCAGGAGGCGTGCAATGGCGGATGCGCTCGTGGCGCTGCTCAACTCACTCGGGTACCAGCCGGTCTTCCTGCCCCGGACGGGCGTGACGCCGCCGGAACTCTACCACTACGCCAACCGCCGGCTCGTCCGACTTGGGCCGCTCGCCGACCGGCTGCCGAGCGCCGCGGCGCTCCCCACCGCCGGGAGGGGGCGGCTCGCCGACATCGAGCACCAGCACACGAGCCGGAAGGACCTGAAGGCGACGGTGTCATTCCTGGACCAGGCGCTCCGCTGCATCGGTATCACCGCCATCCCGAAGCTCGACCTGTCGTTCGCCGGGGCGAAGACGTTCAGCTTCGCGTTCTCGGACGTCACCTATCGTGGGCTCGACCCGACGCAGCTCCACCAGCCGCTCCAGCAGCTCTCGACCACGGGCATCCCGGAAGAATACGTCGAGGCCGGGAAGCTGCACGTGGCGTACGAGTACGCCTACGCGAGGCGCCTTCTGCTCAGCCGGGCCGACCAGAAGGCGTTCAAGCACGACGTCGCGGGGAAGGTCGGGGCGTTCATCGACCTCGGAACGAGCGGCAAGGCGGAGGTCGCGAGTTCCACGACGGTCTCGTTCACGAGCGTCACCGACGACGTCGCGGCGTTCGCCTACAAGGCGGGGCGCCTGGAGCGCCGGAACGAGACGTGGGTATTCTTCCCCGAGGAGGTCTTCCGAGCGCCCGAGCTGGGCGCGGGCGAGCGCAGCGTCCCCTACCTGCCGGCGCCGCGTGGCTTCGTCCCCAAGGCGATCAGCGCGGAGTTGCGGAGTGGAGTCGCGCGCACGGGATAGCGCTCACCGGAGGGCGCGTGCCAGAGCTCACCTACATCAACTTCGACCTGCGCGTCGAGCGGGCCGGCCGCCAGTACAGGGTGTTCGCCTCGGGGCCGGCGGGAGTCGACGCGGCCGAGTTTCGGCTCCCGATCTCCGGCGCGGAGTTGGAGAGTTTCCTCCTCCGGATTGGGCTGCCCCGGCACATCGTGCGCGGTGGCCGGAAGCAGAAGGCGCTGACGACGACCATCGACTTCGGGGAGCGGCTCTTCCGGGCGATGTTCGCGGGCGGCGTCGAGAGCCGCTACCGCCGGAGCCTGGACGAGGCCAAGACCCGCGGGCAGGGGCTCCGCGTCCGGCTGCACCTGGAGGAGGCGCCCGAGCTCGCCAACCTGCCGTGGGAGTACCTCTACGACCCGCGGGAGCGGCGGTTCCTTGCGCGCTCGGACCTCACACCGGTCGTTCGCTTCCTGGAGGGCCCCGGAGCCGCCGGGGTGCTTCGCGTTCGGCCGCCGCTTCGCGTACTCGTGATGGTGAGCAGTCCGGAGAGCCGGGACTACCCGGCGCTGGACGTCGGGCACGAGATCGAGAAGCTCCACAGCGCCTTGCGTGACCTTGAGGAGGACCGGGTCGCGATCGAGGTGCTGGACACCGCCACGCAGGTGGCCCTGCAGCGCGCGCTGCGCCAGCGCCGCGACCACTACCACGTCTTCCACTTCATCGGTCACGGCTACTTCGACGACCGGAGCCGGGCCGGCATGCTGGTGTTGGAAGGCGAGCGGCGCCGGCCGCACGAGGTGGACGCGCAGACGCTTGGAGCACTCCTTTACAACGCCCCGACACTGCGGCTCGTGATCCTCAACGCCTGCGAGGGCGCGCGAACGGACCCGACGGACCCGCTCGCGGGGGTCGCGCAGACGCTCGTCCAACAAGGGGTGCCAGCAGTTATCGCGATGCAGTTCGAGGTCACGGACAAGGCGTCGATCGCCTTCGCACACCACTTCTATGGCGCCCTCTCGGACGGGTGCCTGGTGGATACGGCCATGGCCCAAGCGCGGCTCGCCCTGAGCCCGGACGAGCACGGCCAACAGTGGGGCACGCCGGTGCTCTACCTCCGCGCCGGAGACGGGCGGATCTTCGAGGTCGAACCCGACCTTACGCCCACACCCAACACGCCGGCGGCGGTGGGCCGGCCGGAATCCGAGGCCCCGGACCCGGCACCATCGCGAGGCGGTGCCGCGGCGGCGGAGATCGCGGCGACGCCCGGCGAGCGCGTCCACCCGCGCGGAGCAGCGAGCGCCGCCAGCGCCCCGCCGTCCGTCGACGCGCTCTTCGCTCGGGACCCCAGCATCGCGGCCCCGACGGCCGACGCGATGATCGCCAGAGGCGACATCGACCTCCCCACCATTGTCTCGCGACTCATCGGCCTCAATGAGGTGACGCCGCACATCGTGCGCCGCGTCCTGCGGGAGCGGGCAGCGGCCTCGGCGCCCCTCATGGCGCAGCGCGTGCTCAATGTTAAACGGGACTGGCACGCTGCGACCGGAACGACCCAATGCTATGACATCGCCCACGAGCCGTATTGCGCCGGCGAGCTGGCGCGGGCGCTCGAGGGCAAGCCCGCACCCGATGTAGCCCGAGTGTGCATCGAGGGTCTCGGCTACCTGGGCTCGGAGGGCTGGGGATTCCGCGTCCTCGACGTACTGGAGGAGACGCGGACCGAGCTCGCGGCTGGGCACTGGCACTGGGACGAGTACTTCTTCGAGAAGATCTACTGGTACGTGGTGCTGGCGCTCGCGCGCATCATGGTGCTCTACGAAGGGCCGTCAGGGCTGCGCGCGCACGGGAGGACGGGCGGGCTGGTCCAGCTCGAGATGGCCCTAGAGGTAGTGGAGGATTTCCCGAAGGCGTCGGTGATGTACGGGGTGCTGCCCGGCCTCGAGCACGTGCTCGCGCTCTGCGGGCCACAGCACGCCGATCTGCTGATCTCTCGCTGGGCGTCCTCGAATCGGCCGCTCCTCCGCCGGCTCGCAGCGCACGCACTCGGGCAGATGCGCCTGACGCGCGCCGACTCGCTGCTCGCCCGACTGCTGCTCGAGGACGGCGAGAGTGCGGAAGTCCGTGAGGCCGCCTCCTTGGCGCTCGGCAACATCGGCGGCCCGATCGCGGTGGACGCGCTGGAGCGCGCCAACCGGCCCTTCGCGCTCTCGTTCTGCATACACACGATCGACGAGCCGAGTGACTTCCGGGAGGCGGCGCGGCGCCTGCTCGCGTCCGACGAGGCGGAGAAGTGCTGGGTGTACAGGGCGGCCGGGGTCAGGCGCGATGCGGAACTCGTGCCGGAACTCCGGCGCGCGCTCCGCAGTGTGGAGCCCACGGAGCGTGGCCACGCGGCGCTCGCCCTCGCCCGCCTCGGCGCGACCGAGCGGCGGACGCTGAGGACGGCGTACGAGGAGACATCCGTTCCGCTGGAGCGCACGCTCGTCGCGCTCGCGCTCTCGGTAGCGGGGCAGGGGCTGAGCGCCGCCGCCCGAAAGACGCTCCGCGAGGACCTCGCCGTGGACTCGTTCCTGTACAAGCGCCTCACATGCGAGGACATACTGGAGGTGCTGCGCGGGGCCGGCGACGAGGAGCTGGCGCTGATCGCCGACTCGTGGGAGCCGATCTACGACCAGTTCCCTGCGTACTGACTTAGCGCGTCTCCTCCGGCACTCGGTACGGCGGGCCGGGCGTTCGGGTAAGGAGTGCGAGCGGCTCCCCGAGGTGCCGGAGGCGACGATGTACGGCGCGTTGAGCCGGCTGCCGCTCCGCCGGTTCACGCAGCTACCCGCGTAACGTGCCTGCCGAACCAGTCTTGCCGCTGTTCCGCGGCGCGGCCCACGCCATCGGCGGCTGCGGCTCGCGCTTCCCGGCGAGCAGCGTGCCGAGCATCACGACCCGGGCAACACGCGTACCGCTCCTGGATGTGCACGCGCGGCGGCGCGTGAATGGCTGACGCGGCTGTGCCGGCGCGGCCGCTTCCGGCAGCGGGCCGAGTCGAGCTACTCTCAGTCATGACCGGCGCACCGCATCCCGACTTCCCGTGGCACACCGTACCGGCGGACGACACGCTGGCGCGGCTCGACGCGACCGAGGCCGGCCTGTCGGCGGACGAGGTGACGCGGCGACGCGGGCAGTTCGGGCCCAACCGCCTCGCGATGGCGCCGCCCACGTCCGCGTGGGCGATCTTCCTCGCCCAGCTCCGGAGCGTCGTCGTGGCGCTGCTCGTCGCCGCGGCGGCGGTCGCGGCGCTGGCCGGCGACCGCGCCGAAGCGGTGGCGATCGGCGCCGTGCTCGCCGTCAACACCGCGCTCGGCTTCCTCACCGAGCTGCGCGCCCGGCGCGCCATCGAGGCGCTCCGCGGCCTCGAGGTGCCGCGCGCGACGGTCGTGCGCGACGGGCATGCGTCCGAGCTCGACGCGCGCGAGCTGGTGCCGGGCGACGTGGTGACCGTCGAGGCGGGACAGCGCGTCCCGGCGGACGTACGGCTCCTCGCTGCCGCCGAGCTCCGCGTCGACGAGGCGCCGCTCACCGGCGAGTCGCTCCCCGTGGACAAGCGGGCCGACGTGACGCTGCCGGCCGAGACGCCGCTCGCGGAGCGCCGCAATCTCCTCTTTCAGTCGACGGCGGTGGTCGCGGGGAGTGCGCGCGCGGTCGTCGTCGCCACCGGGAGTCGCACCGAGGTCGGGCGCATCGGCGCGCTGACGAGCGCGATTCGCGAGGAGCGGACGCCACTCGAGCGGCGGCTGGACGCGCTCGGGCGGCGGCTCGTCTGGGTCACGCTCGCCGTCGGCGCGCTCGTCGTCGCGCTGGAGCTGTGGCGCGGCTCGGCGCTGGTCTCGGCCGTGGAGACCGGGATCGCGCTGGCCATCGCCGCCGTCCCCGAAGGGCTGCCGGCGGTGGCGACGATCGCGCTCGCCGTCGGCGTCTGGCGCATGGCGCGCCGGAAGGCGCTCGTGCGTCGCCTGCCGGCCGTCGAAACGCTGGGCTCGGCGACCGTGGTGTGCACGGACAAGACCGGCACCCTCACCGCGGGCGAGATGACGGTCACCACCCTCGTGGTGGACGGGCATTCGGTGCACGTGACCGGCGCCGGCTACGAACCGGCGGGGAAGCTGTTGCCCGCGGGCGGCGCGGACGCGCTCCCGGACGGGCGCCTGCTCGAGGAGGCGCTTGTCGTCGGCGCCCTCGCCAACCGCGCCGGCCTCGCGCAGCGCAACGGGCGCTGGACGGCGGTGGGTGACCCGACCGAGGCGGCGCTGCTGGTCGCGGCCGTCAAGGGAGGACAGGACCTCGAATCGCTGCGCCGGCGATGGCCTGAGCGCGGCGCGGTGCCCTTCTCGAGCGAGCGGCAGTGGATGGCCACGTTTCACGAGGCGGACGGGACGGGCGCCCTGGCGGTGTACGTGAAGGGCGCACCGCGGCGCGTGCTCGAGCGCTGCACCGCGGTCGCCACCGAGGCCGGTGAGCAGCCGCTCGACGACTCGGGGCGCGCGCGGCTCCTGGAGCAGAACGGCGCCCTCGCCGCAAAGGGGCTCCGCGTCCTCGCGCTCGCGCGGGGGCACGCCGCCGCGGCCGACGAGCACGCGGTCCGGGATCTGACCTTCCTCGGCTTCGCCGGCGTCACCGACCCGCCCGCGCCCGACGTGCCGGAGACGATCCGCCGCCTGCGCGACGCTGGCATCCGCACCGTCATGATCACCGGCGACCAGCGCCTGACCGCCGAGGCGATCGCGCGCGAGCTGGGCGTGCTCGCGCCGGGCGAGCTCACGCTCGACGGCCGCGACCTCGCGCGCACGGACGAAGACGCGCCGGCTGGGCGCATCGAGCGGGTGGGCGCGTTCAGCCGCGTGAGCCCGGAGGACAAGCTGCGGATCGTGAGCGCGCTGCAGCGGCGCGGGGAGATCGTCGCCATGCTCGGCGACGGCGTCAACGACGCCGCCGCCCTCCGCAAGGCGGACGTCGGCGTGGCGATGGGCGGGCGCGGGACCGACGTCGCCAAGGAGGCGGCCGCGGTGGTCCTGCAGGACGACCGCTTCGCGACGGTCGCCGCGGCGGTGGAGGAGGGGAGGGCGATCTACGACAACATCCGCAAGTTCGTCTTCTACCTCTTTTCCTGTAACGTCGCGGAGGTGCTCGTCCTGGTCGTCGCCGGCCTGGCGGGGCTGCCGCAGCCGCTCGCGCCCCTCCAGCTCCTCTGGCTCAACCTCCTCACCGACACTTTTCCCGCGCTCGCGCTCGCCGTGGAGCCGCCGGAGCGCGACGTGATGGCGCGGCCGCCGCGCGACCCGCGCGCCGAGCTGCTCTCCGCGGAATTCCTGCGTGGCGTGACCGCGTACGCGGCGCTCATCACCCTCGTCACGCTCGCCGCCTTTCTCGTCGGGCTCGGCGGCCCGCGCCCGGAGCGCGCGGGGACGATGGCGTTCATGACGCTGGCCCTCGCGCAGACGCTCCACCTCGGGAACGCGCGCAGCGCCGCGCCGGTGCTCGGACGCCGGGCGGCGCTCCGCAACCGGTGGGCGCTGGCGGCGGTCGCGCTCGTGGCCGCGCTCCAGGTCGCGGCGGCCACGGTCGCGCCGCTCGCGGCGGCGCTCGGCGTGCGGCCGCTCGCCGTGCTCGACTGGGTCCTCGTCGTCGCGCTGGCGGCGGTGCCCGCACTCGTCGGGCAGGGGGTGAAGCTGGCCCGGGCGCGCTCGAGCGCTCTATCCTGAATGCAGCCACCGGCGTGGGAAGCGCGAGGCGGCCGACCGCGTTCCGCCGCCGGGCGGGAGTGCTCATGCCGGTGTTGCTCCGTCCGGTGCGCTGCCCGGCGGGACGGGCCAGTCATCTCACTCGCTCCGTTGAGGTCCCAATGACCGCCGACCGCCGCGTCGCACGTCGCGAACTTTCGTCGGAGAGTGTCTCGCGCGACACCGGATCCTCTCCCGCGCCCGCCGCCGCGCCCGCTTCACCGATCACTCGCGGACCGGCGCTCCTGGCGGTCGATGGCAGCGCCCCGTCCGAGGCCGCGGCGCGGATGGCGCTCGATCTGGCCGAGCGGCGAGGCGCGCGCGTTCACGCGCTGACCGTCGTCGACACGCGGCCCGCGCCCCTCCCGCCGCCAATGAGCCTGGCGTTCTCGCTGGCCGGTGCCGCGTACGGCGAGGAGCTCCACGAGAAGCAGCAGCGGCAAGTTCGCGAGGCGCTCTCGGAGATGCTCCACCGTCCGATCGACTGGCCGGCGCGGGTGGCGCTCGGGACCCCCTCGCACGCGATCCTCGAGGAGGCGCGGCGACTCGGCGCGGGGCTCGTGCTCCTCGGCCTTCGCAGCCACCACGTGATCGAACGCGCCCTCAACGACGAGTCGACCCTGAACGTCATGCGCGCCGCCCCATGTCCCGTGCTCGGCGTCACACGCGCGGACACTGGGCTCCCGCGGCGCGTCCTGGTCGGCGTCGACTTCAGCCGGGCGAGCCTCACGGCGGCGCGCGCGGCACAGTCGCTCGTCGCGGACGGGGGAACGCTGGTGCTCGCCTACGTGCCGCCGCTCGAGATGCACGTGCCCGACGACGGCGAGCGCGTGATTCACGAGCTCGGCGTACCGGCGGCGTTTTCGTGGTTCACGCGCGAGCTCGGTGCGGGGCCCGGCGCGACCGTCGAGCAGGTCGTCCTCCCGCGCGACCCGGGAAGGTCGGTCGCCGAGCTCCTGCTCGGCCACGCCGAGGGCGCGCAGATCGACTTGATCGCGCTCGGAAGCCACCGACACGGGCGCGTCGAGCGGTGGATGCTCGGCAGCGTGACGAGCGACGTGGCGCGCGACGGCGGCCGCAGCCTGCTCGCGGTGCCGCCGCACGACCCGGCGGCTCCGTGACGGCGAGCTGCGTCAGTCCCTGCCCGATCCTGGCCTCCCGAGCCAGCGCTACGACGGGCTCGAGTCGCTCGTCGCCGGCTTCGTGCGCGCGTCGGCGGATCCGGTGGAGGGGGCGGCTCTCACCGGAGGCCGGCGCGGCGCGGTGAGGCCATGGAAGCACTCCTCGACTGCGCTTACCACAGCGGTTACAGCGGTCACAGCGGTCACGGAGGGGCACGGAGGATGAGCTCCGTGCCCCTCCGTGACCGCTGTGACCGCTGTGGTGAGCGCAGTCGAGGAGTGCTTCCATGACCTCAGCGCGCCGCGCCGGCCTCCGGTGAGAGCCGCCCCTTCCACCGGATCCGCCGACGCGCGCACGAAGCCGGCGCCGAGCGACTCGAACCCGTCGTAGCGCTGGCTCGGGAGGCCAGGATCGGGCAGGGACTGACGCA
>JBJMNL010000041.1:0-2203 GCA_045804285.1 Gemmatimonadaceae bacterium
CATCTCCTGATGCGCGCGTGATCCACACGGTCCGGGACGCGGCGGCGCACGTCGCGCCGCCGGTCGCCATCAGCTCGCGCCGGGCCGGGGAGCGGCCCGCCGCGTGACCCGGACGGCGAGCCGCTCAGCGCGTCGCGCGCGGCGCGCGCGCTCCGCCCACCCCTGACGCGGATGGCCCGGGGGTGGCCACGGCCGACGCGACGGCCTGGAGCCCCCGACGTAGCTCGTCGATGTTCATCACGGGCAGGAACTCCACGGAGGCATTCAAGCCCTGGAAGAATGGCTCCGCGATCGCGGGGATCCGGGCGGAGTCCGCCATGTCGAAGACGACCAGCGCACAGCGCCGGCCGTGGTCCGAGACGAAGTACGTCGCCTCCGGCCGGATGTCCGCGAAGACTTGCTCCATGATGGCCGGCAGGCGGCCATCCGCGATGCTCGCGTTGCCCGGCTCGACGGGAATGATCACCTTCAGGAGTGTACGCATACGGCACCTCGCGCGCGACGAGAAAAGCGCGTGGGGCGCGCCACGGCGCGCGTCCGCGCGGTGGGTCAGCATACGACCGCCGGGCCCGACGGGCAAGCGCGCTCGACCGGCGTTCGGCCGGCGTCGGCGCGCACCAGAGCAGTACGCGCGGCATCCCCAGCGGGCCGTTCCGCGCACGGTCCGTGCAACCACCCACCGTGCACGGTTCGCGTGCCCGCCGCTCGGCCCCCGCGCGGCATCATCGAATGGCCCCCGGCAGGAGCGCACGATGGACGACGAAGAGAGAATGAGCGCCGAGGCTCGGAGTTGGGTCGCTGGCGTGCTACTGGTCGCGGCCGTCGCGGTGTACGCGGGGTGGTGCAGCGCTCGGTCCGGGACGAGCGCCGAGCCGCAGAGGCGGGCCGCGCAACAGCCTGCGGCCGCGCCAGACACCGCTCGAAGGGCGCCGTAGGCCGTAGCGCTCGGCGCCTCGATCGCCCCGGTCGAGAGCCGGTGCCCCGCGACGTCGATCACGTCGTCGGTGCGGGTCATGACGAAGACGTAGCCGCGCGACGGAGACCAGGCGACTCATGAGCGTCGCGGCGACGAAGCGCTCGCCTGTCCAATAGCAGAGCCGCCCGCCCGGCGCCCGCATGGACCTCGAGCGCGCCCGCCTCATCAGCGACGTAGGCGCGCTATCGCGCTGCCTGGCGCGCGCGAGATGCATCGTGTAGCATGGTCGTTCGCGGGACGCTACCGCGTGACGGCGACATGCCGCGGTTCTCCTCGTACACTGAGCTCCGGCGCGCCGTCAGCCTGCATGCTGTGGGAGCCATGAAGGTCGTGATCTTCGATGTGCTCGAGAAGACCGTCCGGCGAGAACACCGAGTAGACACGTGCGATGATCTGCTCGATGCAGCCGAGCTCAGGGGCAACTGCACGTCACTCGGCCGCTACCCGGATGAAGAGACGGCGCTAGTCGTTAGGGCGACGGGCGCTCGTGATCTTCCCGCCGACGCCGTCGCGCGCTGGTTCGGGCGTGGACGTCCCCTTCCTCGATTACAACGCGCAGGGGGTTGACCATGGACAGCACGGGCGACGCTGAACATGCGAAGCCGAGTCGCCGCCAGCGACGTCTCGATCGCGAGCGGCCGGCTCGATCCGATGCCGCCGCGCTCGCCGAGCAGCTGGAGGAGAAGGCGGCAGATCTCGGGCAGCGGGGCGAGGAGTCGCAGGCACTCCCCGAAAAGCTGGTAGGGCAGCGGGCGCTCTTCGAGGCCGTGCTGCAGCAGATGCCCAGCGCGATCATCATCGCTGAGGCCCCGTCCGGCCGGCTCATGCTGGCCAACGACCAGGTCGAGCGCTTTCTGCGCCAACCGTTCCGGCCGTCGACCAGGATCGAGGAGTACACCGACTATACGGGCTTTCATCCCGACGGGCGCGAGGTCCGGCCGGAGGAGTGGCCTCTCGCGCGCGCGATCAAGGCCGGCGAGGTGGTCACCGACGAGGAGATCCGGATGCTGCGCGGCGACGGCACGATAGGCGTCGGGCTCTTCAGCGCCGCCCCGGTGCGCGACCGAGAGGGCCGCATCGTAGCCGGCGTCGTCGCGTGGTCCGATGTCACCGAGCGGAAGCGCGCGGAGGAGGCGCTGCGCGAGACGCGAGCTCGACTCGAGCACCTACTCGCCGCGAGCCCGGCAGTGCTCTACGCACTCGAAGTCACGCGGAATGCGGTCACTC
>JBJMNL010000042.1:0-7713 GCA_045804285.1 Gemmatimonadaceae bacterium
GCCGGCCGCGCCGCGGCGCCCCGCGCGGCCGCGCGCGCCCCGCACGCCGCGCAGCTCACCGGCGAGTACTGGACCCGGCTCACGACCGCCGAGCGGCAGATCTACCTGAACGGCTTCCTCGCGGGCGCGGCCGCCGAGCAGGCGCGGGCGACGGCCGCCGCCGCGGGGCGCGAGGGGGACAGCGCCGCCGTCTCGAGCGCCGCCATCGCCGCGCTGCGCGCCGGGCACGCGCTCCACTTCCCGTTCGCGCCCCCCGTCTACTCGTCGCAGGTCGACGACTTCTACTGGTGGGCCGATCACCGCGCCACCCCGATCGTGGATGCGATGATCTTCTTCAACGCGGAGATGCTCAAGCAGCAGGCACGCGCGAAGCCCTGACACGCCAGCGCCGCGCGCGGCGCCGGCGGCCGCGTCGCGGCCGCCGGCGCCCGGTGGCTGATGTGATACCGTCATCGGCACACACCACCCCTTCAGGAGGCAGTTGATGAACCGCATCGCGAAGTTCGCCGCCTCACTCGCCCTGCTGGGCGCCACCGCGCCGGCCGTGGGCCTCGCGCAGGACACGACCGGAGCGCCCGGGACGTCCGGGACGTTCATGTCGTTCTTCAAGCATCCCGTCTTCGTCCTGCAGCCCGGCGGCGTCACGGCCAACGCCATCTCCGCGCCGGACAACATCAACAGCACGAGCGCCTTCAACGCCCGCTTCGGGACGGTCGTCCCCACCAGCCTCCCGGTCTGGAACTTCGTCTTCGGCACCCAGGTGGCGACGGGGGGGAACGCGGGCACCCCGAACATCTTCTACGGCGGCATCATCCCCATCACCCCGGTCACGGCCGTCACGCAGGGGTGGCTCGACATCTCCCTCGACCCCCTCGGCGTCACCACCTTCGGCGGCACGACGACGAGAGCCACCGGCGGGACGTTCTTCGTCGCCGAGGGCGCGGTCGTCCTCCAGGTCGGCCGGAAGATGATGGCGGGGATGGGCCCGACGTGGAGCGGCATCGGCGTCTACTTCCTCATCGACCAGCAGATCTCCGGACCGCTCCCGCGCCAGAACAACGGGGACAAGGACCACTGGCGCCCCGTTCTCCTCTATGGCCTGAACATCCCGCTGGGGAGCTGAGCGCGGGCCGCCGCCGGCCGTCGATCGCTGGTCGCGACGGGACCCCCGGGGCGCTCCGCGGAGCGCCCCGGGGGTCCCGTCGTCACCGGCCACCCTCGCCGGCCGCTCGGTGTCGCTTCTCGCTCACTTCCGAGCCGCGCACGATTCTCGCGGCAATCGTTTTCCTTGCGACTCACCGCGCCATGCGTCCCGCACGGCGCGACAACCCAGGGCGCGACAACCCAGGGAGCACGCATGTCCACACTGTCCCGCCGGCAGTTCCTCGAGCGTTCGGGGCTCGTGGGCGGTGGCGCCGCGCTCGGCGGCGTCGTCTCGCTCGGCGTCGATCCCGCGCCGCTGCGCAGAGCCACCCTCCCGCTCCCCTGGAAGATCGCCGACACGAAGACGGTCCCGACGATCTGCCCCTACTGCGCCGTCGGCTGCGCGCAGCTCGCGCACGTGCGCGACGGCAAGCTCGTCAATCTCGAGGGGAACCCCGACTCGCCCATTAACCGGGGGAACCTCTGCCCGAAGGGCGCGGCCGCCTTCCAGCTCACCGTCAACCCCGAGCGGCGCACGAAGGCGCTGCACCGCAAGCCGGGCGCGACGGCGTGGGAGGAGATCGAGCTCGACCGGGCCATGGACCTCATCGCGCAGCGCGTGAAGCGGACGCGCGACGCCACCTTCCGCCGGACGGCGGCGGTGAACGGGCGCGAGACGGTCGTCAATCACACCCTCGGCATCGCCTCCCTCGGCGGCGCGACGCTCGACAACGAGTGGAACTACGTCCAGGCGAAGCTCTGGCGGGGGCTGGGCGGCGTCTTCATCGAGAACCAGGCGCGGATATGACACTCCTCCACGGTCCCCGGTCTGGGGGTCACGTTCGGAAGGGGCGGCGCCACGATGGCCCAGCAGGATCTGCAGAACGCTGACTGCATCATCATCATGGGCTCGAACTTCGCCGAGTGTCACCCGGTCGGCTTCCGCTGGGTGATGAAGGCGAAGGAGCGCGGCGCGAAGATCATTCACGTCGACCCGCGCTTCACGCGCACGAGCGCGATGGCGGACATGCACGTCCCCATCCGGTCGGGGAGCGACATCGCCTTCCTCGGCGGGCTCATCAACTACATCATCGCCAACGACCGCTGGTTCAAGGAGTACGTCACCCACTACACGAACGCCTCGACGATCGTCTCCCCCGAGTTCAGGGACGCCGAGGAGCTCGACGGGCTCTTCTCCGGCTTCGACCCCGCGCAGCGGAAGTACGACCCGGCGTCGTGGGCGTACGAGGGCACGGAGGGGAACGCGCCGATGCAGCAGCGGCAGCAGAAGGCCGCGAACGAGCCGCACACGAAGGAGGGGCAGCCGGGCGTCGACTATCGCGACCACCCGCCGCGCACCGACCCGACGCTGCAGCACCCGCGCTGCGTCTTCCAGATCGTCAAGCGGCACTACGCGCGCTACACGCCGGAGATGGTGGCGCGCGTCTGCGGCTGTACCGCCGAGCAGTTCCTCTCCGTCGCGAAGACGCTGTGCGACAACTCGGGGCGCGAGCGCACCTCGTCCTTCGCCTACGCGGTCGGGTGGACCCAGCACACGGTGGGGGTGCAGTACATCCGGGCGGCTGGCCTCGTGCAGGCGCTGCTCGGCAACATGGGGCGGCCCGGCGGCGGCATCCTCGCGCTGCGCGGCCACGCGACGATCCAGGGCTCGACCGACATCGCGACGCTCTACAACCTGCTGCCCGGCTACCTGCCGGCGCCGACCGCCATCGTCCCCGAGCACGCCTCGCTCCAGGGCTACCTGGTGAAGGAGATGCCGACGACGGGATGGTGGGCGAACGGGCGGAAGTACGTCGTGTCCTTCCTGAAGGCGTGGTACGGCGACGCGGCGACGGCGGAGAACGAGTGGGGCTACCAGCTCCTCCCGAAGAACGTCGGCGACCACTCGCACATGCCGATGTTCACCGCCATGCACGACGGCGTCGTCAAGGGGTTCATGGCGATCGGTCAGAACCCGGCGGTCGGCGGCCAGAACGCGACCTTCCAGCGCGCCGGCCTGGCCAACCTCGACTGGATGGTGGTGCGCGACATCTTCATGACGGAGACGGCGGAGTTCTGGAAGGCGCCGGACATCCCCGACCCGTCGGCGATCGGGACGGAGGTGTTCTTCCTCCCGTCGACGACGGTGCCGGAGACGGACGGGAGCTTCACGAACACGCAGCGCCTGGTGCAGTGGCACGAGAAGGCGTGCGAGGCGCCGGGCGACTGCCGCAGCGACATCTGGTTCACGCATCACCTCTGCAAGCGGCTCAAGGCGCTCTACGCGAAGGAGCCGCTCCAGCCCCTGGCCCAGGGGACGGCGCCGCGGGCGGGGGTCACGCAGCCGGGCACCCCCGGGCAGAGGGGGGAGTCGCGGCTGGGGCCGCCCGCGGCCGACACCGGGCGCGGCGGCGCGGGCGCCGGGGGGCCCCCCCCCACGTCGGAGTCTACGGCGCCGACGGGCGCGGTGCCGAACCAGTCGGCCGCCGGCGCTACCGGCGGAGCGCGCCCCGCGTCGCCCGCCGCCGAGCCCTTCGCCGACCCCTTCCTCGCCCTCACCTGGGACTTCACCGAGGAGGGCCCGCACCGCGAGCCGGTGGTGGTGAGCATCCTCAAGGAGATCAACGGCTACACCGTGCCCGGCCGCGTCCCGGTGAAGTCGTTCGGCGACCTCAAAGACGACGGCACCACGGCCTCCGGCGCCTGGATCTACACGGGGATCTATCCGGCCGAGGGGGTGAACAAGGCCGCCGCGCGCGTCGCGGATGACTACGTCTCGTTAGGCTGGGGCTTCGCCTGGCCGGCCAACCGCCGCAACATCTACAACCGCGCCAGCGCCGACCCCGAGGGGAAGCCCTGGTCGGAGCGGAAGCGCTACGTCTGGTGGGACGCGAACGCCCCGAACCCGCCGGACGCCGCGGGGAAGCCAGTGCCGAACGGGAAGTGGGTCGGCTACGACGTCCCCGACTTCCCGGCCACCAAGCCGCCGACCTATCGGGGCGACTGGCGCAAGGGTGGCATCGACGCGCACGACGGCGACTGGCCCTTCATCATGAAGCCCGACGGAAAGGCGTGGCTGTTCGCGCCGAGCGGGCTCGTGGACGGCCCGCTCCCGACGCACTACGAGCCGTGGGAGGGCCCGACCGACAACCCGCTCTACCCGAAGGTGCGCCGGAACCCGGTGGCGAAGACGTTCAACGTCGTCGGCAACAAGTACATCGATCCGGGGGACCCCAACTACCCGACGGTCATCAGCAGCTACCGCCTCACCGAGCACCACCTGACCGGCGTGATGAGCCGCTGGGTGCCCTGGCTCGCCGAGCTGCAGCCGGAGCTCTTCATCGAGCTCTCGCCCGAGCTGGCGGCCGAGCGGGGGGTCGAGAACACGGGCTGGGTCACGGTGAGCACGCCGCGCGGGGCGATCGAGTGCAAGGCGCTCGTCACGCGCCGGCTCCGCCCGCTGTTCGTGAACGGACGCACGGTGCACCAGGCGGGGATGCCCTGGCACTGGGGCTACCGCGGCGTCGTCACGGGCGCCGTCGTGAACACGATCGCCGCCCTCGTCGGCGACCCGAACGTCACGATCCACGAGGGGAAGGCGTTCATGTGCCGGATCGATCCGGGGCGGCGCGCCGAGGCGGTGTACGCCAAGCTCCCCGACCCGGCCCACCCGCTCCCGCATGTCGGCCGCCGCGAGCGGCAGGCGGCGGAGGCGCAGATCGACCTCGGCATCGAGCTCGCCACGAACGCGCGCGCGCCGGATGAGCTGGGCATCGAGCCCTCCGCGCTCGAGCGGCTCGTGGGGGAACACTACTCGCATCCGGGCGCGGTGTACCATGGATAGGCAATGCGGGCGAGGGCGGTCGGCAGTCTCCGCGGGTCGCTGACCGCTGACGACCACCGACTGCCCGCCGCCGACCACTGTCCGCTCCCGCCACGCGTGAGGCACCGTCATGGCCAAGGGATTCTACACCGACACGACCGTCTGCATCGGCTGCAAGGCCTGCCAGGTCGCCTGTCACCAGTGGAACCAGCTGCCGGCGGAGGAGGGCGGCAAGCGCGAGCTGAGCGGGCAGTCGTACGACAACACGCTCCGCCTCTCGGCCCTCAACTGGCGGCACGTCAAGTTCATCGAGCAGATCCCGGAGAACCGCGAGCAGCACGGCTTCCTCAAGGGGCAGCGGTGGCTGATGATGTCGGACGTCTGCAAGCACTGCGTGCAGGCGGGCTGTCTCGAGGTGTGCCCCACCGGCGCCATCATCCGCACCGAGTTCGACTCGGTCTACATCCAGCAGGACGTCTGCAACGGGTGCCGCGCCTGCATCTCCGCCTGCCCGTTCGGCGTCGTGGACCTCGGCGAGGACGGCAAGGCGCACAAGTGCACGCTCTGCTACGACCGCCTGCAGCACGGGATGGAGCCGGCGTGCGCCGAGGCCTGCCCGACGGACTCGATCCGCTTCGGCGAGGTGACGGACCTCATGCAGCTCGCCGAGCGCCGCGCCGCCGAGCTGCAGGCGCAGGGGGTCGACGGGTACGTCTACGGCAAGCAGGACATCGTCGGCGGGCTCAACGCCTTCTACCTCCTCGTCGACAAGCCGCACGTCTACGGACTCCCCGACAAGCCGGAGCTGCCGTCGAAGCACGTGGACGAGGGCTTCGCCTTCAGCGCCGTGGCCGCGGCGGCGCTCGCCGTCGGCAGCGTCGTCTCCTTCCGCAAGGATCGCATGGACGGGATGGCGGCGGAGGACCACGAGCGCGACGGTGCTCCGCCCCCGCCCCCGGCGGCCGGCCCGGAGCGGCGCCCGTGAGCGACCTGCCGGCGGTGCCCGCGCTCCTCCTCCAGCTCGCCCCGAACCCGCAGTCTGGCGTCGCGCTGCCGCCGCACTGGGGGTGGTACGTCATCCTCTACTTCTTTCTCGGCGGGCTCGCCGCGGGGTCGTACTTCATCGCCACGATGCTCGAGCTGGTGGGCGACCCCCGCGACGAGGACGCGGTCCGGCTCGGCTACCTGCTCGCCTTCCCGCTGCTCTGCGTGTGCGGGCTGCTGCTCTTCGTCGACCTCGGCAAGCCGCTCCGCTTCTGGCACCTGCTCGTCCAGAGCGAGCGCCCCCCGTTGCCGATGTTCAAGCCGTGGTCGCCGATCTCCCTCGGCACCTGGATCCTCACGGCGTTCGGACTCTTCTCCTTCGTCTCGTTCGTCGACGCGCTCGTGCAGAGCCGGCGCGTCGCCTGGGCGCCCCTCGTCCGCGCCGGCCGCTGGATGCGCGAGTGGCCGCGCCCGCTCGCGCTCATCTGGCGCGTGCTCGGCGTCCTCTTCGGCTTCGCCCTCGCCGGCTACACGGGCGTGCTGGTGACGGGGACGAGCCTTCCGGTGTGGCACAACGCGCGGCTCATGGGCGCGCTCTTCCTCGCCTCGGCGGCGTCCAGCTCGTACGCGCTCTTCATCCTGCTCCTGCTCCGGCGCGGCCGGCGCCACCCCGACGCGACGGTCGCCAAGCTGGAGCGCGCCGACCGCTTCGCGATCGTCCTCGAGCTGGTGACCCTCGTCCTCATGCTCCTCCTGCTCGGCAGCCTCGCGCGCCCCTTCATCGTTGGCGGCTTCGGCGTCGTCTTCTGGGTCGGCGTCGTCCTCGTCGGAATCCTGCTCCCCCTGCTCCTCCACACCCGGGGCGGCGCGTGGGCCGGCGGCGCGGAGCGACGCGCGCTGCTGAGCGCCACCTGCGTCCTGGTCGGAGGCTTCCTGCTCCGCTTCGTGATCGTCATGTCGCCGCAGTGGCCGAGGGTACCGCTGTGGTACCCGTGACGGTGGGGCGCGGGTCGCGGGCGCATGCTTCCGGTGCGGGCCGGCGCGGCGAGCGTGCTACCTTCCCGGCGGGGGGGCCCCCCCGGGGCACTCGGGACGCGCCCCGGCTCGTGGCTCTGCTCGCGCTCTCGCTCCTCGCGCTCTCCTGCTCCCCCGAGGCCCGCCGCGGGCGCGACGACGGGCCGGGCGCCGACGTGGGGAACAAGGACCTGGTCGTCACGTCCGAGCCCGAGCCGCATGCCGCGGATACGACGCTCTGGCCCGGACGCGCGCCGGCGCCGGTCGACCGGTTCGCGCGCGGCGAGATGCCGCCCCCCGCGGGCGTCTCCCCGCTCCCCGCGCCGCCGCCAACGGGGCAGACCCCGGTCACCCCGAACACGCCGGCGACGACGAGCGAGCAGCACACCTTCGACCGGGGAACGAGCGCGAACCCGCGGCAGCGGTCGTCGGGAAAGCCGGAGCAGGGAAAGCCGGGGCAGGGGAAGCCAGAATAGCCGCACACCACCAGACCACGCCCGTGCCCGACACCACGCTCGACGAGCTCGCCGCCACTCACCCCGAGATGCGACGCGCGACGCAGGTCGTCGCCGCGCTCGGCCGCGCCGCCGCCGAGGACGAGCGCGAGCTGGCGGCGCGGTCCGCCCCCGCCGCGCTCGACGACGCGCTCGTCGACGCGCGACTCGCCGCCGGCCTCCCGGCGCTCACCGGCGAGGCGCTGCTCGACGGGGCCGCCCTGTTCGCCGCGGTGCGCCGCGTCGCGCGCGCGC
>JBJMNL010000043.1:0-10880 GCA_045804285.1 Gemmatimonadaceae bacterium
CCCGATCTCGTGGGCCGGGTCCTCGAGGTAGTCGGCGATGCCCGTGATGAGGAGCGGGACGTGGTCGAGCAGCTCCTCGGAGGGGAAGACCCGGTTCGGGTCGAGGGCGACGCGCGCCGCGATCCGCTCGAGCCAGCGCGCCGTGAGCTCGTCGCACGCGACGCGCACGCGGTCGGCAAGGGCGTGGGCGAGCGGACAGTCGTCGGGGTGAGCGTCCATGCGCCTCCGGGAGAGCGGGTCTGCGGGCGTCCACGGAGCTGACGAGCAGGGCAGAAAGCGCGCCGCGGCGGGACCCGATCTTGCGAGCCTGTCCAGGCCCCGCGGCGATGGGGCCGCGGCAGGAGCGACTCGTGACGCGACTTGTGACGCGACTTGTGATGTGCGCCACGCCCAAGATCTTCGGTTCCCACGACGCGGCGACGCTCGCCCAGCTCGCGGACGTCGCCTCCCGCGCCCGCGCCGCGGCGTTGATGGCCGACGGCCACGTCGGCTACGTGATGCCGATCGGCGGCGTGGCGGCGTATCGCGGCCAGGTGTCGGTGGTCGGCGTGGGCTTCGACATCGCCTGCGGCAACGCCGCCATCCGCACCGACCTCGCGCTCGAATCGCTCGGCGACGACCGGGAGGAGGTGCACCGCCGGCTCAATGCCCTCGCCGACGAGATCGCGAGCAGCGTGAGCTTCGGCGTCGGGCGGAAGAACCGCGCCGACGACGCGCCCGTGGACCACCCCCTGTTCGAGGACCCGGCGTGGAGCGCCGTGCCGGCGGCGCAGCGCGAGCCGCTACGCGCGAAGGCGCGCGCGCAGCTCGGCACCGTCGGCTCGGGGAACCACTACGTGGACCTGTTCGCCGACGAGGGGGGCACGCTCTGGGTGGGCGTCCACTTCGGCTCGCGCGGCTTCGGCCACGCGGTGGCCTCGGCCTATCTCGCGATCGGGCAGGGGAAGCGCTGGGGTGAGCGCGCCCCGGAGCGCGAGGTGCTGCTCGACGTGTCGCAGCCGATCGGACACGACTACTGGCACCTCATGAACCTCGCCGGCCGCTACGCCTACGCGGGGCGGGAGTGGGTGGCGCGGAAGGTCGTGGCGATCCTGGGCGGGCGCGAGCGCGAGCTCGTGCACAACCACCACAACTTCGCCTGGTCGGAGACGCACCGGGGCGAGGAGCTGGTGGTCGTCCGCAAGGGCGCGACGCCGGCCTTCCCGGGACAGACGGGCTTCGTCGGCGGGTCGATGGGCGACGACGCGGTGATCGTGCGCGGCGCGGCGGGCGCCCCGGACGCGGACGACGAGGTGGCGCGGGCGCAGCGGGGCGCCCTCTTCTCGACCGTGCACGGCGCGGGGCGCGTGATGTCGCGCACGCAGGCGGCGGGAAAGCGGAACCGCCGCACCGGCCGGCAGCTCACGCCGGGCAGCGTGACGCCGGAGATGATGCACGAGTGGATCAGGGAGAAGGGGGTGGTGCTGCGCGGCGGCGGGCTCGACGAGAGCCCGCACGCCTACCGCCGTCTCCCCGAGGTGCTCGCGGCGCAGGAGGGGACCGTCGAGGTGATGCACACGCTCCGCCCCCTCGTCGTCGTCATGGCGGGTGCGGACGAGATCGACCCCTACAAGGACTGACGAGGCTCCGCCCGCCCTCCCTCGCCGCTCAGGGGGCGCGCGGGCCGTCGATGCCGCCTCCCGCCGCCTCGCCCCGCTCCGTCGTCGCCGCCATTATCTGCGGCGGCGCGTCCGGGACGCGGCGCTCCTCCATCGCGGCCGCGTTCTCCCAGTCGAAGGTGTGGCGGAACTGCTGGCCGAGCTCGCCGTGGGTCCGGAGGAAGTAGTAGCCCATGGCCGCGCAGGCGAGCAGGTTGCTGGCCATGATCTGGAGCCACGCGAACCTGCCCAGCGGCGTCGCGACGTCGAGGAGCGCGACGAGGCCGTAGATGCCCACTTCGGTCGCCGCGAAGAGCATGAGGAAGCCGAAGAGGATCGACGGCTCCCGCCTCGCGACGACGACGATGAGCGACGCGACGAGCCCCACGAGCATGAACGCGGCGAAGTGGAACACGGTGTACACGAGGACGAACGTCACCGCCCCCTCGGTCGGAGACACGGGTCCGAAGACGCGGAACAGCCCCTGGCCGAGCAGCGCCGGAGTGAAGAACGGCCGCCCCTGGATCGTGTCGATGACGAGGAACCACACCGCGATCACCGAGGCGCCGATGACGCCCGCGACCACGCCCTCGTAGAGCAGCGGATGCGGCATCGCGGCGAACTCGCGGTAGCCGTCGCGCATGACCGGCGCGTTCCGCCGCCACGCGATGTAGAGCAGCATGAGCAGCGCCGCGACGGGGACGTACACGCCGGGCTCGCCGCTCAGGTACTGCGTGACGATCGCCGGAAACATCACGAGGGCGAGGCAGAGCGCCGCGACCGTGGCGGTCGCCGGCAGGAGCAGGCAGATCGCCCCCACCACCTCGACGAGCCCGACGACCACGCGGATCCACGTCGGGAATCCGCGCATGGCCGCCGCTTGCAGCCCCACCGTCCCCATTCCGGCGAGCTTGGGCACGCCGGCGAGCAGGAAGACCGCCGCGAGCAGGACGCTGAGCACCCAGACGACGAAGGCGTCGATTGCGCGTGCCCTTACCATGAGCCACCTCCGCGATGGCGCGATGACGATCGCGCGGCGAGCCGCCGACCGGTCGGCCGGCTTCGGGCCGCGCGGGTGCGCTGCCTGGACCGTTGCCCCCTGCGGAACGGTCTCACATCAAGAGTGGGGCCCGGACGCATCCAGCCGAACGTCCGACGCTCGGCGCCGGCATGCCGCGCCGCACCCGGGCATCTCCCGCGCCCCGGGGCGCCGCCGCGCCGCCGCTCGCCGCCGCCCGTCAGGGGAGCGGCGGCGGGGGTGGTGCGTCGTCCCGCCGCCGACGCTCCTTGAGCCGCTGCCGCCACCAGACGCCCAGCACGGCGGCCGCGCCCAGGAGCGGGGTGAACACCATGAGCGCGCCCGCCCAGAACATGCTCAGCGAGAGCGCGTCGTCGCTCGCCATCGTATCGATCATCGGTGGAGGAATCGGTTGAGGTGCTTCAGGTAGTAGCCGAGGAGGAGGCCGGCGCAGGCGAATCCCACGGCGAACGCCAGCTCGCGCGTGCTCCCGTTGCTGCGGTACGCGGCGAGCGCCCACGCGGCGAAGCCGAGGCAGAAGCAGATCGCGGTGCCGATCAGGAAGCGGTGGAAGGGGATCATGGGGCGGGGGCGGCGATGAGGGTGCCGAGGAGGGCGGGGAGGTAGGCGAGCGTGGCGACGAAGAGCCGGCGGGCGCGCGCCGGCGTCGGGGCCCGCGCGCCGGAGAGCGCCAGCGCGAGCAGCACGCCGGAGAGCGCCAGCGCGACGAAGAAGTAGACGCGGCCGGCCATCGCCAGCGCCGTGGGCGCGAGGCTGATCGGCAGGAGCGCCGCCGCGTTCAGCGCCGCCTGACGGAAGGTCGCCGTGCCGTCGACGTCGTCCACGCTCAGCATCCGGAGGCCGGCGCGCGTGTAGTCTTCCCGGTACATCCAGCTCAGCGCCAGGAAGTGCGGGAGCTGCCAGAGGAGGAGGATCGCGAACAGCGCCGCCGGGCGCGCGTCGATCGGCGCGCCCGCCGCCGACCAGCCGCCGACGACCGGGAGCGCGCCGGGTACCGCCCCGACCAGCGTCGCCAGATGCGAGCGCCGCTTGAGCGGGGTGTACGCGTAGACGTAGACGACCAGCGTCGCCGCCGCGAGGATCGCCGTGCGCGCGTTCACGAACGCGAGCAGCTCGGCGACCCCGAGGGCGCTGATCGCCCAGGCGAAGACGGAGGCCGCGCGCACCGTCACGCGGCCGGCGGGGAGCGGGCGGCGCGCGGTGCGCCGCATGAGCGCGTCCACGTCGCGCTCGACCACCTGGTTGAGGGCGCTCGTCCCCCCCGCCACGAGCGCCGTGCCGAGCGTCGCGTGCAGCAGGACCCAGCACTGCGCCGCGAGCGACGTCGCGGGGTACTGGCCGGCCGGCAGCGCGCGCACGCCGAGCGCGTACCCGGCGGCGGCGGTCACGGCGACCATGGCGACGATCCTCGGCTTGGTGAGCGCGAGGAAGTCGGCCGGCGAGGCGGCGACGGTCGTCGGCACTAGCGGAAGTGCTCCATGAGCACCGCCGAGACGAGGATCACGCAGAAGGGGAGCGGCGCGATCGCCAGCAGGCGGAGCCGGTTGTGCTCGAAGCGCAGGTGCATGAAGAAGAGCGCGACGAGCAGCGCCTTCCAGACCGCCAGCCCGACGAGGATCAGCACGATCGCCGTCTTCGGCCAGGGGAGGAAGGCGATGGTCAGCTCGAGCCCCGTGAGCACCGCGAGGCCCACCCAGATGGCGACGTACGGTGGGTGCGCGTGGCCGGCGGTCGCGCGGGACGGGGCGGCGGGCGGCTGGGGCGACGCTTCCATGACGGTCTCCTTCGCGCCTCGCGGCGCGCCGCGTCAGATCAGGTAGACGATGGTGAAGAGGATGATCCAGACCAGGTCCACGAAGTGCCAGTAGAGCCCGATCACCTCCACACCGCGGTGGTCGCTCGACGAATAGCGCCCGCGGAATGCCCGCACGGTCACGAAGATCATGCACAGCACCCCCACGGTCACGTGGAAGCCGTGGAATCCCGTCATCGTGAAGAAGGTGGACCCGTACAGCCCCTCGCTCGGCACGAACCCCTTCTCGATCAGGTGCGAGTACTCGTAGACCTGGATGCCGACGAACGTCGCGCCGATCAGCACCGTGGCGACGAGCCAGATCCGGAGCATCCGCTGGTCGTCGTCCTGTGCCGCGGCGTACGCCTTCACCATCGTCACGCTGCTGCAGATGAGCAGGAACGTGTTCACCGCGGTGATCGGGACGTTCAGCACGCGGCCGGGCGGCGCCCACGCTTCCGGGTGCGCGACGCGGAGGATGATGTAGGTGCCGATCAGGGCGGTGAAGAACATCACCTCCGAGGCGAGGAAGACCCACATCCCCACCTTCTCGTTGTAGACGCCCGCGCCCGGCTCGTGGCCGGCGGGCGCCTGCATCACGTCCTGCGGAACGGCGACGGAGTGCGCCATCTGGAGCCTCTCCCGGTCAGGCGGTTGGCGACGGCGGCTGCGGCCGCTGCGACGGCGACGGCGCGCCGCCGGGCGGAGGAGCGAGCGGCGAGTCGGGGGCGGCGATGGGCTGCGGGAGCGGCTGGCTCTGCGGCAGGTAGTCCTCCTCGACCATCGGCGAGCTGTACTCGTAGGGGCCGCGGAAGACCGTCGGCACGGTGGCGAAGTTCCCGTGCGGCGGCGGCGACGGCACCGTCCATTCGAGCCCGTTGTCGTGCCACGGGTTCATCCCGGCGGGCTGGCCCCGGAACCAGCTGACGATGAAGTTCGCGGCGAAGATGAGCTGTGCCGCGAACAGGCAGAAGGCGCTGATCGAGATGAACTCGTTCAGCGGCTGCAGCGGCCGGAGGAACGCGTACTGGGTCGGGTCGTAGATCCGGCGCATGTGCCCCCCGAGGCCGAGGTTGTGCATCGGGAAGAACACGAGGTTGTAGAACACGAAGGTGAGCCAGAAGTGCACCCTTCCCCAGCGCGCGCTCATCAGTCGCCCGAACATCTTCGGGTACCAGTACGTGATGGCGGCGAAGATCCCGAACAGGCTGCCGCCGAAGAGCACGTAGTGGAGGTGGGCGACGATGTAGTAGGTGTCGTGGATGTAGACGTCCACCGGCGCCGCGGCCATGAAGACGCCGCTCAGCCCGCCGATCACGAACATCGCGACGAACGCCAGCGCGTGCAGCATCGGCACGTGGAAGTGGATGTTGCCCCCCCAGAGCGTCCCGAGCCAGTTGAACGTCTTGATCGCCGACGGCACGGCGATGAGCAGCGTCGCCACCATGAAGGTCGTGCCGAGCGTGGGGTTCATCCCGCTCTGGAACATGTGGTGTCCCCAGACGCCCCACCCCAGGAAGCCGATCGCGATGATCGCGAGCACCATCGACGTGTAGCCGAAGACCGGCTTGCGCGCCCCGTTGGAGATGATGTCCGACACCATCCCCATCGCCGGCAGGATCAGGATGTAGACCTCCGGGTGACCGAAGAACCAGAAGAGGTGCTGCCAGAGCAGCGGCTGTCCCCCCTTGGCCGGGTCGAAGAAGTGCGTCCCGATGGTCTGGTCGAAGAGGAGCATGATGACGGCGCCGGAGAGCACCGGGATCGCCAGCAGCACGAGGCAGGCGGTCACGAACAGCGACCAGATGCTGAGCGGGAGCCGCAGCCAGTGCATGCCGGGCGCCCGCATGTTGATCACGGTCGTGATGTAGTTCACCGCGCCGAGGATCGACGCGAGCCCGAGGATCGCCAGGCTGACGCACCAGAGGATCTGCCCCGTGCTCACGCCGCTGTAGTCCGACCGCGCGCTGAGCGGCGCGTAGGAGGTCCACCCCGCCGCCGCACTCCCCCCCTCGACGAAGAAGCCCGAGAGCATCAGGATGCCGGCGGGCACCGCGGTCCAGAAGGACGCCATGTTGAGCCGCGGGAACGCCATGTCGGCGGCGCCGATCTTGAGCGGGATGAGGTAGTTCCCGAACACCCCGACGAGCAGCGGCATGATGGCGAAGAACACCATGAACGTGCCGTGCATCGTCACGAGCGAGGTGTAGAACTCCGGCAGGATGACGCCGTCCTGCGCCATCGTGTCCGGCAGCAGGGTGCCCCCGGGCAGCGGACGCCCGGGGAAGCCGAGCTGCCACCGCATGACCATCGCCAGCGATCCGCCCACGAGCAGGAAGACGAGGCTCATGACGAGGAACTGGATCCCGATGATCTTGTGGTCGGTCGAGAAGACGTACCTGCGGATGAACGGCCGGTCGTCGGCGTGCGCCTGCCCGGCCTCGTAGCCGAGCGTGCTCACCGCCCCGGTTGCGCTGATCGCCATGGCTCCCTCTCGCGAGTTATCGCATGGCGACGGAGCGGCTCCGCCCCGCCACCCAGCGGTCGTAGTCCTGCTGCGTGTGCACGGTCACGACCGCGCGCATCCGATAGTGTCCGAGCCCGCACAGCTCCGCGCAGCCGAGCTCGAACTGCCCGACCCGCGTGGGCTGGAACCAGACGCGGATGTGCATTCCCGGCACGGCGTCCTGCTTGATCCGGAACGGCGCGATGAAGAAGGAGTGGATCACGTCCTCCGACTCGAGCGTCGCGACGACCGGACGCCCGACCGGCACGTGGAGCTGGCTGCGCACGGTGTAGTCGTCGGCGGTGCCGAGCTTCTCGTCGCGGCCGGGATAGGTGACGTGCCACTCGAACTGCTTCGCGGTGATCAGCAGCGGGTAGGCGTTGCGCGGGACGCTGTCGTGCCCCTTGATGTGGTGCCAGCCGCCGGCGCTCGCGAGCCCGATCCAGACCACCACGACGGCGGTCACGCCCGTCCACACGTACTCGGCCCGCACGTTCCCGTGCGTGTAGCGCGCCCGCCGCCCCGGGCGGCTGCGGTACTTCACGAGGAACCAGACGAGCACCACCTCCACGGCGACGAAGGCGATGCCGGTCACGACGAGGATCGTGTCGTACAACCAGTCGATGTCGCCCGTGAAGGTCGAGGCGCCCGGCGGCAGGAACCAGCTCAGGATGTCGCGCATCTCACGCCTTCGTGCCGTAATTGAAGTCCACCGTCTTCGCCTCGCCCGCCCCCACCGTCACGGTGGCGGTCTGGGGCCCGAGCTTCTCGTGCCAGGCCTCGATCACGTACGTGCCCGGCGGGAGCCCCTTGATCGTGTAGTGGCCGTCGGACGTCGAGGTCGCGAAGAAGGGGTGCGGGAGCACGCCGACGTCCGCGTGCATCCAGCCGTGCACGTTGCACTGGAGCGGCACCATCACCTCCGGCTTGCTGAAGGTGCGCGTCGTCGTCATCCCGGCCGACGGCTGGCTGATGTTGAAGCCGCGATTGGTGCTCGGGACCGCCTTGATGTTGTGGAGCACGGGGTCGCTGTTCTTGATCTCGAGCTTCTGCCCGACCTGCATCCCGAAGATGCGCGGGTGGTACAGGCAGCCGCGCTGGTCGATGACCACGGGCGTCGCGGGCGGCGCGTAGGTCGCGCCCGCCGGCAGCCCGCTCTTCACGTACACGAAGGTGTTGCCCAGCCCGCCGTTGTTCACCACGTACACGGAGTCGGCCGGCGCGGGGCCGCCGGCGTACTTCGCCTGGCAGGTCTCCTCCTCGCTCATGTCGATCGGTTGGTTCGCCGCCGGCGTCCCCGCGAAGTGGATCGTCCCGGTGACGGATCCGTCGCCGGTCGGGCCGTTGGCGGCCTTGCCCGGCGCGCCGCCGGACGACGCGGCGTCGCCGTCGGGCCCCCGCTTCTCGCTCTTGCACGCCACGGACAGGGCGAGCATGCACAGCAGTGTGCGTCTCATCGTCAATCCTCCCTTGGGGGTTGGCCGCCCTGGCGCTCGCGGCGCTGCGCGCGCGTGACGAGCAGCCCGCCGAGCGCGGCGGTGAGGAGTACGGTGGTCGCCGGCGCCGCGTAGACGCGGGCCGGGGTCGGCACGTCGAGGTGGACGGCGTACCACGTGCTCACGGCGCCGCGCACGTCGTCCTCGCCGTTGGACCCGTCGGCGACGACGAGGACCATCGGGGTGGCGCGGCCGGGCGTGAACGACGGCGCCTGCGCGCCGTCGCTGGGGCGGAGGGCGCGCACGAGCTGGAGCCGCCACTCGCCGTGGTCGAAGCGCGCGGCGTGCGTCACGGGGACGCCCGCGTCACCCCCGCCGGCGGCGGGCGCGAACGTCCCGAGCCCCCGCTCGCTGCCCACCTCCAGCCGGTCGGGCGCGCTCGTCCAGCGCCACGCGTGCACGGGCTGGCGCGCGCTGCCGCCCAGGAAGTACGGGCGCTCCCCGTCCTCGCTCGACCGCGTCGGGAACTCGACCGTGATCCGGTCGGGCCCCTGGCTGTTCGCGACCGGGGCGTCGGCGTCGGTCGTCGCCGCGGCGACGCGCCCCAGCCACTCGTCCCACGCCGGATCGGGGCTGCGCGACGGGTCGTGCCAGGAGAGCCGCATGGCGAGGCGCCGCCCGTCGTGCATCGCCTGCACCCAGACACCGTCCACCGTCGGCGTGAACCATCGGGGCTTCGCGATGACCTGGCCGACGACCGGCACCCAGTAACGCTCCGCCCGATCCCAGACGCTGTCGTCCGGCGAGGCGGGGAGCGCGTCCACCAGACGGGCGCGCACCACCTCGCGCGGCGCCGGCGCCCGCGGGGAGAGGCTCTGGACGTATGCGGCGACGTGCCAGAGGTTCTCGTCGGTGATCAGCTTCTGCTCGATGGCGTCGGCGAACGACGGCATCGGCGTGCCGTCGAGCCCGGTGCGCAGCCTGGCGTAGATCGCCTCGACCGTGCTGCCGCCGCGGAACTTCCAGCTCTCGGTCAGGTCCGCGGCGCGGATCGGGTGGCCCCAGTCGTCCTTGAGCGTCGGCGCCGACTTGCCGTCGCCGCGCCCCGCCGGGCCGTGGCACTTGAAGCACTCCAGCTTCTGGAACGTCGCGCGCCCGTCGGCGATCGCGCGGTCGCCCCCGCCGGGATCGCGGCCGATGTCGATCGGCTTCGCCGCCTGGTCGCCGAAGAAGGTCGAGAGGCTCTTCACGTACGCGATCACGTCGCGCCGCTCCTGCTCGGAGAGCAGCGCGCGCCACGCCGGCATCGCCGTTCCCGGCATCCCCTCGTCGACGACGTGCAGCAGGTCGGCGTCGGTCGGGATCTCGCCGCTCGCCGTCGTGCGAATCTTGAACACCCCGCGCGTGAAGTCGCGCGGCCGGGGAAGCATGCGGGTCGCGGCCGGTCCGTCCCCCGCCCCGGAGTCGCCGTGGCAGCCGGCGCACCACCGGTCGTAGACGGCCTTCCCGCGCGCGCCCTGCGCCGCGAGCGGCGCGGGCGCGAGGACCAGCCACACGGCGCCCCAGAGCAGCGCGACGCCCCACGTCGCCGCTCGCGCCGCCGACCGCGTCGGCGACAGGTCACGCATGAGATCACCCATGGGCACCCTCCGTCTTCGTCCCCGAGGGCGGCGCCGGCGTGCCGGGCGGGGGGACGGGCTGGCGCTGTCCGGGCGGGTTCCGGCGCTCCTCGGGAGACGCCTCCCAGCGGCGCGGCCTCGAGCCGGACTGCTGGTAGATGTAGAGCACGACCGCCCAGATCTCGTCCTCGGTGAGGAAGTTCTCCCACACCGGCATCGCCGAGTTCCACGGCGTCCCCTCGCGCGGCAGCCCGGGGCCGCCCTTGGCGACTCGCCAGAAGACGTAGCTCTCCGTGAGCTGCGAGATGGTGCCGTTGTCCACGAACGACGCCGGCGACGGGCTGAAGCCGTGGGCGAAGTGCCCCTCGCCGTCGAGCCGGTCGCCGTGGCAGGGGAGGCAGTTCTCGTAGTAGATCCGCTTCCCGGTGCGCAGCTGCTCCGCCATGTCGCCGCGGGAGCGGAGGGGGTTCTCGAGGCCGGCGAGCCGGATGGTCTTCCCGCGGAAGGTGATCTGGCCCGGCGGCGCCGGATGGATCGAGCGGAGCTGGAGCGGCGCGTCGACCTTCGGGCGCGCCTCGGCGAAGGCCGCGTAGCCGAAGAGGAGCGGCACCGCGACGAGCCCCGCGACGCGCACCCATCGCTTGTCGGGGTCGACGAGCGCGGCGTGCAGCGGTTCCTTGAAGCGGCGCCACCGCGCCTCGTCGCTCGAGACGTGGATCAGCACACCCACGGCGGCGATGGCCATGTACTGCAGCAGGATGCTCTGCGGCACCGGCGCGCTGCGGGCGCCGAGCAGCGGCGGGAGGTCGGCGATCCCGTAGCGGAAGAGGAGGTACGCCGCCACCACGAGG
>JBJMNL010000044.1:0-18811 GCA_045804285.1 Gemmatimonadaceae bacterium
GCCACCCGCACGGCCGCCCGCGCGGCCACCGGCGCGTCCACCGGCGCGGCCGCCGCCGGTCGACGACCGGCCGGCGCCGAACAGGTCGCCGTCATCCTCCTCCTCGTCGGACTCGGCTATCACGACCTCTTCCTCTTCCTCCTCGTCGGAGTCTTCGGCGCTGTCCCAGAGGCTCTCGTTGTCGCTGGACATGCCGAAGCCACCGTCTTCGTCCTCCTCCTCGTCATCGTCGTACGAAGCCCCGCCACCGCCGAAGCCGCCGCCCATGTCGTCCATGTCGTCGTCCCGGTCGGAGAATGCGAGGCCTTCTGGAAACTCGTCACTGCGCGGCATGACCGCCTCCTAAGAGTAGGGAGTGTTGCCAGCTCTGACCTGCCGGACCGAAGCCGCGGTGCGCGGCTTCGGGCGCTACCTCGGGCGCTGCTGTCGCCTGTGCTGCCGTCCTGCCGCCGACCCTCGTGCCGCCGCGACGCGCCCGGTGCGCCGACGCGACGCCGCCTGACGTGGTGTCGCGTCGGCAGCCTGCACGTCGCGTGCCCCATGCCACGCGCGACGCACGTCGGCGTCACGCACTAGTATCACGCGCTCACATCACGCGCTCACGCGGGGCACGCCCGCCGCGCGCACGCTCGGCGCACGATGCGCGAGCATGGTGCACGTCTGCACCGCGCCGAGCGTGCGCGCGTGTCGGACGGCGCACGCCGCGGCGCATGTGCGCGGCGTGTGCGCGCGCGGCGTACTCCCGAATACAATGCGCGTGCAACGTCGTCAAGCGTTGGCGACGAAATGTCTCTCCGGCTGCACCGCCCGGTGCGCTTCCCGACGCCCCATCGCGAGCGACGCGAGCCCCGTTCGCGCTGGGTCGATCGGGGCTCGCGGTCATCGCGCCGCTCCGCGGCGCAGTGCTCCGCGGCGCGGTGCTCAGTCCCCCGAGGCGAACACCGGCGCCGTCCCATCGCCGCCTCCCGCCGGGGGGGAGGCGGGCGCGGCCGGCGCCCCGCTCCAGCGGCGGCGCGCCCAGGCCGCGAAATCGTCGAACAGGGTATAGACGACCGGGACGATGAACAGCGTCAGCAGCGTCGAGGTCACCAGGCCGCCGATGACGGCGTGGGCCATGGGGGCGCGCTGCTCCGAGCCCTCGCCGAGGGCGAGCGCGGTGGGGACCATGCCGAAGATCATCGCCACCGTCGTCATCAGGATCGGCCGCAGACGGACGCGGGCGGAGTGGAGGATCGCCGCCCGGCGCTCGGTCCCCCCGGCGCGCTGCTGGTTGACGAAGTCCACGAGCAGGATGCCGTTCTTCGTCACGAGCCCCATCAGCATGATGATGCCGATCATCGTCATCACGTTCAGCGTGCCGCGGGTGACGAGCAGGGCGAGCGCGACGCCGATGAAGGAGAGCGGGAGCGCGAGCATGATCGCCAGCGGCTGCAGGAAGGAGCCGAAGAGCGAGGCGAGGATCAGGTAGATGAAGACGACGGCGAGGACGAGGGCGGCGAGGACGTAGCCCTTGGTCTCGTCGAGGTTCTGGACGTCGCCGGTGAAGACGGTCCGGTAGCCTGGCGGGAGCCCGATCCGGTCGATCGCGCGCTGCACGCGAGCGGCGACCTCTCCCATGCTGTAACCGGGCAGGACCCCCGCCGAGAGGGAGACCTGCCGCTCGAGGCTGCGTCGCTCGATGCTCTGCGGGCCGACGTCGGTCCGGATCTCGGCCACCTGGGCGAGCGGGACCATGGCCGCCCGCCCGGTGCGCGGGTCCGTGTTCCCGCTCGGCACGGCGATCTCGGCCACGTCGGACGCCGAGGTGCGCATGGAGTCGGGGTAGACGACCACGACGTCGTGCGAGTAGCCCTGCGGGTCTTCCCACTGGGTGGCGCGCTCGCCGGTGAAGAGGGGCTGGAGGGTGGAGGCGATGCTCTGGATCCCGAGGCCGGCCGCCCACGCCTGCTGGCGGTCGACGTGGACGTCGAGCTGCGGGACCTCCTCTTCCTGGGCCGAGTTGGGCTCGGCGACGCCGGGGACCTCGCGCATCGCCTGGAGCACCTGGTCGGCGGCGATCTTGAGGCGCGACGCCTCGGGGCCCTGCACGTTGACGACGATCGGCTGACGGAAGCCGCCGAAGATGGTCGGGGTACCGGTGATGAAGGCGCGCACGCCGGGAAGCTGGCGGAGTCGGCCGCGCAGCGCGGTCTGGATCTCGTTCTGCGAGCGGTCGCGCTCCTTCCTGAGCTGGACGAAGATCTGCCCGTTCGACGGCGTCCCGCGGAAGCCGCCGCCGACGGACAGGTAGGTGAAGTCGACTTCGGGGAGGGAGCGCAGATAGCGGTCGAGCTCCATCCCCTTGGCCACCGTGTACTCGAGGCGCGAGCCGGGCGGGACGCGGTAGGAGACGTTGAACTGGCCGCCGTCCACCTCGGGCATCCAGGTGAAGCCGAGGTGGGGGATGATGAGGAAGGCGGCGGCGATGCTCGCCGCGGCGATGCCGAGGGTGGCCGGGCGGTGGCCGAGCGCCCAGTCGAGCCAGCGCGGGTAGCGGTCGGACGCGCGCTCGAACCAGGCGTTGAAGGCGAGGGCGGCGCGACGGACGGGGCTGACCCTGCGGGGCGCGGGGGGGCTCCCCCGCCGGGAAGGTAGCCCGGTCGCCGAGTCCGGCGGCATCGAAGCGTCGCGCCTCGCATCCTCCGCCCCGTGTCCCACCTCCACGTCCGGGTCCGTCCACACGCTCGACAGCATCGGGTCGAGGGTGAAGCTCACGAAGAGGGAGACGAGGACGGCGAAGGCGACTGTGACGCCGAACTGGAAGAAGATCTTCCCGATCTGGCCGCCCATGAAGGCGACGGGGATGAAGACCGCCATCACGGCGAGCGTCGTCGAGAAGACGGCCAGGCCGATCTCGTCCGTCCCCTCCCTGGCCGCCTGGTGGTGGTCCTTCCCCATCTCGAGGTGGCGGACGATGTTCTCGCGCACGACGATCGCGTCGTCGATCAGCAGCCCGATGGAGAGGGCGAGGGCGAGCAGCGTCATCGTGTTGACGGTGAAGCCGAACACCCACATCACGAAGAACGCCGAGATGATGGAGATCGGCAGGGCGAGCCCGGTGATGACCGTCGAGCGCCAGGAGTTGAGGAAGAAGTAGATGATGACGACGGTCAGCAGGGCGCCGAGGAGGAGCTCGTGCTGCACCGAGGCGAGCGAGTCGCGGATGCGCTCGGAGTCGTCGCGGACGACGCGCAGCTTGACGTCGCTCGGGAGTTGCCGCTCGATCTCCGTCGCCGCCGCGCGGACGCGGTCGGCCACCTCGACGGTGTTGGTGCCGGCGATCTTGAGGATGTCGAGGCTGACGGCGGGCTGGGCGGACATGAAGGCGGCGCTGCGCCGCTCCTCGGTGCCGTCGACGACGGTGCCGAGGTCGGAGATGCGGATCGGGACGCCGTCGCGGACGGTGACGACGAGGTCGGCGAACGCCTTGGGGTCCATGACGCGCCCGCTGATGCGGACGAGGCGCTCGGTGTCGCCGCGGCGCACGCGGCCGGCGGGGACCTCCTGGTTCTCGCGCTGGAGCGCGTCGGAGACCTGGACCGGCCCGACGTCGTAGGCGCGCATCGCCGCCGGGTCGAGCTGGACGCGGATCTGCCGCGCCGCCCCGCCGACGACGTTCACCCCACCGACGCCGGGGATCGCCTCGAGCCGGGTGGAGACGACCTGGTCGGCGAGGTCGGTCAGCTCGCGCAGCGGGCGCGACCCGCTCTGGAGGGCGAGCGACATGATCGGCCGGTCGTTGGGGTCGAAGCGGAGGATGACCGGGTCGTCGATGTCGCGCGGGAGCTGGCGCCGGATGCGGGCGACCTTGGCCTGCACGTCCTGCAGCGCCTCGCTGACGTCGACGTCGAGCTCGAGCGAGACGCGCACCAGGGAGCTCCCCTCGAGCGAGGTCGAGGTGACCTCCTTGAGCCCCTGCACGGTGTTGAGCGCCTCCTCGATCGGGCGCGACACCTCGCGCTCGACGACCTCGGGAGAGGCCCCGGGATAGCTCGTCTGCGCGATGACGACGGGGTAGGAGATGTCGGGATACTCGTCGATCGCCAGCCGCTGGTACGAGACGATGCCCAGCACCACGAGGGTGAGCATCATCATGGTGGCGAAGACGGGGCGCTTGATGCTGACGTCGGATAGGAACATGGGACCCCTGGGCGGCTGGGGACGCGGGAGGCGGGAGTGGGGGGAGGCGCGGCGGTGGGGAGGTCGGGTAGCTGTCGGTTGGGATTCGTCAGTTGGTGGTGGGCAGTTGCTAGTTCTCAGTTCGCAGTGACCCGCCAGACACTCCCAACTACCCACTAGCGACTGACAACTACCAATTACCGACGACTACCAACTGCCAACCAGCGATCGACGACGGTCTACCGCGGCCCGTTCCCCTGTGCCGACTTCTCCCCCAGGACCTGCACCTTCATCCCCTCGCCGAGCGTGCCGACGTTTCCGGCCACGACCTGGTCGCCGGCGTGGAGGCCGGAGAGGATCTGGGTGACGGCGCGCTCGTCGTCGACGACGCCGGTGGTGACGGGGGTGCGGGCGAGGCGCCCGGCGGCGATCCGGAAGACGTAGCTCGCCGCCGCGGAGTCGGCGACGGTGCGGATGGCCGAGGAGGGGACGAAGATCGCGTCGGGGACGGTGCGCCCGATGACGCGGCCGGTGGCGAAGGTGTTGCCCTTGAGCTGTCCGTCGGCGTTCGGCACCTGGACGTAGACGGTGACCGCCCGGGTCGCCGGGTCGACGGTGGGGCTGACGCGGGCCACGCGGCCGGCGATCGGCCGGCCGCCGGCGCTGAAGCGCGCCGGGAGGCCGGCGCGGACGTCGTTGGCGAAGCGCGCCGGGACGCTCGCCGCGAGCTCGAGGACGTCGCTCCGCACGACGGTGAACATCGACGCGCCGCGCGCGACGTGCTCGCCATCCTCGACGAGGCGCTGGGCGACGACGCCGGTGGTCGGGGCGAGGACCCGGGTATCGCCGAGCGAGGAGCTGGTCGAGCGCAGCGCCGCCTCGGCGGCGGCGACGCGGGCCCGCGCGCTGACCACCGCCTGCGCCGCGGTGCGGTGGTCGCGCTCCGGGATCGCGCCCGCCTTGAAGAGCTCCGCCGACTGCTCGGCGTTCCACTGGGCGGTGGCCAGCTCGCTGCGCGCGGAGGCGACGTCGGCCTCGGCGCTGCGGCGCCCGCTCTCCTCGCGGCTCGCCTCGAAGCGGGCGAGGAGCTGCCCGCGGCGGACGCGGTCTCCCTCGCGCACGTACACCCGCGTCAGGTCCCCCTCGAGGCGGGCCTTCACGTCGACGCTCTCGATCGGGCGGAGGTCGCCGGTGATCTGCACGCCAGCCTCGATCGGGCCGCGCTGGGCGACGGCGACGTCGGTCGCCGCGAGGACGACCGACGGGCCCCCGGCGCCGCCGCCCCCTCCCCCTCCCCCTCCACGGGCGCCGCTCGGGGAGCCGCCTCCCGCGCCCGGCGCGCCGCGGGCCGGCTCCCCGTCCGACTCCCTGGCGCAGCCGAGGGCACCGCCGGCGGCGATGGTGGCGAGCGCCATCGAGACGGTAAGGCGCGCAATGATGCCGGAACGGTGCCGCGATGCTGCGAAGAATTCTCTGGGCATTTTGTACTCTCGGTCGGCGCGACGGGGCGCCTCAGCGGGGGACCGTGCCGCCACCCGGCAAGGGGAGCGGCTGGCCGAGGGCGCGGGCGAGCGACGCCGACGCGAGGTAGAGATCGTAGGTGGCGCGCGCCTCGTCGGTGCGCGCCGTGGCGAGGGCGAGCTGGGCGTCGGAGAGCTCGAGCTGCGTTCCGAGCCCGCGGTTGAAGCGGAGGGTGGCGAGTCGGAACGCCTCGTCGGCCTCGCCGACGTTCTGGCGGCGGGCCTCGAACGCCGCCCGGGCTCGACCGAGCTCGGCGCGGGCGCGGGCCGCTTCCAGCGCCACGCTCTCGCGCTCCTGGTTGAGCTGCACGTCGGCCACGCGGGCCTGGGCACGCGCCAGCTCGATGTTCCCCTTCGTGCGGAGCCCGTCGAAGAGGGGCCAGCTCACCTGCACGCCGAGCTGCCGGTCGGAGAAGAAGCCGCCATTCTGCGCGCGACAGAGACCGTCGGCGCCGGGACTGGCGCCCGGCACGCAGGTCACCGGCACGCGGTCGCCCAACGAGGTCGGGAAGCCGCTGAGCGGGAAGGCCTGGTACCCCGTCACGAAGAACGCGCTCACCGTCGGCAGCCGGTCGGCGCGGGCGACGGAGACGGCGTCGCGGCGCGCCTGCGCGGTCAGCTCGGCGGCGCGCACCGCTGCGCGCTCGCGCCCGACGGGCGCCGCCGGCGGCGCTCCGGCGAGGGAGTCGGCGGCGGCGAGCGCCGCCTGGACGGCGGCGGAGTCGATCGCGGTCGTGAGCGCGACCGGCTGCTCGAGGCGGAGCTGGAGCAGCCGCTTCAGGTCGAGGAGCGCGATCTCGCGGTCGCTCGCCGCCTGGAGGGCGAGGGGCTCGATGTTCGCGCGCTCGACGCGGGCGCGGAGCACGTCGTAGCGCGCGGCGCGCCCGCCCGCGGCGAGCTTCTCCACCTGCGCCAGCCGCTCGCCGGCGAGGGCGAGGTTCTGCGTCTGGATCTCGAGCACGCGCGCGGCGAACAGCGCCTGCACGTAGGCGCGCTGGACGTCGAGCGCGACCTGCGTCCGCGACTCCTGGGCGGAGAGGCGCGACGCGGAGCGCAGCCGCGAGGCGCCGCGCATGGCGGCGAGCTCGCGCCCGCCCTGGAAGAACGTCTGCGAGAGGTTCGCGTTGACGTTGTAGGTGTTCGGCTGGTTGAAGATCTGCCCGACCGCCTGCGCGCGCGCGTTCTCGATCTGGTGCGTGTAGCTCCCGTTCAGTCGGAGCTGGGGGAGGGCGCCGGCGCGCGCCGTCGTCAACTGCGCCTCCGCGACGTCCACCTGCGCCTCGGCGAGACGCGCCTCGTCGGAGGTGCGGAGCGCGCGCTCCACCGCCTCGGCCAGCGAGAGTGGGAGCGAGTCGGTGGTGGCGGGAGCGGCGGCGGTGCCGGTGGTGAGCGGCGACTGCGCGACGGCGGAGGCGGGATGGAGCACGGCCGGCGCGACGATCGCGGCCAGCGCGGCGAACGTCCGCGGCAGGGAACGGCGGTGGAGAAGCATCGTGCGGCTATACGTGAGGTGAGGGCCGAATGTTGAGCCCGCCGAACGTAAGATCGGTGTAAGCTCAGCGCGCACGAGGCCCTGCGAGTACGTCGCGGCGTCGGCGTAGATTCAACGCGTCGCCGCGAGGCCGGCCCGACGTCGCGCAGATCGTCGGCGTCGTCGTCGCCGGCCGCGCGGCACTTCGTTCCGCCACCAGTCCGTCACCACCGGAGCCGCAAGCGATGCCGAAGGTACTCGTTCTCTTCTACAGCCGGAGCGGAAACACCGCCAAGCTCGCCGACGCGATCGTCGAGGGAGCGCGCAGCGTGAAGTTCACCGAGGTGGACGTGCGCCGCATCGATGATCTGGCGCCGCCGAGCGTCATCGACGGCGTGCCCGGGTGGAGGGAGAGCCGCGCGGCGCTCGCGCAGCGCTACCGGACGCTCGGCGCGGTCGACGAGCTGGCGAGCTACGACGCGATCATCTTCGGCTCGCCGACGCGCTACGGCGTGATGGCGGCGGAGCTGAAGAGCGTCCTGGACCAGACCGGCCCCCTCTGGTCGAAGGGGCTCCTCGTGGACAAGGTCGGGTCGGCGTTCACGTCGGTGCAGACCGCGCACGGCGGGCACGAGACGACGCTCTGGTCGATCATGACGCCGCTGGCGAGCCTCGGCTTCATCCTCGTGCCGCCCGGCTACTCCGACCCCGTGATGTTCGCCGGCGGGAGCCCGTTCGGCGCCACGGCGACGACGGGCCCCGGGAGGGAGGAGATCAGCGACGCCGACCTCGCCGCGGCCCGCCACCAGGGGGTTCGCGTGGCGACGGTGACCGGGATGATCACCCACGCGAAGTCACATCACCATCATCACTGAGCGGGGGGGCGAAGAACCGGTTGGCAGTGGGCAGTGTGCAGTATTCAGTCGGCGGTGACTGCCGACTGCAGACTGCCAACCGGTGTTCAGCCGTTCAGCCGTCCACGAACTCGACCTGGACGGGCACCGTCACGATCCCCCCATCCACCCCCTTCTTCAGGAAGCGGCGGACGGCTTCGCGGCCGCGGGGGCCGTAGTCGAGGGTCCAGTCGTTCACGTACATGCCGACGAAGGTGTCGGCCTTGGCGCGGTCGAGGCCGCGGGCGTAGCGCATCGCGTGGTCGAGCGCGCTGGAACGGTGTTCCAATGCATAGGCGATGCTGGCGCGCAAGTGGCGCGATATCTTGCCCGTCAGCTCGGCGCCGAGGTCCTTCCGGACGACGTTCCCGCCGAGCGGGAGGGGGAGTCCCGTCTCGGCGAACCACCACTCGCCCATGTCCACCACCAGGTGCAGGCCGCGGTCGGCGAAGGTGAGCTGCCCCTCGTGGATGAGGAGCCCGGCGTCGACCACGCCGTCGGCCACCGCGTCCTCGATCTGGTCGAAGGGGGTCGGGACGGCGACGAACTCGGGCTCGTACAGCTTGAGCGCGAGGTAGGCGCTCGTGAGCGGCCCCGGAATCGCGATCCGCTTCCCGCGCACCTCGCCGCGCGTCAGCGGCGCGCGGGCGACGAGACGCGGTCCGTACCGGTCCCCCATCGACGCGCCGTGCGGGAGCAGGGCGTAGCGCTGCGACAGGTAGGCGTAGGCGTGGATCGACACCGCCGTGACCTCGAGCTCCCCGCGCCGCGCCCGCTGATTGAGCGTCTCGATGTCCTGAAGCTCGTGGACGTACTCGAGTCCGTCGGTATCGATCAGCCCCTCGGCGAGCGCGTAGAACATGAAGGCGTCGTCGGAGTCCGGCGAGTGGGCGACCCTGATCACTCTGGTTTCCATTGGGGCGGCGATGGTTCGGCGTGGTGAGCGCTACGCGGGACCGGCCCGGTCCCCGTCCCTGGCGCGCTGCTTACGGTTTTGCCGTCCGCGCCTGTTCCAGCGCGCGATCGATGTCCCTGCGGTGCAGCTGATACTCTCGCAGGTTCTTCTTCAGCTCCGCCGGCGCGGCGGCGAGGAGCTTCTGCTGGTATTCGCGCGCGACCTTCGGGTCGGGGCTCATGCGCGCGGCGAGGGCGAGGGCGAGGAGGTGGCTCGGGTTGTCGCGGAGGATCGTGTCGGCCTGCGCCTTGGCGACGTTGTAGTTCCCCGACACCTCGCCGACACGCCCGAGGTCATAGCGCTGGTCCGCGTCGAGCTTGCCGATCATCTCGTAGGCGACCATCGCCATCGGCGCGAAGACCTGGAGGCTGTCGCGCTTCCCCTGCTCGTCGTAGCGCATGACGCGATCGAAGAGGCGCGCGGCGCGCTCCTCGGGGGAGAGGCTCGAGATGTCGGGAGCGCGGCCGCCGGGTGCCGGAGCGGCGCCGCCCGCGAAGGGGGCGAAGGGGGCGCCGCCGGCGCCCGTCTCGCCGCCGGCCCCAGCGTCACCGGCGGCGACCGCACCGCGGTCGTCGAGCCCGGGCTGGGCGATGGCGTTGCTCGGCGCGTCGAGGGTACCGCCGCGCTGGGCGCGAAAGTTCTGTCCCGCGATCAGGGCGACGACCGTGAGGAGAGCGATCGCGGCGACGCCCCACGGCAGCCAGTCTCCCTGGGCCCGTCCCGCGCCCGCGGCGCGCGGCGCCGCGGCGCTGGCCACGCCCCCCCCCGACCCGACCGCCGTCCCGCATCGGTGGCAGAACTTCGCGCCCGGTGTGAGCGCCGAGCCACACCCCGCGCACAGGGCACCCGAGATCGGCGAGCCGCAGTTGGCGCAGAAGTGCCCCGAGGCGGGGGCGGAGCAGTTGGGGCAGGTGGCGGGGGCAGCGGTGGAAGGCATGCGCGAAAACTACACGCGGGTGGGGAGTCGAGAGTAGGGACGGGAGGCAAATCTGGTGGACAGACGGCAGTTGGCAGTGGGCAGTCGCTAGTTGTCAGTGAGCAGTCACCAGCGGCACTGCGAACTGAGAACTAGCGACTGCCAACTGCCCACTGCCGGCTGCCAACCCGGCCCGACTCCCCACTCCCTGGATCACCGCTGGATCACCGCTGGATCACCACCCCCCGAGCGGGTGATCGGGACACCGCCGCTCAGCGGCTGTGCTTTCCCCCGGGGCGCGAGATCTTCTCCACCGTGTCTTCGGACTTCCCGTCGTCCCTAGTCTCGAGCACGACGTCGGCCTGGGCGACGATGCCGACGAGGGCGCCGCGCTCGTCGACGATGGGGACGCGGCGCACCTGCTCGCGGGCCATGAGGCTCATGACGTCCTCCACGTCGTCGTCGGCGCGCGCCGTCTTCGGGCTGGCGCTCATCAGGTCGCGGACGGCGACGGCGTCGGGGTCGCGCCCCTCGGCGACGAGCCGGATCGCGAGGTCACGGTCAGTCAGCAGCCCGACGACGCGCTGGCCGCCTCCCGCTTCCTCGACCACCGGCACGACGCCGACGTCCTCGTCCCTCATGAGCTTCGCGGCCTGCCGGGCACGCGTCTCCGGCGAGACGGTCGCCGGATTCCGGGTCATGATGTCACGGGCCTTCATCGGTGCCTCCATTGGCATGGTTGGGGCGGCGAACGGGGCAAGGGGTGGGCCAGGGGCGGGGCCCGGGTTCCGGCGGGGCGCCGGGCCGGGGGGGCCCCCCACCGGGAAGGTAGCGCCGGCCCGGAATCGGGCGGCATCGAAACCACGCAGCCGCACGCCGTATCCCGCGTCCGGCGTCTTTACTTCGCCCGGCGCGCCGGTGACTTTCCGCGCATGCCCAACCACTCTCCCCTCCACGACGACACCGCGGGGGCCACGGCGAACGACGTGCTGGCGCTCGCGGCGAAGCACAACGTCCGCTTTCTCCGTCTCCAGTTCACCGACATCCTCGGCGTCAACAAGAACGTCGAGATCCCGCGGTCGCAGTTCGAGAAGGCGCTCGCGGGGGACATCATGTTCGACGGGTCGTCGATCGAGGGGTTCGTGCGGATCGAGGAGAGCGACATGCTCCTCAAGCCCGATCTGGCCACCTTCCGCGTCTTCCCGTGGGGCGACCCGGAGAGCCGGGTGGCGCGGCTGATCTGCGACATCAACACGCCCGACGGCGCGCCGTTCGCCGGCGACCCGCGCGGCTGCCTCAAGCGGCAGATCGCGCACGCCGCGAAGCTCGGCTTCGCGATGAACGCGGGCATGGAGGCGGAGTTCTTCCTCTTCAAGCCCGACGACGAGGGGCGGGCGACGACGCGGACGCACGACGTCGGCGCCTACTTCGACCTCGCGCCGGCCGACCTCGGCGAGGACGCGAGGCGCGCGATGGTGGACGTCCTGGAGCAGATGGGGTTCGAGGTCGAGGCGGCGCACCACGAGGTGGCGCACGGCCAGCACGAGATCGACTTCCGTTACGCGGACGCGCTCAAGACGGCGGACAACATCGCCACCTTCCGCTTCGTGGTGAAGCACGTGGCGCGGCAGTTCGGGCTCGTCGCCTCGTTCATGCCGAAGCCGATCTTCGGGCAGAACGGGAGCGGGATGCACACGCACCAGTCGCTCTTCCGCGGGAAGGAGAACGCCTTCTGGGACCCGAAGGCGCAGTGGGAGCTGAGCCCCGTCGCGCTGCACTACATCGGCGGGCTGCTGCGCCACGCGCGCGCCTGCTGCGCGGTGACGAACCCGCTCGTCAACTCGTACAAGCGGCTCGTGCCCGGCTTCGAGGCGCCGGTCAACGTCGCCTGGAGCATGCGCAACCGGAGCCCGATGCTCCGCATCCCCGACCGGCGCGGCGCGGGGACGCGCGTCGAGCACCGCGTTCCCGACCCGGCGGCGAACCCCTACCTCGCCCTCGCCGTCATGCTCGCCGCGGGGCTCGACGGCCTCGAGACGAAGGCCGACCACCGCGAGCCGGTCAACCAGAACATCTGGGAGATGAGCTTCCGCGAGAAGCGCCGCCTGCGCATCGACGACCTACCGCACGACCTGAACGAGGCGTGCGACGAGCTGGAGAAGGACGAGGTGATCAAGGGCGCGCTCGGCGAGCACATCGCCCAGCACCTCCTGGCCGCCAAGCGCCAGGAGTGGCGCGAGTACATCACGCAGGTCACGGCGTGGGAGCTGGAGGAGTACCTGGAGAAGTACTGAAGGGCGAAGGGCGAAGGGCGAAGGGCGGAATGAGGCATGAGGCCGGGACCCCACGCGTGGCTAAGCTGGCCACCGGTGGGGTCCCGGCCTCATCCCTCATGCCTCATTCCGCCCTTCTGCTTTACGCCTCATTCCGCTCTCTCAATTCCGCCCTTCGCCCTTCTCTATTCCGGCAGCGCGTACTCCTTCCCGTCCCCTGCCGCGAAGTAGAGCGTCGAGCGTCGCTCGCCCGGCATGCGGAGGACGGCGACCACGTTCTGCTGGTCGGGGAACGTGTCGAAGAGGAGGGTGTTGCGAAGGGCGAGGCGATTCGGCTGGCGCGGGGCGGGCAGCTCGACGACGTACCAGCGCATCGCGTAGCCGCCGGGATCGCGTTCGCCGCCGGCCGCGGTGAGCCGGCCGATGAGCCGCGCGCCGTCGGCGGTGAGGGCGAATCGCGCGGCGAAGTAGCGGGCGAAGGCGGAGTCCGCGGCCGGCGTGCCGATGGCGAGCGACTGGTCGCCGGTGAAGGCGCGCAGGGCGCGCTCGGCGTCGTCGGCGAAGAGCCGCACGCGGCAGACGACCTCGGAGCCCTCGACCACCATGCGCGTGTGGCTGAGGTGCACGGCGTGGCGCGCCGCGCCGCCGCCCGCGGCGGCGTGCGTCCCGGGGCCCGCCGCGCCCCCCGTCGAGGGCGCGGCGAGCAGGGTGAGGGCGGCGGCGAGCGCCGCCGCCCCTGTGGCGGACCGACGCCCGCTCACGTGACCGGCTTCGGGGGCGGGGCGCCCGGGCGCTGCCACGTGTTGTTGCTGCGGTCGACGTCGGCAAGGCGCTCGTCGGGGTCGAGGACGACCTGCGCCACCGCCTTGTCGCTGAAGAAGCCGTAGGTGAAGCTCTTCTCGTTCTTGCGCCAGGCGTCGGCGGGCAGCTTGACGCGCTTCGTCGTGCCGTCCTCGAAGGTGATGGCGACGTCGATCGGGAGCACGAGGCCGCCCCTGTTCTCGATCGTCACGCGCCAGTAGCTGCTCCCGCGCTTCGCGCCGGCGGCGTCGCCGAGCAGCGAGTCGGCCGGCTGCGACTCGACCTTCGTCACCGCCTGGTCGTTCGCGTAGGTCGAGTAGAACCAGCCGCGCCAGAAGTAGTTGAGCTGCTCGCCGGCGCCGTCCTCGATCGAGCGGAAGAAGTCGGCCGGCTGCGGGTGCTTGAACATCCACCGCTTCGCGTACTCGCCGAAGGCGCGGTCGAAGAGTGAGTCGCCGAGGATCTGCTCGCGGAGCATGACGAGCCCGGCGGCCGGCTTCCCGTAGCCGTTGTTGCCGAACTGCGCCTGGATGTCCTCCGATTCCGTCATGATCGGCACCTGCTTCGCGCTCTTCATGTAGTCGACGATGTTCCTCGCCGGCCCGCGGCGGCTCGGGAAGCCCTTCCGCCACTCCTGCTCACCGTAGTACTGGAGGAAGGAGTTGATCCCCTCGTCCATCCACGTCCACTTGCGCTCGTCGGAGGCGACGATCATCGGGAACCAGTTGTGCCCGACCTCGTGGATGGTGACGCCGACGAGGGAGTTCTCGACCTCCGGCGTGTACGTCCCGTCGGGGGCGGGGCGGGCGCCGCAGAAGGCGATCATCGGGTACTCCATCCCGAACACCGGCCCGTGGATGTTGGACGCCTTGGGGTACGGGTACTCGAAGGCGAGGCGCCCGTAGGTGCGCATCGTCTGCGCGATGGCGCGCGTCGAGACCTTGTCCCAGAGCGGCATCGCGTCGCGCGGGTAGAGCGAGTGCAGCTCGATGGTGTGCCCGCCGGGCCGGTAGCGGAAGCCGGCGGCGTCCCACACGTAGGTCTTCGACGACACCCACGCGAAGTCGCGCACGTTCCGGGCGCGGAAGCGCCAGGTGAGCGGGCCCGTGCCGGCGGGGCGCGAGGCCGGCGTCATCACCTCGTCGGCGCGGACGATGAACTGCGGCACGGTGTCCTGCATCGCCTTCGCGAGTCTCGCGCGCTGCGTGGCCGTGAGCACCTGCTCGGGGTTCGCGAGCACGCCCGTCGCCTGCACGATGTGGTCGCGCGGGACGGTGAGGGCGACGTCGTAGTCGCCGAAGTTCAGGTAGAACTCGCCCTGGCCGAGGAACTGGTCCGTCTGCCAGCCGTTGACGTCGTCGTACACCGAGGCGCGCGGGAACCACTGCGCGATCTCGTAGAGCCAGCCGTCCTTCACCTTCTCCTTGGCGCCGCGCCCGTTGTGGCCGCCCTCGGGGACGAGGAAGCTCCAGTCGATCTCGACGACGGCGCTGCGGCCGGACAGGAGGGGCGTCGGGAGGTCGACGCGCATCTCGGTGCCGTTCATGACGTAGCGCGCCGGCACGAGCGCGCCGTCGGCGCCGCGCACCTGGACGCGCGAGACGCGATACCCGCCCTCGAACGGCTCGGGGGCGAGGAAGCGCCGGGCGGCGGGGCTCAGCTCCTTCGGCAGCGCCGGGGTCGCGAGGTCGGCGCGGCTTCCCGGGGCGTCGATGTTCTGGTCCATCTGGAACCAGAGGTACGCGAGCCTGTCGGGGGAGTTGTTGTGATAGGTGACGCGCTCGCTGCCCGACACGGCCTGCTTGGCGGTGTCGAGGGTGGCGCGGATCACGTAGTCCACCCGCTGCTGCCAGTAGCGCGCGCCGGGCGCGCCGGAGGCGGCGCGGAAGTCGTTAGGCGCCGGCCAGTCCTCGAGCGCGCGGAAGTTCGACTGGTTCGTCTTGGAGTCGGGCGCCGCATTGAGCCACTGCTGCGCGCCCGCCGGCGCGAGGGGCGCCGCCAGACCGAGGGCGAGGAGCGCCGCGGCGGCGGCCAGCGGCCGGGCGACCCGGGTGCGACCAGAATGCGAGTTCATGGGTGGGCTTGCCGAAGCTCAGGTGGGGAGGAGGTGAAACGCTCGGCGGCGTCCGGCGCCGCCGCGACCGGCGCGGCGGCTCCTACGTCGCCGTGACGCGGTCGATGATCATCGTCGCGCCGACGCCGGCGGTGGCGCCGCAGAGGAAGAGCACCCAGTCGCGCCGCGCGACGCCGAGCGCGCGCACGGCGAGGACGCCGAGGAGCAGCGTCGCGAGCACGATCGCGAGCTGTCCGATCTCCAGCCCGACGTTGAAGGCGAAGAGGGGGAGCGCGATGTGCGCCTCGTCGCCGAGCAGCGCGCGGAGGTAGGTGGAGAAGCCGAGTCCGTGGATCAACCCGAAGCAGGTGGTGAGCAGGTAGAGCTCCCACCGCCAGCGGGGCTCCGTCTCGCGGCGGCGCCACGACGCGGACTCGGGGCGCCGCAGCGAGGCGACCGTCACCAGGCTCGTGACGACGATCGTCACCGGGATCAGGACCTCGACGACCGCCGCGCTCGCGTGCACGAGGCCGAGCGTCGCGAGGGCGAGCGTGACCGAGTGGCCGAGGGTGAACGCGGTGACGAGACCGAGCAGCCGCCGCCACGCGCTCGGCGGGTACGACCCCGTGAGCGCGGCGACGAACAGGATGTGGTCGTACCCCTTGACGTCGGCGATGTGATGGAAGCCGAGCCGGAGGTAGGTGAGGATCTCGGAGCTCATGCGTGCGAGGAAGGTACGTCGGTGAGAAGGCGAACGTTGGGGCGCAGTTGTAAGGAAAGAAGAAGGGCGGGACGAGGAGCCTTGAAGGGCGGAATGAAAGGCGAAGGGCGGAAAGAGGCATGAGGCATGAGGCATGAGGCCGGGACGCTCCGCGTGGCTGGTTAGGCCACCGGTGGGGTCCCGGCCTCATGCCTCATGCCTCTTTCCGCCCTTCAGCCATTTCCGCCCTTCGCTCTCTCCTCCGCACCATCCCTTCTCCCTCCAGGTCGTCCAGCGTTGCCCCTTCCTCGCCCGGCCCGTCTCTGGACGGAATACGGATCGGACCACTTGTTGGATCACCTCCGCCGTTCAGCACATGCTCTTCGGTCCTCTCGCCGCCGTCCTGCTCGCGCTCCTGCCCGGCGCCATCGCCTGGTGGACGGGGCGCGACGTGCGCGGGCGTGTCGACGATCCCGCGCTCCCGGAGCTGCTGCTGCACCGTCAGCGGCAGCTGCGCTACGCGGTGGCGGTGGCGGTGGCCGTCCTCGCCGTGCTCGGCGGGCGGAGCGCGGCGTGGGCCATCCCGCTCGCCCTGGTCGCCCTCGTCGTCGGTGGCTACCCGCTTCGCCGCGCGATGCTCGACGAGAGCTGGGGGCCCGGCGCGTATCTGTGGCACGCGGGGCGGCGGTTCATCGGCGCGGCGGGGCTCTGGGTCGCGATCGCCTTCGCGCCGGCCCTCGTCCTCGCGCCGGCGACGCTCGCCGGCGCGGCGGCGGTCGCGGCGGCGCTCGGCGCGTTGCTCCTCGCGTGGGGGTGGAGCGTCGCCCCGCTCTGGCGGCTGGCGTACGGGGCGACGCCGCTCGCGGCGCGCCCCGACCTCGCGCCCGGGCTCGGCGCCGTCGTCGCCCGGTCCACGGCGCCGCGACCCGCGGTGCTGCGCTTCGGCGCGCCGGGCGAGCGCACCGCCGCCGCGTACGCGCTGCCGAGGCACGGCACGCCGGGCGCCGTCGTCTTCAGCGACGCGCTCCTCGAGCTGCTCGAGCCGGCGGAGGCGGTGGCCGTCTTCGCGCACGAGGTGGCGCACCTCGAGCAGCTCACGCCGCGCCGGCTCGCCCGGAGCCGCGGGGTGACGATGCTGCTCGCGCTCGGCGCCGTGGCGGTGCCGCTCGCGCTGCGTGCGTGGGAGCCGGCGTCGAGCGGCGCGGCGGTGTGGGCGTGGCCGCTCGTCGTGGTCGTGGGGGTCCTGCTGACCGCGGGCGGCACGCGCGGCAAGGCGGTGGAGACGGCGAGCGACCTGCGCGCGGCGGAGCTGTGCGGCGACGGCGAGGCGCTGGTGCGGGCGCTCACCAAGCTACACGCGGCGATGCGGCTGCCGCGGCGGTGGCCGGTGGAGGTCGAGCGCGTGGCGACGCACCCGAGCCTGGCGCGGCGGATCCAGGCGCTGCGCGGGGTGGTGGGAGGGGACGGGGCGGCGGGGAGCGTGGGTGGGGCGGCGCCGGTGTCGGCGTGGGGCGCGGGGGGCCCCCCCCAACAGCAATCTGCCACCGCCACTGCCCTCCGCGGTAACCAGAACGTCGCCGCCGCCACCCCGTCCACGCCGCCGGCCGCGCCCACCGTCCTCCGCGCCCGCACCGCGGGAAGCTGGGTCGCGCTCGACGAGCGGCGGCTGCACATCTTCGACGGCGTCCCCGACGCGCCGGCGGACGGCGCGTCGAGCGTCGAGTGGCTCGCCGCCAACGCCGCCGGAGCGCGCACGGTGGCGTACGAGCGCCTCTCCGACCTGCGCGTCGAGGGGGACGCGGGGCGCGCCGGGACGCGGCTGGTGGCGCTGGAGCGCTCGGGACGCCGCTGGAGCGTCCCGCTCGACCCCGCCGCGGCGCGCGCCGCCCGCGTCGCGATCGACGTCGTCGACGTCCGCCTCGGCCCTCCGCCCGCGGACCGGCGCACCGAGCGGGCGCTCGGGACGGTGCTCGCCGCGGCGACCGGGCTCCTGATGATCCTCGGCGGGCAGGTGGGCGTCGTGCTGCTCGCGGCGCTCTTCGCGGCCGGCCGTCCGACCGCGGCGGCGCTCGGCGCACTCGGCGCCATGGCGCTCGTGCGCTCGGCGCTCTCGCTCGTCGCCGGCAGGGAGGAAGCGACCGGCGCGCGGTGGGGGAGCGCGCTCGTCGCCGAGGGCGCCGCGCCACTGGTGGCCATCCTCGTCCCGCTCCTCGCCGCGGCGGCGCTCTGGCTCGCCGTCCGCGAGGCGCGCCGCCGATCGGCGGAGGACGCCCTGGGCGACGCCCCGCCCGACGACCCCGTGGCGGCGCGCGGCGTCGTGACGCTCCTCGTCGTGCTCGGCGCCCTCGCCGCGGCCTACGGCGCCGCCGCGGCATGGGCGGCGGCGCGCGGCATGGCGTCGGTGCTGACGCCGGCCTCGCGGACGCTCGCCGTCCTGCTCGCCGGTCTCGGCGCCGCCCTCGCCGCCGACTCATGGGCCGGCTCGTCTCGGGGCGATGCGCGCCGGCGGCGCGCGCGGGCTGGCGCGGCCGTCTTCGGCGTGCTGGGCGCGCTGGCGCTCGCGCTTCCCGCGGCGGCGGCGGGCAGCGGGGCGTCGCTGCCGGGAGCCGCGCCCGAGCTCCGGTGGGAGCGCGTCCACGCGGCGGCCGGCGCCACCGCGTCGTTAGGCGGCGTCGGCCACGACCTCGACCTCTCGCCGTCCGCGACGCGCTTCGCCGTGCGCCACCGCGCGGCGCCGCCGGGCGGCGACGAGTCGGGGGAGGAGGAGGGAGACTACGACGCGTACGGCGACGAGATCAGCGGCGCACCGCCGCGCGTCGTCATCGGCTCGCTCGACGGGGCGGCGCCGCGCGAGCTCGACGCGCTCGGCGCCGCCTTCCTCGACGACGACGAGCTGCTCGTGCTCGCCCGGCGCGGCGACTCGCTGGAGCTGCGGCTCGAGCGCGCGGACGGCGCGCCGGCGTCGCCGCGCGGGTCGAGCGGCTGGCGTGTGACGCTGCCCCCGGTGGCCGCCGCCCGCCTGCGCGTGAGCGGCGCGGCGCGCGCGTGGACGGTCGCCGGTTGGGACCGGC
>JBJMNL010000045.1:0-2412 GCA_045804285.1 Gemmatimonadaceae bacterium
ATGTTGCTCGCGCCGAGCCGGGCGAGAGATCCGGCTCCGCCGGTGCCGCGTGATTCGCCGCCCCGGCGTCGGCCGGCAGGTAGAGGGTGAACGTGCTCCCAGCGCCGGGTGTCGACGTCACGTCGATGCCGCCGCCCGCCTGCGTCACGACGCCGTACGCCGTCGCGAGCCCGAGTCCGGTGCCGCGGCCGGACGGCTTCGTCGTGAAGAAGGGCTCGAAGAGCCGCTCCATCGTGCCCTGGTCCATGCCGAGGCCGGCGTCGGCGACGGTCACGGTCGCGTAGGACCCGCTCGGGATGACGCCCGAGCGCAGCGTGGCGGGCTCACGGAGCGTATCGAGGCCGGTCTCGACGGTGACCGTGCCGCCGTCCGGCAGCCGCTCGAGGGTGGCATCCCGGGCGTTCGCGACGAGGTTGACGAGCACCTGCTCGAGCTGCCCCTGGTCGGCGTGGACGGTCGCCGGCGCCGCCCCGCGCCTGACCACGCGGATCGTGCGTCCGCCGATGCGCTCGAGCAGCGGCAACACTCCGTCGACGAGAGCGTCGACCGCCACGGGCCGCGCCCGCGGCGGCTGCTGCCTGCTGAACGCCAGCAGCTGTTCGCTGATCTCGTGTCCGCGCTCCGTCGCGAGCAGGATCTCGCGCGTGTCCGCGGCACGCGGGTCCTCCGGCGCGAAGCTGTGGACGAGCAGCTCGGCGAAGCCGCGAATGCCGGAGAGCACGTTGCGAAAGTCGTGCGCGACGCTCCCGGCGAGCCGGCCGATGGCGTCCAGGCGCTGCGCCCGCCGCAGCTGTGCCTCGAGGCGCCGGCGCTCGGTGACGTCCCGCTTGATGGTCACCACCCCGACGATGTTGCCGCCGCGGTCGCGCAGCGGAGACTTGGTGGACTCGTAGGCGCGGCGCGTGCCGCCGTGCTCCGATTCGGCCTCCACGATCTCGGTCCCGCCGGTCGCGATGACGCGCGCCTCGACGGCGCGCTGTGCTTCGGCGTATTTCGCGGAGAACAGCTCGGTCTCCGTCCGTCCCAGCACCTCGTGGAGGGGGAGGCCCAGGAGCTTCAGACCGGCCGGGTTGGCGAAGCGGTACCGGCCCTCCAGATCCTTCACGAAGACCGCCTCGGGGGCGTCCGCCATCACCGCCTCGAGGAGCCAGGTCCCTCCCTGCAGCGGCGCGACGGACGTCGTCGCGTCGCGGGCGTCGCAGCCGTCGTCTCGCGCCGGCATGGCTACACGGAGGGCGGACGCAGCATCCTGGAGATCGTCTCCCGGAGATCGGAGACGGGGAACGGCTTCCGGAGCACCTCCGTCGCGCCGAGCGCGTGGGCGTCGACCAGCACGTCGTCGCGGCTCAAGCTGACGCCGCCGCCGGAGATGGCCAGGATGGGCAGCGACGGCTGCCGGCGTCGCAACTCCATGATCGTCTCGATGCCGTCGCGGCCGGGCATGAGGATGTCCACGACCGCGAGCTCGGGCGGGGCCGCGGCGGCCAGGCGCAGCCCTTCGGCGCCGTCCACGGCCTCCTCCACGCTGTGCCCGACTTCGGAGAGCGCGCGGACCACCATCCGGCGCGTTCCCCGGTCGTCGTCGATCACCACGATGCGCGCCATTCTCGCCTCACGACTCATCAACGTCGACGAAGCACGACTTCCCGACCGCTCACCGACGGAACCGCGCGCCGCCGGCCGCGGCCGCGCCGATGTCGCCTTGCGTCGATTCCTACGACGTGAGCCGGTCGTCCACCCGCTCCGCACCCGTCGCCGGAGCGACGAGCGCTCGGGCGACGTCGCTCACAACAGGTGCTCGATCCTGATCGGTAGCTCGCGAACTCGTCGGCCGGTGGCATGGAAGACCGCGTTGGCGATGGCGGCGGCAGCACCAACCATGCCGATCTCGCCGACGCCCTTGACCCCCAGAGGATTGACCACGTCGTCGCGCACCTCGAGGAGCTCCACCTCGACGTCGGGCGCGTCGGCGTTGACCGGGACCAGATAGTCGCCCAGGCTCGCGTTCGCCCAGCGCCCGTATCGGCTGTCCATGTAGGTGCCCTCGAGCAAGGCCTGGCCGAGCCCCCAGAGCATCCCGCCCATGAGCTGGCTGCGCGCGGTCTTGGCGTTCAGGACGCGCCCGGGCGCGAAGGCCCCGATCATCCGCCGGACGCGAACGAGCCCGAGGTCGGCGTCGACGGCGACCTCCGCGAACTGGGCGCCGAACGTCACCTGCGCGTACCCGGTGTCTGCGCCGGTGGGATTCCAGCTTCCCGGGGCGTCGGCCTCCTCCAGGAAGTTGCGCCTGAGCAGATCGCCGTACGTCTCGCCGATCTCGGGCCGGTCACGCAGTGCCATCCGGCCGTCGCGCACGACCACGGCGCCCGGGTCGGCGCCGTGCAGCGGCGACTTGCCGTCGGCGATTGCCCG
>JBJMNL010000046.1:0-14593 GCA_045804285.1 Gemmatimonadaceae bacterium
CCGGCGTGGAGATGTTCCGCAAGCTCCTCGACCAGGGGGAGGCGGGGGACAACGTCGGGCTCCTGCTGCGCGGCGTGGCCAAGGAGGAGGTCGAGCGCGGGATGGTGCTGGCGAAGCCGGGGTCGATCACCCCCCACACGAAGTTCCACGCCGAGGTCTACGTGCTGACGAAGGAGGAGGTGGGGCGCCACACGCCCTTCTTCAAGGGGTACCGGCCGCAGTTCTACTTCCGCACGACCGACGTGACGGGGTCCGTGGAGCTGCCGGCGGGGATGGAGATGGTCATGCCGGGGGACAACGTCCAGATGACCATCGAGCTCATCACCCCGATCGCCATGGACGAGGGGCTCCGCTTCGCCATCCGCGAGGGCGGCCGCACCGTCGGCGCCGGCGTCGTCGCCAAGATCCTCCAGTAGCCACGCCGTCAGTCACGCCGTTAGTGACGTCGTAACGCGCCCCGCCGGCCGTGCCCCCGCCGGCGGCGGCGCTCTCCGCGGGACCTCGGGACCGGGGATCAGGGGTGAGCACCCCCGATCCCTGGTCCCCTCGTCCGAGATAAAAGACCGATACATCGAACAGTACAGGCGGGCGACGGAGCGGAGCGGGGAGTCCCCTGGTCCCGAGTCCCTAGTCCCCAGTCCCTGGTTTCATCATGCCCCGCGACAAGATCATTCTCGCCTGCAGCGACTGTAAGAACCGCAACTACTTCACCACGAAGAACAAGCGGCTCCACCCGGAGCGCGTCGAGTGGAAGAAGTACTGCCCGCGCTGCAACGCGCACAAGCTTCATAAGGAAACGAAGTAGCATGGCGACCGAGGTCGCTCGCCCCAACGTCTTCTCGCGCGTCGGCGCGTTCTTCCACTCCCTCCCGGAGGGCTACGAGAACGTCCGCGCCGAGCTCCGCAAGGTGACCTGGCCCGACCGCGGCCAGATCCGCCAGGCGACCATCGGCATCATCGCCGTCGTCCTCTTCGTCGGCGCGGTGATCGCGCTGCTCGACGTGAGCCTGCAGTTCCTGCTGGTGCGCGTCCCCACGATGCTCACCGGACGATAGCCGTGGACCACCGCTGGTACGCCATCCAGACGACCTCCGGGCACGAGAACAAGGTCCGTTCGCTGATCCAGCGGAAGATCGACCAGGATCCGGCGCCGGCAGAGGAGCGCCCGATCCGTCAGGCGCTCGTTCCGACGCAGGAAGTGGTCGAGATCAAGAACGGCAAGAAGGTCAACGTCGAGCGGAAGATCTACCCCGGGTACGTGCTGGTGGAGATGGTCATGAACCAGGACTCCCTCCACACGATCAACGGCATCCAGGGGGTCATCAAGTTCGTCGGCCAGGACCGCTTCCCGCAGCCGCTGCGCGCCGACGAGGTCAACCGCCTGCTCGGCATCGCCGACGAGGCGGAGGAGCAGGAGCCCAAGGAGGAGATCCCCTTCCTCGTCGGTCAGGCCGTGGCGATCACCGAGGGACCGTTCACCGACTTCAACGGCACGGTCGAAGAGGTGATGGCGGACAAGGGGAAGGTGCGGGTGTCGGTGAGTCTCTTCGGCCGGCCGACGTCGGTCGAGCTCGACTACCTGCAGCTGAAGGGGTACTGAGCAGGTACCAGGTACCGGGTACCAGGTACCCGGTACCTGACGCGTCGGATACCACGACGACGTTAATCACACCGTGGGAGCACGACCGCGCCGGCACCGATGATCGCGCACTCGCCGGCGCGACTGCACACCGAGGTATTTCATGGCAAAGAAGGTAACTGGCTTCGTCAAGCTCCAGATTCCGGCGGGCAAGGCGAATCCGGCTCCCCCCGTGGGTACGGCCCTCGGCCCCCAGGGGATCAACATCATGGCCTTCTGCAAAGAGTTCAACGCTCGCACGCAGGGCCAGGACACGATCCTCCCGGTCGAGGTCACGATCTACGGTGACAAGTCCTTCACCTTCATCCTCAAGACGCCCCCCGCGGCCGTCCTGCTGAAGAAGGAGGCGGGAGTCGAGAAGGGCTCTGGCGCGCCGAACAAGACCAAGGTCGGCTCGGTCACCCAGGCCCAGATTCGCAAGATCGCCGAGATCAAGATGCCCGACCTCAACACGGACTCGCTCGAGTCGGCCATGGCGATGGTCGCCGGCGCCGCGCGCTCGATGGGTCTCGAGGTGAAGGGCTGATGCGCACCCACGGCAAGAAGTTTCGCGCCGCTGCCGAGAAGGTGAACGGCGGGGCCGCCAACCAGCCGCGCCAGGCGCTCGAGCTGGTGAAGCAGTGCGCGTTCGCCAAGTTCGACGAGACGGTCGAGGTCGCGGTCCGCCTCGGCGTCGATCCACGCCACGCCGATCAGGTCGTGCGCGGCACGGTCGTCCTTCCCGCGGGCACCGGCACGACGGTCCGCGTCCTCGTCATCGCCGCCGGCGACAAGGCGCGCGAGGCGGAGGCGGCGGGGGCCGACATGGTCGGCACCGAGTACATCCAGCGGATCAAGGACGGCTTCCTCGACTTCGACGTCATGATCGCCACCCCGGACCAGATGGGGCAGGTCGGCCAGCTCGGCCGCGTGCTCGGTCCGCGCGGCCTCATGCCGAACCCGAAGGCGGGGACGGTGACGTTCGACGTCGGGCGCGCCGTTCGCGAGACCAAGGCGGGCAAGATCGAGTTCCGCGTCGACAAGGGCGGGAACGTGCACGCCGCGATCGGCAAGGTCTCCTTCCCGGTCGAGTCGCTCGAGACGAATCTGGCCGCGTTCATGGACCAGATCGTCCGCTCGAAGCCGGCGGCCGCCAAGGGCGTCTACATCCGCAACGTCGCCATCTCGAGCACGATGGGGCCCGGCGTCTCCCTCGACACCACCCCGTACCGGGCCTAGGAGAGGCGAACCGCGATGAACCGCACCGAGAAGCAGCAGCTCGTCGACGAGCTGCGCGACAAGATCAAGGGCGCGCAGGCGCTCTACTTCACCGACTTCACGGGCCTCAACGTGAAGCGGATGACGGAGCTCCGCCGCCGCCTGCGCAAGGCCGGCGTGGAGTACGTCGTCATCAAGAACACCCTGGCGCTGCGCGCGGTCAACGAGAGTGGTCTCGTCGGCCCGCGCCTCAAGGGCCCGACCGGCGTCGTCGTCACCAGGGACCCCGTCGGCGCGGCCAAGCTCCTCACCGACTTCGCCCGGGAGAACGACCAGAAGCCGGCCCTCAAGGGCGGGATGCTGGAAGGCGTCGCGATCGACGAGGCGCAGGTCAAGCGGCTCGCCTCGATGCCCTCGCGCGAGCAGATGCTCGCCGAGCTGGGCGCCGGGCTGATGTCCCCGATGGCGGCCTTCGCCGGCGCCATGAACGGCCTGATGTACATGATGGTGGGTGCGCTCGAGGCGCTGCGCACACAGAAGGAAGGCGCCCAATAAATCCCAGGCGGCACGCCTGACCACACGCCCCAGCGTTCAACGGCAACGCCTGGGTTTTACAGGAGAATCGGAGCAATGGCTACCACGACGCTGTCCAACGAAGAGATCCTCGACGCGATCGGCAACAAGACGGTCTTCGAGCTCGCCGAGCTGATCGAGGCGTTCAAGACGAAGTTCAACGTGACGATCGCCGCCGCCCCGGTGGGCGGCGGAGCCCCGGCGGCGGGTGGCGCCGGCGGCGCGGCGGCCCCGGCGGTCGAGGAGCAGACCGAGTTCACGGTCAACCTCAAGGACGCGGGCGCCAAGAAGATCCAGGTCATCAAGGTCGTGCGCGAGCTGACCGGCCTGGGCCTCAAGGAGGCGAAGGATCTCGTCGACGGCGCGCCACAGACGGTCAAGGCCGGCGTCTCGAAGGACGAGGCGAACAGCATCAAGGCCAAGCTGGAAGAGCAGGGCGCGGCGGTCGAGGTGAAGTAAGGGGTCGGGAGTCGGGACCCGGGAATCGGGAGTAGATGGTACCGCCAGCTACTCCCCGCTCCCGGCTCCCCACTCTCGACTCGCTCACTTCCACTTCGGCGCGATCGTGATTAGACTAGAGATTCGCCACCAAAAGTGAAGTTTTCCCGCTCCGCCCCGGGCCCGCACAAAATTCAGCGAGCGCCGGGGACGGAGCTGTTTTCGCCTGCGTGCGGGTGATAAATGGCTGACATGATGAAGGAAATTTCGTTCGGTAAGCTCGACGAGGGGATGGGCATGCCCCACCTCCTGGATATCCAGACGCGCGCCTTCGAGGCCCTGCTGCAGCTGGATGCCGCGAGCCAGAACCGCGAGGACATCGGCCTCGAGCGGGTCTTCAAGGACCTGTTCCCGATCACCGACGTGCACGAGAACTTCTCGCTCGAGTTCGTGCGCTACACCCTCGGCGAGCCGAAGTACTCGGTCGAGGAGTGCATCGAGCGCGACATGACCTACTCGGCCCCGCTGAAGGCGACGCTCCAGCTCGTCATCAACGAGGACGTCAACGGGGTCAAGCGACCGCGCAACATCATCGAGAAGGAAGTCTACCTCGGCGAGCTCCCGCTGCTCACCGGGCTCGGCACCTTCGTGATCAACGGCGCCGAGCGCGTCATCGTCAGCCAGCTCCACCGCTCGCCGGGCGTCGTCTTCGAGGAGTCGACGCACCCGAACGGGCAGCGCCTCATCTCCTCGCGCATCATCCCCTTCCGGGGCTCGTGGGTCGAGTTCACCGTGGACATCCACGACGTGATCTACGTCCACATCGACAAGAAGAAGAAGTTCCCGGCCACGGCGCTCCTCCGCGCCTTCGGCTACGGCACGAACAAGGACATCTACGACGTCTTCTTCGGCGTCCGCGAGCTCGACCTCACGAAGGCGCGCGAGAACCGGCAGGACCAGCGCGAGCTCTTCGGCGCCATCGTCGCCGAGACGCTGACGCTGGCCGGCAAGGAGTCGGACCCCGACGCCCCGAAGCCGAAGACCAAGAAGGCCCGCGCCGAGCGCGAGGCCGCCGAGGCGGAGCTCGTGGTCAAGGAGGGCGACGAGCTCACCGAGCAGCTCGCCGAGCGCCTCCGCGAGGCCCGCGTCAAGAAGATCCGGGTCTTCGCCTCCTACATGACCGTCGACCTGCGCGACGAGCAGGACGCCATCGACCGCGGCGAGCGCGAGGGCGCCGAGGGCGCGCGCGTGCTCGCCCGCGACGTCGTCGACCCCGAGACGGGGGAGATCCTCGCCGAGGCCGACCAGCAGCTCAAGCCGGCGCTCATCAAGCGCCTGCGCGGCGCCGGCGTCCTCAAGGTCCAGGTCTTCGCGACGAGCGGGCGCGTGGAGAGCGCGCTCATCAAGAACACGCTCGCCAAGGACCCGACCCACAGCGAGGACGAGGCGCTCAAGCAGATCTACTCGCTGCTCCGCCCGGGTGACGCGCCGAACAAGGAGACGGCGCGCCAGGCGCTCGACCGCCTGTTCTTCTCGCCGAAGCGCTACGACCTCGGCCGCGTCGGCCGCTACAAGATCAACCAGCGCCTGGGGCTCACCCAGGACGCCGGCAAGACGGTGCTGACGAAGGAGGACTTCGTCGCCATCGTCCGCTACCTCGTGGAGCTCCACGAGGGGCGCGGCCACACGGACGACATCGACCACCTCGGCAACCGGCGCATCCGCAGCGTCGGCGAGCTGATCGCCAACCAGTTCTCGGTCGGCCTGAGCCGCATGGCGCGCCTGGTGAAGGAGCGCATGTCGATCAACACCGACCCGGAGAAGATCTCGCTCGACGACCTCGTCAACGCGCGTACGGTCTCGGCGGTGATCCAGGCGTTCTTCGGCTCGTCGCAGCTGTCGCAGTTCATGGACCAGACGAACCCGCTCGCCGAGCTCACGCACAAGCGCCGCCTCTCGGCCCTCGGGCCCGGCGGGCTCACGCGCGAGCGCGCCGGCTTCGAGGTCCGCGACGTCCACTACTCGCAGTACGGCCGCATGTGCCCGATCGAGACCCCCGAGGGTCCGAACATCGGACTCATCACCTCGCTCGCCTGCTTCGCCCGCGTCAACGACCTCGGCTTCGTCGAGACGCCGTACCGCGTGGTGAAGAACGGGAAGGTCAGCAACGAGCTCGCCTGGCTCGACGCCAACCGCGAGGAGGACGCCGTCATCGCGCAGGCGAACGCGCAGCTGAACGAGGACGGCTCGTTCGCCGACGAGCTCGTGCTCTGCCGGCAGCAGGCCGACGTGCCGCTCGTGCCGCCCGACCGGATCGACTACATGGACGTCGCGCCGGAGCAGGTCGTCTCGATCGCCGCTGCGCTCATCCCGTTCCTCGAGCACGACGACGCGAACCGCGCCCTCATGGGCTCGAACATGCAGCGCCAGTCGGTCCCCCTCCTCAACCCGCGCACGCCGCTCGTCGGCACCGGGCTCGAGGAGAAGGTGGCCAAGGACTCGGGCGCCGTCATCATCGCGCGCCGCTCCGGCGTCGTCACCCGCGTGACGGCCGACGAGATCATCGTCGACGCCGGGCCGGCCGAGCGCGGCCGCGTGAGCGACGACGACGCGCCGCTGGCGCGCCTGACGCAGCACGACCGCTACCGCCTCAAGAAGTACTGGCGCACGAACCAGGACACCGCCATCAACCAGCGCCCGCTCGTCCGCCTCGGGCAGCGGGTCAAGGCCGGCGACGTCCTCGCCGACGGCGCGGCGACCGAGATGGGGCAGCTCGCCCTCGGCTCGAACGTCACCGTCGCGTTCATGCCCTGGTACGGGCACAACTTCGAGGACGCCATCGTCCTCTCCGAGCGCCTGGTGAAGGATGACGTCTACTCGTCGATCCACATCCAGGAGCTCGAGCTGCACGTGCGCGACACGAAGCGCGGGCAGGAGGAGATCACGCGCGAGATCCCCAACGTCGCCGAGGAGTCGCTCATCGACCTCGACGAGCGGGGCATCGTGCGCATCGGCGCCCACGTCAAGCCGGGCGACATCCTCGTCGGCAAGATCACGCCGAAGGGGGAGACGGAGCTCTCCCCCGAGGAGAAGCTCCTCACCGCGATCTTCGGCGAGAAGGCGAAGGACGTGAAGGACTCCTCGCTCAAGGTCCCGCCGGGCATGGAGGGCGTCGTCATCGACGTCAAGATCTTCTCCCGCGTCGAGGACCAGGTGGTCGAGAAGGACCGCGGCGAGCGGATCGGCGACGTGCGCCGCCTCGAGGGGGAGGAGAAGGTGCGCGTGAACGAGGTGCGCGACGCCGAGCTCCTCGAGCTCCTCGACGGGCAGAAGGTGGCGCTCGCCCTCAAGAGCGGCACCGTGGAGGAGGCCATCCCGCAGGGGACCGTGCTGACGCGCGAGCTCCTGCACGGCTTCCGCCTCAGCACCCTCGACCTCAAGACCTTCCGCGTCGAGAACAAGGCGACGAACGAGAAGATCCGCCGCGTCGTCGAGGCGGCGAACGAGGAGAAGGCGCGCATCGAGGAGAAGGCCGAGGAGCGGATCGACCGCATCCTGCAGCCCGACGAGCTCCCGCCGGGCGTGATCCAGCTCGTGAAGGTGTACCTGGCCGAGAAGCGCAAGATCTCGGTCGGCGACAAGATGGCCGGCCGCCACGGGAACAAGGGCATCGTCGCGCGCATCGTCCCCGAGGAGGACATGCCCTTCCTCCCCGACGGGCGCCCGGTGGACATCGTCCTCAACCCGCTCGGCGTGCCGAGCCGCATGAACGTCGGCCAGATCCTCGAGACGCACCTCGGGTGGGCGGCACGCGTCCTCGGCTTCTACGCCAAGACGCCCGTCTTCCAGGGGGCGAACGAGCGCGAGATCGGGCTCCTGCTCAAGCTCGCCGGCCTCGTCTGGTCGCGCGACGCGCTCGACCTCAAGGTCCCGCGCATCGAGATCTCGGACGCCGACGTGCGAACGATCCTCGACGACATCCGTCCCGACCGGGGCGAGCTCGACAAGGTCGAGCTGCTGGCCGACGCGACGATCAACGACCTCGGCCACCGCGCGATGACGGCCGGGACGAAGGAGATCTTCAACCGCGTCCGCGACTACCTCGCGGCGGCGGCGCGCGAGCTCGCCGAGCGCGAGAGCGTGGAGCTCGGCCACCAGGCCGACTTCCACGGCACCGGCGGGGAGAACGAGGAGCTGCCGGCGTCGCGGCGCGCCGAGTTCAAGGCGGCGCTCAAGCAGCTCGAGAAGCGGCGCGGCCAGGGGGCGCCCGAGGCGCTCGCCGAGCAGGAGCTGCCGGCGCTCGCCGGGATGCTCGGCCGGAAGAGCGAGGCGGACGTCGACGCGGCGGCCGTCGAGCTGATGCGGCTCGCCGGCATCACCTCCGGCGGCAAGGTGCGCCTGCGCGACGGGCGGAGCGGCGAGTTCTTCGCCAGCCCCGTCACCGTGGGCGAGATCTACATGCTGAAGCTCTCGCACCTCGTGGACGACAAGATCCACGCGCGGAGCATCGGCCCCTACTCGCTCGTCACGCAGCAGCCACTCGCCGGCAAGGCGCAGTTCGGCGGCCAGCGCTTCGGTGAGATGGAGGTGTGGGCGCTGGAGGCGTACGGCGCCGCCCATACGCTGCAGGAGATCCTGACCGTGAAGTCCGACGACGTGAACGGGCGCAGCCGCGTCTACGAGGCGATCGTCAAGGGGCAGAACCTTCCGGAGCCCGGCATCCCGGAGTCGTTCAACGTGCTCGTGAAGGAGCTGCAGGCGCTCGGCATCTACGTGAAGATGGGGGCCAACGCCGCCGAGGGCGTCTTCGGAGACGGCGCGGGGGACGGTAACGGCACCGGCAACGGCAACGGAGGCGAGGAGTAACAGATGATTGACTTTCGCTCTGCGCGCGAGACCCGCGCGTCGGCGTTCGACTATATCCGGGTGCGCATCGCGTCGCCCGAAGAGATCCGCGGCCCCAAGGACCCCAAGGAGCGCGAGCGGCTGGAGATGGCCGGCCTGCGCACCTGGTGGTCGTGGGGCGAGGTCCTGAAGCCGGAGACGATCAACTACCGGTCGTTCAAGCCGGAGAAGGACGGCCTGTTCTGCGAGCGCATCTTCGGTCCCGTCAAGGACTGGGAGTGCCACTGCGGGAAGTACAAGCGCATCCGCTACCGGGGCGTCATCTGCGACCGCTGCGGCGTCGAGGTCACGCTCTCCAAGGTGCGCCGCGACCGCATGGGGCACATCGAGCTCGCCGTCCCCGTCGCGCACATCTGGTTCTTCAAGACGCTCCCCAGCCCGATGGGGAACCTGATCGACATCACGCTCCGTGATCTCGAGAAGGTCATCTACTACTCGAACTACATCGTCATCGACCCGGGCCAGCAGGAGGTCCGGGCGAACCAGCTGCTCGACGAGGACGAGTACCTGACGCTGCGCGGGAAGGCCAAGGAGGAGGGGGACGCCGCGTTCCTCGCCGACATCGGCGCCCCGGCCGTGCGCGAGCTGCTCCGCCGCCTCGACGTCGACAAGGTCGCCGAGGAGCTGCGCGCGGCCGTCGTCACCGAGGGGTCGCAGCACCGCAAGAAGCAGATGCTCAAGCGGCTCAAGATCGTCGACGCGTTCCGCAACTCGGGCGAGTCGGGGGAGACGCGCAACAAGGCCGAGTGGATGATCCTGGACGTGATCCCGGTCATCCCGCCCGACCTGCGCCCCCTCGTCCCCCTCGACGGCGGCCGCTTCGCGACGTCGGACCTCAACGACCTGTACCGCCGCGTCATCAACCGCAACAACCGGTTGATGAAGCTCATCACGCACCGCGCGCCGGAGGTCATCCTCCGCAACGAGAAGCGGATGCTGCAGGAGGCGGTGGACGCGCTGTTCGACAACGGGCGGCGCTCGAAGGCCATCCGCGGCCGCGGCAAGCGCCCGCTCAAGTCCCTCAGCGACATGCTGAAGGGGAAGCAGGGGCGGTTCCGCCAGAACCTGCTCGGCAAGCGCGTCGACTACTCGGGGCGCTCGGTCATCGTCGTCGGCCCGGAGCTCAAGCTGCACCAGTGCGGGCTGCCGAAGGCGATGGCGCTCGAGCTGTTCAAGCCGTTCATCATCCACAAGCTCGTCGAGAAGGGGATCGCCGAGACGGTCAAGCGCGCGAAGAAGATCGTCGAGCGCGAGAGCCCCGAGGTGTACGAGATCCTCGAGGAGATCATCCGCGACCACCCGGTGCTGCTCAACCGCGCGCCGACGCTCCACCGCCTGGGGATCCAGGCGTTCGAGCCGGTGCTGGTCGAGGGGAAGGCCATCCGCATCCACCCGCTCGTCTGCGCGGCGTTCAACGCCGACTTCGACGGCGACCAGATGGCCGTCCACGTCCCGCTCTCGTTCGAGGCGCAGCTCGAGTGCCGGCTCCTCATGCTCTCGAGCAACAACATCCTCAAGCCGTCCGACGGCCGCCCGGTCGCCGAGCCGAGCCAGGACATCGTGCTCGGGTGCTACTTCGCGACCAAGGCGCCGGCCGACTTCGAGCGGCTCTCCGCCCAGGCGAAGCGCTACGCGACCCTCGCCGAGGTCGAGATGGCGCTCGCGCAGGGGCGCGCCTCGTCGCACACCCCGGTCAGGTTCTGGGTGGACGACATCGGCGGCGCGCGGTGGGTCGACACGACCGCCGGCCGCGTCATGTTCAACGCCATCGTCCCGACGGAGCTCGGCTACCAGAACCGCGAGATGAAGAAGAAGGCGCTCGGGGAGCTGGTGTTCGAGTCGTACCGGCAGGCGGGGCTCGCGAAGACGGTCGAGTTCCTCGACCGCCTCAAGGAGTTCGGCTTCCGCAACGCCACCCGCGGCGGCGTCTCGATCGGCATCGAGGACCTGCACATCCCGGCCGAGAAGGAGACGCTCCTCCAGGAGGCGACGGAGCGCGTCGAGCGCTTCCAGCGCGCCTACCAGACGGGCAACATCACGAACGGCGAGCGCTACAACAAGGTCATCGACACCTGGACGCACGCGAACAGCGACATCGCGGACGCCATGGTGCGCGCGATGCGCGAGTCGAAGGACGGCTTCAACCCCGTCTTCATGATGTTCGACTCCGGCTCGCGCGGTAGCCGCGACCAGATCCGCCAGCTGGCGGGGATGCGCGGCCTCATGGCCAAGCCGCAGAAGAAGCTCACCGGCGGCATCGGCGAGATCATCGAGAGCCCGATCAAGTCGAACTTCCGCGAGGGGCTGTCGGTGCTCGAGTACTTCATCTCGACCCACGGCGCCCGCAAGGGGCTGGCCGACACGGCGCTCAAGACGGCCGACGCCGGCTACCTCACCCGCCGCCTCGTGGACGTCGCGCAGGACGTGACGGTCACCGAGGAGGACTGCGGCACGATCCTCGGCCTCGAGGTCGCCGCCCTCAAGGAGGGCGAGGACGTCATCGAGCCGCTCGGCGAGCGCATCGTCGGCAACGTCGCCGCCGAGGACGTCGAGGACCCGCACGAGATGGACGAGAGCGGCCGCCGCACCCTGCTGGTGGAGGCGGGGCAGCTCATCGACGAGGACAGCGCGCGCCAGATCGAGGAGTCGGGGATCGAGTCGGTGAAGATCCGCTCGGTGCTCACCTGCGAGGCGAAGCGCGGGCTGTGCCGGATGTGCTACGGGCGCAACCTGGCCACCATGGCCATGGTCGACATCGGCGAGGCGGTCGGCATCATCGCCGCCCAGTCGATCGGCGAGCCCGGGACGCAGCTCACCCTGCGCACCTTCCACATCGGTGGTACGGCCGCCCGTATCGCCGAGCAGACGGCGCGCAAGTCGAAGGTGGCCGGCGTCATCGAGTACGGCGACCGCCTCGTGCACGTGACCAACCCCGAGGGGCAGAAGATCGTCACCTCGTACGAGGGGGAGATCATCATCCGCACCTCGAGCGACAGGAACGCCGCCATCGGCGCGCGCCTCCAGGTGCCGCTCGGCGCCATCCTCATGGTCGAGGACGGGGCCGAGGTGCGGAAGGAGCAGGTCATCTTCACCTGGGACCCATACACGAACCCGATCATCGCCGACGTCGAGGGCGTCATCCGCTTCGTCGAGCTGGTCGAGGACGAGTCGGTGTCCGAGGAGCTCGACGAGCTCACCGGGCTGCGGCAGCGCGTCGTCATCGAGGACCGCGACAAGAAGCTCCACCCGCACATCGAGATCTGGGACCCGAAGAAGAACCGCCGCATCCGCGACTTCGTCATCCCGGTGGGCGCGCAGCTCACCGTCGAGGACGGGCAGACGGTGTCGGCCGGTACGATCATCGCCAAGGTGAACCGCGAGGCCTACAAGACCCGCGACATCACGGGCGGTCTGCCGCGCGTCGCCGAGCTGTTCGAGGCGCGCCGGCCGAAGGACCCGGCGACGATCTCCGAGATCGACGGCGTCGTGCGGTTCGGCGAGATCAAGCGCGGCAAGCGCGAGATCTTCGTCCACCCCACGCAGCCGGGCACGGCGGCGATCGACGACACCGCCGAGCCGCAGCTCTACGAGGTGCCCGCCGGAAAGCACCTGCGCGTGCACGAGGGCGACCGCGTGCGCGCCGGCGACCGCCTCTCGGAGGGCCCGGTCAACCCGCACGACATCCTGCGCATCAAGGGCCCGCGCGCGGTGCAGGAGTACCTCCTGAACGAGGTCCAGGAGGTCTACCGCCTGCAGGGCGTCAAGATCAACGACAAGCACATCGGCGTCATCGTCCGGCAGATGCTGCAGAAGGTCCGCGTCATCGACCCGGGGGAGACGGAGTTCCTCGAGGGCGAGCACGTCGACAAGGCGACCTTCCGCGACGAGAACGACCGGGCGAAGAAGAAGAAGGAGACGGCGGCCGCCTCGGAGCCCCTCCTCCTCGGCATCACCAAGGCGTCGCTCACGACGCAGTCGTTCATCTCGGCGGCCTCGTTCCAGGAGACGACGCGCGTCCTCACCGCCGCCTCGATCCGCGGCGCCCCGGACGACCTGCTCGGCCTGAAGGAGAACATCATCATCGGCCACCTGATCCCCGCCGGCACCGGCATGTACCGGTACCAGGAGGTGGACATCGAGGGGTACGAGATGCCGGCCCCGGAGCCGGCCCCGGCGGCCGCCCCGGCGCCGTCGGCGGTGGACTCCTTCCTCTCGGCGACCATGGCCGAGACCTTCTCGGCGGGCGGCGACCAGGAGTAACCCTCCTCGCGCCTCCCGGCGCGAGGGGCGGCGGCGCCGATCCCCCATGAACGACGAAGCCCCCCCCGGCCTGGCCGGGGGGGGCTTCGTCGTTTCACGTCCCGTCAGCAGCCGCTCCGGGCGTCGCTCAGCGCTCGACGAGGATCAGGTAGCGCGACTGCGACCAGAAGTGCGCGGGGTCCTTGATCTTCAGGTTCCCCTTGAACGAGTTGCCGTCGCGCTCCGCGACCTCGGCGTCGTCGAGGCTCTGCCGCGAGACGAGCTTGTACTTCCGCGCGGGGTCGGGCACGGTGATCTCGAGCGCGCTGCGCTGGTCGATCTGCGTGAACAGCGCGCGGTCGAAGTTGCGGGCCGGCTGCACCGAGCGGCCGACGCGCGCCACGAGGAGGTTGGCGCCCCCCTCCCTCGCGATGACGCCCTTCTTCAGGAGGTCCTTCTCCTTCCCGACGATGTAGTACGCCCGGTTGTTCGTCTCGGTCAGCGTCGCCACCTGACCGCTCAGCTCCGCCGTCGACTGGGAGAGGCTGTCCACGCGCGCCTGGAGCGACGCGATCGTCGTCGTCTGCCGCTCGATCGTCGCCGTCAGGTCGGCGATCATCTGCTGGTCCTTCTCGATCTGCGCGGTGAGCTGCGCGTTCTTCTTGTTCGACCGGGCGAGCTGCGCCTGCGTCTGCCGCGTCCGCTCGACGAGCGCCTGCACGCGCGCGAGCATCGCCTTGCGCTCCGCGATCTGCTGCTGGATCGGGCTCTCGAGCTCCGGCCCGCCCTTCCGCCGGCCGGAAGGGAGCCCCTTCACGCGGGAGATCTGGCTGTCGACCTGGCTGATGAACTTGTCCGCCTCGAGCACGACGCTGGTGAGCGAGTCCTTCTGGGCGGAGAGCTGGGTCGCGAGCCGGGTCTGCTCGGCGGCCGCGACACGCGCGCTGTCGGCCTGCGCCTGGTACTTCTTGGTGTCGCAGGCGGCCGTGCCAAGGGTGAGAAGGAGGACGGTGGTGATGCGCCGAGTCATGCTGAGAATACCTCGTCGTTCCGAAGGGGACGGCCGCGGACCACCGTGGCGGCGGGCGGCTATGATCAGGACCATCGTGTGAGTCGCGCCGGGACAGGGTCCTCGGCGGCGCTGGCGGCAATATGGGACGACCGAGCCGGGCGGTCTGTGACATGACCGGGGTCCGGGGAGTGATGTTGGACCCAGGGAGGGGTGAGGGGAACGGCGCCGGGACCCCCCTCGGTCGGTCGCCCCTACGGGCGGGACGGATGCGTGCCGCCGTCGTGAGTGATGAGTTGTGAGTTGTGAGTCGTGAGTAGCGCGCCGGGCGGCGGCCCGCGCGCGGGGCGGCCCCCCGCTCCGGGGCGCCCCGAACTGGCGGGGTCGCGGTGCGCGCCCCCCGCGCCACTCCCCCGCACTCACAACACACAACTAATCACTCACGACGGCGTCACGCATCTCGACCCGCGCGAGGGGCGACTGTGAGAGGGCCGTCCCGGGGCCGCGAAGACGAAGACACGGTAGAGTGACATCCCGGCGCCGCTCCCGCCCTTACCTCCTCCTCCCCCTCTCCCCCACCAATACCACCCCCA
>JBJMNL010000047.1:0-3943 GCA_045804285.1 Gemmatimonadaceae bacterium
ACACGAGAAAGTCCGGCGCCGCGCCCCGGCGCGCGAGCGACAGCCCGCAGCACGCTCCCGCGACGACACCGACGGCGAGCGCCGCCACGAGACGCCGGGAGCGGGGCACCGACGCCGGCTGGCTCGGGAGCTCCAGCAGCTCGGCGAGACGTCTCAGGCGGTCGGACCGCAGCAGCGTCGGGTCGTAAAGAAGGTGGCGGCGCGGCCACGGGCGTCGCACGCCGGCACGGCGCCGTTCGCTTGTGGGGGCCGGGAGGGCCAACTTGGCGCAGCGGACCCCGATCGGCAAGCGGACGCGGGCGTCCGCCGGGGGCGCGCGACTCGTCGGATGGCGGAGGCGAGGCGCGCCACCGCTTCGGGGAGCGTGCCCTCGTTGCGGAACCGCATTACGAGCACGAGCGCGGGAAGGTAGACGAACCCCATCACGAACGGCGCCGCCGCCGGGACCCCGCTTCCCGTCGGCGGGCGGAAGATCCACCAGCCGATCACGCCGAGCCAGCTACACGCCGACAGGGCGAGCATCTGGCGCCACGTGCGCGGGGCGAGCCAGAGGAGGAACTGGTCGTAGAAGTAGAGCACCTGCGGTACGCAGGCAATCGTCGTGAGCAGCCGCCCTTCGGGCGTCCGCCACCTGCAGAGGGCGAGGAGGAGCAGGAAGCCTCCTAGCCGCAGGCGGAGCGCCGGGGGCGCGTGGTGCGGCGTCTGCGCGATGGCGGCGCGCCAGCCGGCGACCCAGTCCGGCAGCACCGCGAACGAGATCGCGACGAGGATCGCGCCGCCGATGATCCCCCACCGGCTCGGGCGGTACGAGAACGCGGCGAGCCCGATGGTCGGCTTTGCGGCGGCGACCCACTGCAGGCCGGGAAGCAGGGCGCCGGCCGCGAGCAGCGGCGACCACTGCGTGTTGGCGGCCGCCATGAAGAAGGGGGCGGCCGTGAAGACGAGGAGACGCCAGAGGCCGTCGCGCGTCACCCCGAACGCGAGCAGGGCCGTGCTGACGCCGAAGAAGAGCGCGCCGGCGCGTTCCGGGGGAAGGGGCGCGAACGGCACCGACACGAGAGCCGCCGGAAGCGGGTAGAAGAAGGGCGACGAGAAGGGGAAGGGACCGGTCGACTGGATGACCTGGTAGGGGTCGTGCCCCTGAAGAAGCACCCTCGCGGCACGCCACGGCCAGGTGTAATCCTTGGCAACGAAGTGCGCGTTGGCGTGCAGGGGGCTCCAGACGAGTCCGTATGCGAGCGCTCCCGCGACCAGTGCCGTGACGACACGAACCGGGAGCGGGACGGCGGTCGGCGGCGCCGGGGCGGGGTGCGCCTTCCGGGGGAGCACGGGCGTCGTCATCGAGGAGAGGCGAGAGAGCGGTGCTCCGCGACCGTGCACCGGCGGTGCGACGCACCGACGTCTCGGTCGTCTATTGCGTGCCGTGGCACTCGCGAGCGCGGCGCGGCGGGTCGAGGCTACGCCGGTGCCACGTGTTTGTCCAGAGACCGTCCACCCAGCGCCGCGGTCGTCCGGCGCATCACACCACACCCGGTGAGCGAGGCCAGACCAGCTCCGATGTCGGTTGAGCCGGACGCCCGGTGGAGCACGCAGTGGCACGCTGCCTTCGGCGCACGTTGGCTCGGCGAGCTCGCGATCCTCGCCGTCCTCGCCGCCGCGTTCGCCGCCCTCACCCCGCTCTCCGATCCCGACCTGCCGATCCACCTCGCGACCGGGGAGTGGATCGTGCGGCACGGACGCGTGCCGTTCGAGGAGCCGTTCGCCTGGACGCGCCCCGGCCGGCCCTTCCAGGCGTACTCCTGGCTGCCGGAGCTCGTCTTCTATCTGACGCTGAAGGGGGCCGGCCCGGTCGGGCTGCGCTCGTTGCACGGCGTGCTGGTCGCGGCGGCTGGGGCCGCGGTGATCGCCCTCGGCCATGCCGCGCGCTGGCGGCCGCGCACGGCGCTGCTCGTCGCGACGTTGAATCTCGTCGTCGCCGCGCTCGTCGCCTGCTGCGCCCGGCCCCAGATCCTGCTCTTCTCACTGGTGCCCCTGGCCTGGGCGGCGGCGTACCGCCTCACGCGGGGGGAGCGCGCGCCGCGCGCCGCGCTCACTCTGTTCGCCGTCGCCGCGCTCTCCGCGAACTCGCACCTCCTCTTCCCGCTCACGGGAGCGCCGCTCGCCCTGCTCGCGGCGCGGTGGCGGCGTGGCGGCCCGGTCCGCTGGACGGCGCTCGCGGTGGCGATGCTCGCGGTGGGCGGGGGCTGGCTCGCCTCGCCCTACGCGCTCTCGTGGCCCGAGATCTTTCGTCTCAACTTCACGCCGAACGCGCTCATCGCCTACCCGTCGCCGCTGAGCGAGTACGCGCCCGGATTCGGCTCGGCCGTCGCGCTCGGCGTCGTGCCGCTCGTGCCGGTCCTCGCCCTGGCCGCGCTGCCCTGGGCACTCTCGACCGTCGAGATGCCGCCGCGAGAGAGGCTGCTCGGCGCCGCCCTCTGGCTGGTCGGCTTGGTCGGCTTCGCGCTGGCCGCGCGCGCGCTCCTCGTATGGTGGCTGCTGCTGCTCCCGTGGGTCGGGCAGGGCGTCGAGGCGGCGGACCGCGCGCTCGCCGGCGACGGCGCGGCGGCCAGGCAGTGGCGCATCGTGTCGGTATGGGCGGTCTGCTCCCTGCTCCTCCTCACGCGCCTCGCGCCGATCGCGGCGGCGGATGGGACCGAGGGGACTGTACGGACGCGCACGCTACCGGTGCCGGCCGCTCCCTGGGTGGATCCACTCGCCGCCTGGCTCGAGTGCCACGCGCGACCCGGCGCCACCGGCCGACTGCACACGGTGCACAGCTACGGCAGCTATCTCATCTGGCGCCTTCCGGGGTACTCGCCGTCGATCGACGGGCGGACGATCTTCGCCGACTCGATCGCCGGCGCCGAGGCGTACCGCGGGGCGTGGGAGGCGCGGCCGACGACGTACGGCCCCTGGGCGGCGGCCGACCTGGCAATCGCGCCGGCCCACTTCGCGCTGGCGGGAGTCCTGGACACGGCGACCGGGTGGCGCCGGGCCGCGACCGCCGAGTGGTCGGGGGTGCGGGCGGGGCTCTGGATCCGCGATGCCTGGTGGACGCGCGCAGGAGGCGGGGCACCGCTGCCAGGCCGGGGCGCGTGGGTGAGCGGGCCCGGAGCGGTGTGCGCGCACGCGGGCGACGCGCGGGGCGGCTCTGCTGGCAGTCCAGCGCCCGGCGCGTAAGTTCGACCGCATCAGATGGCCAACCGAGCGTCGCGGACGCTCGTCGAGCGCCGGCGTGCGGGTCGTCCGCGCCGTGTACAGCAGGCGCGCGGAGGCACCCGTGAAGCGGCTCCCCTTCAGCGGCTTCCCCTGATTCATGAGTCGGATCGCGCTTCTCTTTTCGCGCGCCGCGTCGCGCGGCGCATGAGCGGCGCGTCGGCGCGCGCCGCCGACCCGGCGCTCGATCAGCCGCCACGCCCATTCGCCGGAGGGTTCACCTCCGCAATCGGCCGCCTCGCGGCGCGGGACTGGTTCTTCTGGCCCGCCGCGGCCGTCGTCGTCCTGCTCGGCGCCGCCGTCGAGCTGCGGGCGCGCATGACGCCCGACGTCGCCTGGTACCTGTACGCGGCCCGGCGGGTGCTCGATGGGAAGCGGCTCTACGTGGACGTGATCGAGATCAATCCGCCGCTCTCCATGTGGCTGCATCTCCCGATCGTCGCCGCGTCGCGCGCCCTGGGCGTGCCCGATCCGGTCGTCTTCCGGCTCTGCGTGTTCGTGCTCGTCCTCGCGTCGGCCGCGATCGCCGCGTGGCTGCTGCGCGGGCCGCTCGCGGTCGAGCGCGCGACGCGGCGGTGGTGGCTGCTCGCTCTCATCTTCGTGCTCCTCCCCCTGACGCGCGAGGATTTCGGGCAGCGCGAGCACGTCCTCCTGTGCGTGCTCGTACCGTACGTGCTCGCCTGCGCCG
>JBJMNL010000048.1:0-30474 GCA_045804285.1 Gemmatimonadaceae bacterium
CCCGACACCGGGAACGACTCGACGCCGAAGAAGAAGGGGGCGACCACCCCCGCGAAGCCGACCGCGTCGAAGCCGGCGACGACACCCAGGCCTCCGGCGCCGTCCGGCGCGGCCGCGCCGGCCGCGCCGGCCACGCCGCCGGCGAAGGCGCCCGCGGCCTCCGAGGCCGCCGGTGGTGCGGCTGCAGCGGCCCCGGCTGCCGGCGCAGCCGCGACCGGCGAAGCGCCCGCCAACGGCGGCGCCGTGCGCGTGAACCGGTTCATGAGCTACGACGCCGCGAACAAGTCCGTCGACCTCAGCGTCATCGCCGCCTTCGACCACACCATGGGCGGCTTCAACTTCAACGGCGGCTCGAACGGCGCCCATGTGATCACGGTGCCCGTGGGCTGGTCGGTGTCCATGGACGTCAAGAACGTCGACGCCATCCCGCACTCGGCGATTGTCATCCGGCAGCAGAAGCCGCTCCCGAACGCGCCCGACTCGCCCGACATCCCGCGCGCCTACACCTCCCACGTCAACGACGGGCTGCCGCCGGTGAACGGCGAGGACCAGGTCAACTTCCGGGCGTCGAAGGCGGGAGACTACTGGATCTACTGCGGCGTCCCCGGGCACGGGCCGAGCGGGATGTACATCTCGTTCATCGTCTCCGCGGACGCGACGGCGCCGTCGTACAAGATGTGAGGGCGCGTCGGCGCGGCGTGGCCGCTGACGCGCGCCTGACGGACGACGAGAGAGGAGAGCGGGATCACGTCCCGCTCTCCTCTCTCGTCGTCCACCCCTTTCCGGCGCCGCCCCGCGCCGTGGCGCGCTCGTCCTTTCGCCCGGCTGGCGCGCGCGGTAATCTCCCTCCCGCATGTCCTTCGAGATCATCCGCGATCCACTCTGGAACAACATCAGGCTCGACGAGCCGACGCTACGCCTCGTCGACACGCGCGTCTTCCAGCGGCTGCGCTACGTGCGGCAGCTGGGGCTCGCCTACCTGGTGTACCCCGGCGGGACGCACACGCGCTTCGAGCACGCGCTCGGCGCCTATCACCTCGCGCGAATCACCGTCGCGCTCCTCGCCGAGCGCGGGGAGCTGTCGCGCGTCCCCGAGGGGGAGGGCGCGGTGGTCCGCGCCGCGGCGCTGCTGCACGACGTCGGACACTACCCCTTCTCGCACGCGCTGGAGGAGATCGGCGCGGTGCACCACGAGGAGGTCGCCGGCCCGCTCATCACCAGCGGCGAGGTGGCCGACGTCCTGCGCGACGCGTTCGGGGACGACGCCCCCGCCCGCGTCCTCGCGCTCATCCGCGGCACGAGCCAGAGCCCGCTCCAGGGGCTCATCTCCGGCTCGCTCGACCTCGACAAGATCGAGTACCTCAAGCGCGACGCGATCATGTGCGGCGTGCCGTATGGGGAGATCGACGTCGACCGACTGACGAACAGTCTCGTGCTGGTCGACGACCCGGAGAGCGGACGGCCGACGGTCGGGATCCTCGAGAAGGGGCTCTCGGCGCTCGAGTCGCTGCTCTTCGCGAAGTATCAGATGTACCGCAACGTGTACTGGCACCACGCGGTGCGGAGCGCGACGGCGATGTACAAGCGGCTCGTGGACGACGCCCTCGCCGCGGCGTCGCTCGACCCGCGGCACCTCGCCACCTTCACCGACGAGGGGCTGCTCCACCAGCTCTCCTCGGCGGGGGCACCCCTCCTCGCCGCCCTGCGCGAGCGCCGGCTCTACAAGCGCGCCCTCGAGTGCCCGGCGGCGGAGCTCGGCGATGGATTCGCCCAGTGGATCGCGTCCGACCGCGCGCTCGCCGTGGCGGTCGAGGACCGCCTGGCGGAGGAGCTGGGGATGGCCCCCGGCGAGCTGCTCCTCGACTTCCCGGCCAAGACGCAGATGCTCGGCCTCGACATCCCCGTTCGCCGGCGGGGCGGCGAGGTCCACCGCCTCACCGCCGCGGGCTGGGAGGGCACGATCAACCTCCCGAGGCTTTCCGAAGAGCTCTACCGCTCGGCCCGCTGGCTCCGCGTCTTCGTCGCCCACCGCCGCACCGTGCCACGCGCGCCCGTCCTGGAAGTCCTGCACCGGCCGCCCGCGGAGCTCCGGTCGGCGATCGCGGAGGGGCGGGCGTTGATCGGCTGAGGCGGGAGGACGGAAAGAAAGGCGAAAGGCGGCGAAAGGCGGAATGAAAGGCGAAAGGCGGAATGAGGGATGAGGAATGAGGCCGGGACCCTACGCGTGGCTGTGCGAGCCACCGGGAGGGTCCCTGCCTCATTCCTCATCCCTCATTCCGCCTTTCAGCCTTATCCCTCATTCTGCCCCTCTATCCTTATCCCTCCCCCTCGCCTCCGCCAGCTTCCTCGCGATCCCCCGGTAGAACGCGGCGTCGGGGCGCTTGCCCTGCTCCTCGAGGGAGAGCGCCGCGAGCTCGATCGCGTAGAGGATGTTGCCGAGGTAGAGCTCGGCGACGTCGCCCACCGTCTCTTCGACGTCGCCGCCGCCGGTGGGGGGATGCTCAGCCATTGCCGCGCGGCGAGGGGGTGTACGTCGGGACCTCCATCGTCGGGGCGCCGTTCGACGGCGTCTCGGAGCGGCGCTCGTCGAGGGCGGAGACCTGGACGATGATCGCGGTGATGTTGTCGAGCCCGCCACGGCCGTTCGCCTCGGCGATCAGCGCGTCCACCAGGCGCCCCGGGCTGGCTCGGGAGAGGAGGATGTGCTGGAGGCGCCGGTCGTCCACCATTCCCGTGAGCCCGTCGCTCGCCACCAGGAAGAGATCGCCCGCCTTGACCGCGCCGGAGTAGATGTCGGGCTCGACCGACTCGCTCGCCCCGACGCACCGTGTGATGACGTTGCTGTAGGGGTGATAGCGGGCCTGTTCGGGCGTGAGATAGCCGGCGTCGACCTGCTCCTGGACGTAGGAGTGATCCTTGGTGATCTGGCGCAGCGCGCCGTCGCGAAGCAGGTAGACGCGCGAGTCGCCGACCTGGCCGATCAGGTATCGGTCGTCCGCGAGCATGAGGACCGACGCCGTCGTCCCCATCCCCTGCTTATCGACCTCCTCCATGGTGCGCGAGAAGATCGCCCGGTTGGCGGCCTTGAGCGCCTCGCGGACCTTGCGCGCCGGGTCCTCGCCGTTGATCTGCTGGACCGCCTGCAGCTCGCGCGTCACGATCTGCACCGCCATCTCGCTGGCGACCTCGCCGGCGGCGTGGCCCCCCATCCCATCGGCGACGATGAACAGCCCGCGGAACTGGTTCGCGTCGGCGAAGAAGCTGTCCTCGTTGCCCGCGCGGATCATCCCGATGTCGGTGCGGGCGGCGACGGAGAGCTGCACTAGCGACCCTGCCGGAAGAGGAAGACGGCGGCGCCAACGGCGGCGGCACCGAGCACGAGGAGCCAGGGAGAGACCCCACGCCCCGTGGCGGGCCCGGCGGTGGACGCGCGCGCCGATTCCTCGGGGCGCGCCGCCGCACGGTTAGCGGCGGCGACCGGCGCCGGCGCCCGGCCGGCGATCGCCCGTGTCGACGCCGCGTCCTCGGCGGCGCCGGCGGGGAGAAATCTCATCTTGACGCCGCCGAAGCGCACGTCCGTCGCCCCGACGAGCGCGTGCTCTCCGTGAATTCGTGTGCCGGCCACGTAGGTTCCGTTGGTTGAGGCCATGTCCACTACGTACCAGCTCGCTTCGCGTTTCTGGAGCTTGGCGTGGGTCTGGGAGACACTCTCGTCGGCCAGGGCGACGTCGTTGTGCGCCCCCCGGCCCACGTGCGCGAGCTGCGTGCGCAGCTCGAAGCGGCGTCCGCGGAGCACGCCCTGATTGATGATCTCGAGCGTCGCCAACACCGGCCGCGCATCGGCGAAGGCCGGGCGCGCGACGGTGTCGGCGAGCGAGGGAGCCTCGGACGAAGGAGGGCCGCCGCCCACCTCCGTGTCGCGCGGCGGCGCCGCGGCAGTCTCGGCCGCCGGGGCGTCGGCGGAGAAGCGAAACTCCTCGTTGCCGACGCGCACCACGTCCCCGCGACCGAGGAGCCGCGCCCCGTCCACCCGCTCCGCGTTCACGAACAGGCCGTTCGTGCTGGCATCGCGGAGGACGTAGCCACCCTCCGCCGGCGCCAGCGAGGCGTGGCGGCGCGACACTTCGGTGGACGCCACCACGACGTCACTCCCCGCGTCGCGCCCGATCGTGAGACCGCCATCCGGCACGACGTATTCGCGTCCGTCCACGAGGGACACCAGGCGTCCGCCGGTCGCCGCGGTCGGCCGCACCGGGAGGCGGAGCTCGCCGGCGCCGTCGCCGCCAACCCGGTGGGCGCCGCCGGTGTAGGCGGGGACGAACTGCGTGTTTCCGGCGCTCCGGTCGTCGCCGAACAGCAGCTCGCTCCGGCCGACGGCGATCTTGTCGCCGTGCATGAGCGGGGTCGGCTCGGCGCCGAGTCGGATGCCGTTCACGCGGACCTCCCCGGCGTCGGAGGCGCGGCGGATGAAGACCTGTTCCCCGTCCAGGCAGTCGAGGACCGCCTCCGTGGACGACGCTTCCGCGCCGGGCAGCGGGATCTCCGCCGCGGAGCCGCCGATCCGGCAGGCCTCCCCCACCCGTAACGGAAACTGTTTGTCGTCCAGCTCGATGTAGGGCATGAAGGAGCGCCGGGGTGCGCGCCGCGCGGAGGGCCCGCGAGCGACCGGCGGCCGCGGTCGCAGACGAGAGCTTCCGCCTCCGGCGCGAGCGCTCGGTGCCGGGGTTGTTAACCGGATGCCGCGCCGGGCTTTGTGCACGAAACTACCCCCGCTCGCCGAGGCTGGCAAGCGGCTCGCGCGGCGCGTCGTCGCCCCCAGTGGAGGCGCGCGCGGCCTCGCCGACCTGCAGCCGGTAGAGGCGCTCGTACAGTCCGCCGCGGCGCAACAGCTCGCGGTGGGTGCCGCGCTCGACCACCTGGCCGTGGCGCATCACGAGGATCTCGTCGGCGCCGACGATCGTGCTCAGCCGATGCGCGACCGCGATCGTCGTCCGTCCCCGCATGAGCTCGGCGAGCGCCTGCTGGATCCGCGCCTCCACCTCGCTGTCCACCGCGCTCGTCGCCTCGTCGAGCAGCAGCAGCGCCGGGTCGGCGGCGATCGCGCGCGCGAACGAGAGAAGCTGCCGCTCGCCGACGCTGATCGACGCCCCGCGCTCGCCGAGGACGTGCGCGTAGCCTTCCGGTAGCCGCCGGATCACCCGGTCCGCCCCGACGCGCTCCGCCGCGGCCCGCACCTCCGCGTCGCTCAGCGCGTTGGAGAGCCGGATGTTCGTGGCCACGTCGCCGGCGAAGAGGAAGATGTCCTGCTGCACGTAGCCGATGAGCGACCGCAGCTCATCGAGGGGCAGCTCGCGGATGTCCACCCCGTCGACCGTGATCCGGCCACGCTGCGGGTCGTAGAAGCGCATCAGCAGGTTGACGACCGTCGTCTTCCCCGCCCCGGTGTGGCCGACGAGGGCGACCGTCTCCCCCGGGCGCACGCGGAAGCTGACGCCGCGCAGCACCCACGCGGGCTCGGCGCCCGCCGCCCCGTCGGCGGCGTGCGGCGCGTCGTACGCGAACCAGATGTTTTCGAACTCGACGGTCACGCCGGCGCGCGGATGCGGCGCGCGGACCACGGGGCGCGTGCCATCGGTACGGGCGGACGCGGCGATCGCGCTACCTTCCCGGTGGGGGGCCCCCCCCGCGTCCCGCACCGACACCTCGGTGTCCAGCAGCCGGAAGATCCGCTCCGACGACGCCATCGCCTGCTGCAGCGTGTTGTACTTGTCCGACAGGTCCTGCAGCGGCTGGAAGAAGCGGCGGACGAGCATCAGGAACGCCGCGACGGTGCCGACCGTCAGCGTGCCGGCGTGCACGCGCGCCGACGCCGCGACGATCACCGTCGCCAGCGCCACCGAGGTCAGCACCTCGATCGCCGGGAAGTAGAGCGCGTAGACCGTGATCGACCTCAGGTGCGCGTCGAGGTGCGACCGGTTGAGCGCCTCGAAGCGCCGCGCCTCGTCGCGCTCGCGCCCGAAGAGCTGCACCACGCGCATCCCGGTGATCCGCTCCTGGAGGAACGCGTTGATCCGCGCCAGCCGCGTGCGGATCTCGCGGTACGCCTCGCGCACCCGCGACTGGAAGACGCGCGACGTCAGGTACACGAACGGAATCACCAGGAACGACGCGATGGCGAGCCGCACGTCGGCCACGACCATCATCACGCTGATCGCGGCGAGCGTGAACAGGTCACCGAGCCCCGCCACGACGCCGGCTGTGAACAGCTCGTTCAGCGCCTCGACGTCCGACGTCACGCGCGTGATCAGGCGCCCGACGGGATTGCGGTCGAAGAACGCGATCGACAGCCGCTGCAGGTGCGCGAACAGCTCGTGCCGCAGGTCGCGCATCACCCGCTGGCCGAGGAGGCTGGTGAGCAGCGTCTCGCCGTAGGAGCAGACGAACTGCGCCACGAGCGACAGCGCGTACAGGATCGCCGCCGTCCGCACCGTGCCCAGGTCGCCCGCCGGGATGGCGACGTCGATCACGCGGCGCGTCAGCAGCGGACCCACGAGCTGCAGCGCGCCCTCGGCGAACAGCAGCAGGAGCGACGCGGCGACGAGCGGCCGGTACGGACGCACGTACGCGAGCAGGCGCCGCATCAGGCGCCCGTCGTACGCCTTGCCGAGCGCGTCCTCTTCGTGGAACGAGGCGGGGGCGGTCATGTTCGTCGAATGCTAGCCACCGGAGCCGGGCGTGGGGAGTCTGGCCGGGGAGCGGACGCTGCCGGTTTTCGCGTGCCATCGCCTCCTCGGGCACCTCGGTGGGCGCCGCCGGCGGCCGCCGCCGGGGCGGGCTCGGCTCACCACCCCCCTTCCCGGCCCCCCAGCTTTGGTACGCAGGTTGCTTGACTAGGCGGCGCGAACAGTCCACCCCCTTCGGAGGATCATATGGGCATTCTCGCTTGGATCGTGCTCGGCCTCATCGCTGGTGCGATCGCCAAGGCCATCATGCCGGGCCGTGACCCCGGCGGGTTCATCGTGACGGCGCTGATCGGCATCGTCGGGGCGTTCATCGGCGGCTTCCTCGGCAATCTGATCACTGGCTCGGGCCTCAACGGCTTCTCCGTCTGGAGCATCCTCCTGGCGATCGTCGGCTCGCTCCTCCTGCTCTGGATCTATCGCCTGACCACCGGCCGCCGCGTCTGACGCGGTCCGGGGCCCCGCGGCCAGCCGTATCACGCAGGCGGGCCGACTCCGAGTAGCCGATCGCACCACGTCATGGGCGCGCGAGGGGACCGACGACGGCCCTTCGCGCGCCCGCTCTTTGGGGAGTCCCGTGCCGCTCTGGCTCTACTGGATCATTCTCGGCCTCGTGGCCGGGACGCTCGCCAAGTTCCTCGTCCCCGGGCGCGATCCGTCCGGGTGCATCGTCACCATCGTCCTCGGCATCGTCGGCGCCTTTCTGGGTGGACTGATCGGCGCCTGGCTCGGCTGGGGGAGCGTGACGCGCGGCAGCTTCGACCTGCGCTCGATCGGGCTCGCGACGCTCGGCGCGATCGTGCTGCTGCTGCTGGGGCGGCTGGTCAGGAGGCTGTGAGCCGGGTGGGCCCGCGACCCCCGGAGAGCCGCGGGCGCGCGGGCGGTGGACGCCACGGGCCCGGCTCCCTCCATTTCGGCTCCCCTTCGGTTAAGTTTCACGGGTGAAAGACGCCATCGTCGTCCGCGGAGCGCGGCAGCACAACCTGAAGGGGTTCGACCTCGAGATTCCGCGGAGGACGTTCACGGTCATCACCGGGCCGTCGGGCTCGGGGAAGTCGTCGCTCGCCTTCGACACGATCTACGCCGAGGGGCAGCGGCGCTACGTGGAGTCGCTCTCCGCCTACGCCCGGCAGTTCCTGGAGCGCATGGAGAAGCCCGACGTCGACTCCATCGAAGGGCTCTCCCCCGCGGTCGCGATCGAGCAGAAGAACCCGACCAAGACGTCGCGCTCGACGGTCGGCACGGCGACCGAGATCTACGACTACCTGCGCCTGCTCTGGGCGCGCGTGGGCCGCACCTACTGCCCGGTCTGCGGGCGCGAGCTGCGCCCCGACACGGTGCAGTCGGTGACGGACGCCGTGCTCGGGCTCCCCGACGGGACGCGCTTCTACGTCACCTTCCCGCTGCGGCTGTCGGCCGAGGTGTCGCACGAGGTGGTGGTCGAGAACCTGCGCGCCCAGGGCTTCGTGCGCGTCAGCGTCGACGGCGTCGTGAAGCACCTCGACGACCTCATGACGGAGCACCTCGACGTCACCTTCGCCAGGGAGCTCCTCGTCGTCGTCGACCGGCTCGCCGTCGGGCCCGACGCGCGCGGGCGGCTCGGCGAGGCGGTCGCGACGGCATTCAGAGAGGGGGACGGCGACTGCGTCGTCCTCTTCGCGTCACCGGTGTCGGATCCCTCGAGATCCCTCGCCGCGCCCGGGTCGGAGCCGCCCCTGGCGAGCCGACTCCGCTTCACCGAGCGCTTCGAGTGCCCGAACGACGGCACCCGCGCGCCCACGCCGACGCCGCAGCTCTTCTCGTTCAACAACCCGCGCGGCGCCTGCCCGACGTGCAACGGCTTCGGCGCGGTGCTGGAGTACGACGAGGCACTGATCGTCCCCTACCCCGACCGCGCGCTCGCCGACGGGGCGATCGACCCGTGGACCAAGCCGCGCTACGACCGGCAGCGCCGGCTCCTCGCCGAGTTCGCGAGGCGCGAGCGGATCCCGTTCGACCGGCCGTGGCGCGAGCTGACGGACGCGCAGCGCGAGAAGCTCCTCCACGCCAAGGCGCGCGGCGGCTACAAGGGGATCTTCCCCTTCCTGCGCGACCTCGAGGAGAAGCGCTACAAGCAGTACATCCGCGTCTTCCTCCGTCAGTACCAGTCGGCCCAGACCTGCCCGACGTGCGCCGGCACGAAGCTCCAGGCCGACGCGCTCAACGTGCGCGTCGCCGGCCGCACGATCGCCGAGATCGCCGAGCTTCCGGTGGACCGCCTGAGCGAGTGGCTCGACGCCGTCGAGCTGACGCCCTTCGAGCGGCAGGTGGCGGAGCACATCCTCAAGGAGGCGCGCGACCGCGTGCGCTTCCTCTGCGACGTCGGCCTCACCTACCTGTCGATGAACCGCGCGACGCGGACGCTCTCCGGGGGCGAGGCGCAGCGCATCGGGCTCGCCAACTCGCTCGGCTCGCAGCTGGTCGACACGCTCTACGTGCTCGACGAGCCGTCCATCGGGCTCCACTCGCGCGACATGGACCGCCTGCTGCGGCTGCTCGCGCGGCTCCGCGACGCCGGGAACACGGTGCTCGTCGTCGAGCACGATCTCGACGCGATCCGGATGGCCGACTACATGGTCGAGATCGGCCCGCAGTCGGGGGAGAAGGGCGGGCAGGTCGTGTTCGCCGGCCCGATGTCGCGCGTCGCCGAGAGCCCGCTCACGGGGCAGTACCTCACGGGAGAGCGCGCGATCCCCGTGCCCGAGCGGCGGCGCCGCCTGGGCCCGCGCTGGATCACGCTCGAAGGGGCGCGCGAGCACAACCTCAAGGGCGTGGACGTCCGCATCCCGATCGGCGCGATGACGGCCGTCACCGGCGTCTCCGGCTCGGGCAAGAGCACCCTGCTGCACGACGTCCTGTACCGCGCCCTCGAGACGCGCCTGCACGGCGAGCACTCGGCCAAGAAGCACTTGGGCGAGAAGGTGGGCGCCTTCGACGCGCTCACCGGCGTCGAGGCGCTCGACGACGTGGTGCTGATCGACCAGCAGCCCATCGGCCGCTCGCCGCGCTCCAATCCGGTCACGTACGTGAAGGCCTACGACGAGATCCGCCGCATTTTCGCCCAGCAGCCGCTCTCCAAGGAGCGCGGCTACACGGCGGGGACGTTCAGCTTCAACGTCGCCGGCGGGCGATGCGAGGCGTGCGAGGGCGCCGGCTATCTCGAAGTCGAGATGGTTTTCATGGCCGACGTCTTCGTGCCGTGCGACGCCTGCGGCGGCAAGCGCTTCAAGCCCGAGGTGCTCGACGTCGCCGTCCGCGGACGCTCGATCCACGACGTGCTCGAGATGACGGTGGACCAGGCGATCCGCTTCTTCCCGCACGACGAGAAGCTGGGCACCGCCCTCTTCCACCTCCAGCAGGTGGGGCTCGGCTACCTCCGCCTGGGCCAGCCGGCGACGACGCTCTCCGGCGGCGAGGCGCAGCGCATCAAGGTGGCGCGCGAGCTCGCGCTCTCGTCGCGCACCGGCGGGCGCAAGCTGTACGTGATGGACGAGCCGACGACGGGGCTGCACCTCGAGGACATCCGCAAGCTCGCCCACGTCCTCGACCGCCTCGTGGACGCGGGGCACACGCTCGTCCTCATCGAGCACAATCTCGACGTCATCAAGCTCGCCGACTGGGTAGTGGACCTCGGCCCGGAGGCGGGGAGCGGCGGCGGCGAGCTGGTCGCGATGGGACGCCCCGAGGAGGTCGCCGCCGTCGAGGCGTCGCATACCGGCCGCTGGCTGCGCACCGTGCTCCCCGACTGGGAGCAGGGGCGAGACGACGACGGGAGCGCCGCCGCGCGCCGCGGCGCCCCGCGCCTCCGCGGTGCCCGCGGCGCCGCGGCCGCGCGAGCCGAGGCGCGGTGAGGCGACGCGCGACGCCGATGCTCCGGCATGCGTCGCGTGCGCTTGACGAGGGTCCCCCGACTTTCTAACTTTCGGCGTCCATTCCGAGCGGCCGTGAGACGCCGCTCGGCTCCCGCTCGGTCGCTTCACGGGCCGCGGCGGGGTGGGCGAGACGATTGCCGAGTAGCTCAGAGGCAGAGCAGCCGACTGTTAATCGGCGGGTCGTGGGTTCGATCCCCACCTCGGCAGTGAACAATGGCAGTGAACAATTCGGAGTCGATTGCGGAGCGCAGCGAGGGCAGGGTCCTGGCTGCGCTCTTGCTTCGTCGACCTCCAGTCGACACGCGCGACACGGCTCCGATTCCGCCACGACGGCGCATGCACACTTCCCTGCACCGCCCCCGCACCCGCACCGAGCTTCTCGCCAACGCCCGGCGCGAGGCGCGGATCTCGCGCGGCCGCGACCCCTTCGTCTGGTACTCGCGCGTGCTCCCGGTCGGCGTCCCACTCGGCGTGGTCGCGGGGCTCCTCGCGGCGCGCGCCGCCCGCAACAACGGCGTGCTCGCGTTCGGCGCCGCGGCGCTGGGCGTGGCGGCACTCACCGCCGTCGAGGCGTCGATCGAGTGGGAGCTGGGCCGCCGATCCTACTACGACGACTTCTGAGCGACGGCCCGGACGGAGGGCAGGGCGGGCCGGTGGCGCGAGCGGTCGACCACTTAGGCCGACCGCTCGCGCCCCCGGCCCGTTTCGCCTCGTCCACCCACGCTCACGACTCGTCGCGCGGATGATCCTGGTCGGCGTCGCCGACGAGGCGGCCGTCGTCCAGCCGGAAGTGCTCGCTCTCGAGCCGCCGGTCGGCGGTCTGCTCCTCCTCGTCGGCTCCGTAGGAGGCGCCGGCCAGGTCGCGCCCCGGGATGCGGTAGCCTCGCGAGGGCTTCTTCTCCGTCGCTTCGTCGTCGGCCCGGCCCTTCTCGTCGCGCTCGCTCATCGCTGCCCTCTGTAGCTCGGCCCACGCGGGCCGCGCCGTGCCGGAGTGCGCGGCGCGGCCCGCGTCCTCCTGCCGCGCAACCACCGTACCCGTGGAGCCGCACCGCCGCTGGAGGAGTCGGCCGCGTCGCTACAGCGCCTGCTTCAGCAGCCGCTGCAGGGCCTGCCGGTAGCTGCGCCCCGAGGTGACGCGCGTGCCGTCGTGGAGGATGAGCACGTAGTCGCCCTGGAACCAGGGCTGCACCTCGCGCACCCGGTCGACGTTCACGATCGACGAGCGGTGGACGCGGAGGAACTGCGCGGCCGGGAGGCGCGACTCCATCCGCGAGAGCGTGGCGCGCACGACGTACGTCTGCCGCCCGACGTGCACGCGGACGTAGTTGTCCACCGCCTCGAGCCAGTCCACGTCCGCGGCGTCGATGAACAGCGTGCGACCGTCCACGCGCAGCGCGAGACGGCGCGCCGCGGTCGGCGCCTCGAGCTGCGTGAGAAGCTGCTCCATCCGCCGCCGGAGGGCGCTCACGTCGTCCGACTGCAGGCGGTCCTTGGCGCGCTCGAGCGTCTGGTGGAAGCGCGAGCGGTCGACGGGCTTGAGCAGGTAGTCGAGCGCGCACACCTGGAAGGCGCGCACGGCGTGCTCGTCGTACGCGGTGACGAAGACGACGGCCGGCGGCACGTCGGCGCCGAGTGCCTGCACGACGCCGAAGCCGTCGAGCTCGGGCATCTGGATGTCGAGCAGGAGCAGGTCCGGCGCGAGCTCGCGCACCGCATCCACGGCATCGCGGCCGTTGCCGCATTCGCCGACGACCTCCACGTCGCGGTCCGTGGCGAGCAGGGAGCGGAGGTGGACGCGGGCGAGGGGCTCGTCGTCCACGACGATCGTACGCAGCAGCGAATTGCTCACGACGCGACCTCCATGACGTGCTCCGCGCCGCGGTCGGCGGCGAGCCGGTCGGCGCCGGCGCCCGACCGCGGCGCGAAGCGAAGCGGCAGCTCGATGTGGACGGTGAAGCCACCGGCGACGCCGCCCTCGGCGGTGAAGCGGTGGCGCGAGCCGTACAGGTGGTGCAGTCGGTCGCGGGTGTTGCGGAGCCCGACCCCCTCGCGCGAGGGCGCGCCGCGGCCGCCCGCGACCCCCACGCCGTCGTCGGCCACGACGAGGTGCAGCGTGCCGTCCACCTGCCGCGCCACGACGTCGACGCGGCCCGCGCTCGCCCGCGGGCCGACCCCGTGCCGGATCGCGTTCTCCACCAGCGGCTGGAGGACGAGGTACGGCACGAGCGCGCGGCGGACCTCCGGCTCGACGTCGATCGACACGCTCAGCCGGTCGCGGAAGCGGATCTGCTGGATCGCCACGTACGGCTCCAGCATCTCGAGCTCGCGCTCCAGCGGCACCTCCTGCTCGCGCGCGTTGCGCAGCGTGAGCCGCAGCAGCTCGCTCAGCTCCGACACCGTGCGCTCCGCCGCCGGCGGGTCGGACGAGATGAGCGCCGTGATGATGTTGAGCGTGTTGAAGAGGAAGTGTGGGTGCAGCTGCAGCCGCAGCGACTGGAGCTGCGCCTCGGCGAGCTTCGCCTCCATGCGCTCGCGATCGCGCGCCGCGGCGTAGTACGCGGTCGCCAGCCGCTCGTGCCACGCCGTGGCGTAGGTGGCGATCGCGCCCGCGACGGCGAGGAGGAGGAGCTTCGCCCCCTCGTCGAGCGGCGCGACGCCGGGGCCCACGCTCGCCGCGAGCGGGCTCGCCACCACCACCGACCGCCCCGCGTGAAAGCAGAGGACGACGAGCGCGGCGAACTCGACCACGGTCAGCGCGGCGACGGCGGCCGCCTTGCGCGCGGACGACGCGATCGGCCGGCCGGCGAGGATGACGAAGTACGCGAGGAAGACCGGGCTCTTGAGCGCGAGCGCCGCCGACTCGGCGAGCCCGTAGCCGGCCATGATCGCGGTCACCGCCGTGATGTCCACGAGCGGGTTGACGATCGACAGCCACCCCGGGAGTCGCTCGGAACGGTAGAACAGGAGGTACTGCGCCACGGTCCAGGCGATCATCGGCGCGAGCACCGCCACGTTCACGACGACGAGCGCGGGCGTGAGCTGTGGCGCGTAGGCGAGCGCCGCCGTGGCGAGCAGGAGCAGCACGGCGGCGCGCAGCACGTTGAGCAGCCGCTCGGCGCGATCACGCTGCTCGTTGAGGACGTCGCGCGCGGCGGCGTCGGCGGGCTGGGCCGGCGGCGTCGGTGGTGCTGGTGCTGGCGCTTCAGCGAAGCTGGACATGGGCGGCGGAGCGGATCGGGGAGCAGGAGGCTCCCGCTCGGGCATCACCTGCGCGCGCGGCGTCGGCGCGGGCGTCCTAACATTGTCCGCGCCCCGGAGGCGCGCAACGCGCTTCTCGCGGCCGACGCGAGCGCCCCCGCGCCGGGCGCCGAATCGCGCGCTTTGCCCCGCGCGACGCTGCATTCGCCCCAAAGTGCTTTCGATGCCGGCGCCGGCCCGCGGCTCGCCGCGACGTCGCCCGGCCGCCGACGAGCGCGCCGGGCGCGACCGCTCCGGCCAGCCACGGATCGCCGACCAGGCGATCGGCGGTGCCCGCGCGGTGTATCAGGATGCGGCTCGAGGGGCGCCGCGGCGCCCCCAGTACGGACGGCGACGCGGAGAGAGCGGAGTGGGAGCAGCACGACGGGGGACTGGCGCGGCGGTCGGCGCGCCCCGGTTCCGCACGGTGTATGGCGTGGATTTCAGCGGCGCCCGGCTCGCCGGGCGCACCACCTGGGTGGCGAAGGCGCAGTGGGTGGGACGCGGCGCGGGACGGCGGCTCCGGCTCCTCGAGCTGGAGAGCCTGGAGCGGCTCTGCGGCACCGCCGAGCGCGCGCCGGCGCTCGCGCACCTCGTGCGGCGCATCGCGCGATCCCGCTGCGCGCTCTGGGCGATCGGCGCGCCCTTCGGCCTCCCCGTCGAGGTGCTCGACGACGGGATGACCTGGCCCGCGCTGCTGCGCTTCGTGCGCGGCTGGGCGGAGCACGAGGGATACGACCTCGGACTGTGGGCCCTCGAGCGGGCGCGAGCGCTCGGCGGGCCGCTCCACGTCTACCGCGCCACCGACCGCGCGGCGCGGACGCCGTTCGACGCCTACCACTACCGCATCATCTACCAGACCTTCCACGGGATGCGCGACGTCCTCTGGCCGCTGGCCCGCGTACGCGAGACGGCGATCATGCCGTTCCACTACCGGCGGCTGCCGCGGGCGCGGCGCGTCGTCGTCGAGACCTGCCAGAGCTCCACCCTCAAGCGGCTCGGCCTGCCGCACCAGAACTACAAGCAGCCCGAGGGAGGGCCGCTGAGCGCGCGCCGGCGCCGCACGCGGCGCGCGATCCTGGCCGGCCTCGCGCCCCTCGTCGACATCGACGCGCCCCACCGGCGGCGCATCGCGCGCGACTCGGGCGGGGACGCGCTCGACGCGGTGATCGCCGCCGTGGGGGCGGCGACGGGGTGGGAGTCGGCGGACCATCGCGCGGTCGCCGGCGAGCCGCGCTACCGGCGCGAGGGGTTCCAGTACTGGTGAGTGGCTGTGCGCGTGCGCGGCTGCGCGCGGCGGTTCCCCGCGCGTGGTTTTCGGTGTACCCTTCCGGCGCGCGGAGCGCGGGCGCCGCTGGTGCACGGCGGCGCGCCGGAACGCCCCGCCGTCCCCAGCCTCGAGAACCGTGAAGCGATCGCCGACGGCCGGCCGCGGAGGCGCCGCCCGATGACCGACTCGACCGCGCCCATCGTCGGCGTGATCATGGGCAGCAAGAGCGACTACGAGCACCTCGCGCCGGCGGTCGAGATGCTCGCGACCTTCGGCGTCCCCTACGAGGCGCGCGTCGTCTCCGCCCACCGCACCCCGGAGTGGATGGTGGAGTACGCGAAGGGCGCCGAGGCGCGCGGGCTGGAGGTGATCATCGCCGGCGCCGGCGGCGCGGCGCACCTCCCGGGCATGGTCGCGGCGCTGACGCTCGTGCCCGTGCTCGGCGTTCCCGTCCCCGCCACGCAGCTCAACGGCCTCGACGCCCTCCTCTCGATCGTGCAGATGCCGCGCGGCGTGCCGGTCGGAACGCTCGCCGTGGGGAAGCCGGGCGCCGCGAACGCGGGGCTGCTCGCCGCACAGATCGTCGCCGTCCGCCGCCCGGAGCTGCGCGAGCGGCTCCGCGCCTGGCGCGCCGCGCGCCGCGACGAGGTGCTCGGCCAGGCGCTCCCGCAGGGCACGCCCGGCGGCGCGGGGAGCGCGTAGTGGCGCCCGTTCTTCCCGGCGCGACGATTGGCTTCCTCGGCGGCGGCCAGCTCGGGCGGATGGCGGCCATGGCGGCCCGCTCGATGGGCTACGACGTGCAGGTCCTCGACCCCGACCCCGACTGCCCGGCGCGCCCGATCGCCTCGCGCGTCATCACCGCCCGCCTCGACGACGCCGACGCCGCCGCCGAGCTCGCGCGCGGCTGCGACGTGATCACGATCGAGATCGAGCAGATCGCGGTGGCGAGCATCGAGGCGGCGGCGCGCTTCGCTCCCGTGCGACCGAACGCCGCCGTGCTCCACGTCGTCCAGGACCGCGCGCGGCAGAAGGACTGGCTCGCCAGCCGCGGCTTTCCCGTCGCGCCCTACCGCACCGCGCGCTCCGCGGGGGAGGTCGAGTCGGCGGTCGCCGCGCTCGGTCCCTCGATCGCGAAGACGTGCACCGGCGGCTACGACGGCCGCGGCCAGCTCCGGCTCGCCGCCGCCGACGACGGCGCCGACGCCTGGCGCGCGCTCGGCGCCGACCACCTCGTGGTCGAGCGCCGGATCGACATCGCCACCGAGCTCTCGGTGATGGTCGCGCGGCGGCCCGGCGGCCAGACCGCCGTCTTCCCCGCCGCCCTCAACCACCACGACCACGGCGTGCTGACGTGGAGCGTCGTCCCGGCGCCGATCGACCCGGCGCTCGAGCGTGACGCCGAGTCGCTCGGACGCGCCGTCGCCGAGTCGCTCGGTGTGGAAGGGCTGCTCGCCGTCGAGATGTTCGTCACGACCGACGGCGCGCTGCTCGTCAACGAGCTGGCGCCGCGCCCGCACAACACCTTCCACGCCACCGAGCGCGGCTGTGCCACGAGCCAGTTCGAGCAGTGCGTGCGCGCCGCCTGCGACCTCCCGTTAGGCGACCCCGCCGTCATCGCGCCGGCCGCGATCATCAACCTGCTCGGCGACGTCTGGCTCGGCGCCGCGCCCCCCGACCTCACGCGCGCGCTCCAGGTCCCCGGCGTCCGCCTCCATCTCTACGGCAAGCGCGCCGCGCGCCCCGGACGCAAGATGGGACACCTCTCGGCGGTGGGCTCCTCGCCGGACGACGCGAAGCGGCGAGTGCTCGACGCGTACGCGCGGTTGGGAGGAGCGTAGGAACGGGCGGGCGGTGGAAGGGCGGAATGAGGAATCAGGCGTACAGCAGAAGGGCGGAATGAGGCATGAGGCATGAGGCCGGGACCCTACCGGTGGCCAGCAAAGCCACCCGGAGGGTCCCGGCCTCATGCCTCATGCCTCATTCCGCCTTCCTCTCTTCCGCCATTCCCGCGCCTCATCTCTTCCCCCCCTCCGCTCTCGAGCCTTTCCGCTTTCCCGCCCATCCCCGGCATCCCGCTTGCGCTCAACGCGCGCCCGCTTCGGGGAGGACCGACGCACCCATTCGGTGAGAGGAGGGGACTGGGAATGGTCACACTTGCGGAGAACACTCCCGCGGTCCGGCGTGGCCGCGGCAACGGTGACGGCGCGGCGGCGGGCGAGGCGCGCGAGGCGCAGTTCGCCGCCGCGGAGGAGACGAACGTCGGATCGGTCGAGCGCCTGGCGTCGCTCCTCGGCGGCGGCCTGCTCGCGCTCTACGGCACGAGACGGAAGGATCTCGCCGGCGCGGCGCTGGCCGCCGTCGGCGCGGTGCTCGTGGGGCGGGGCGCGAGTGGGCACTGCGACGTCTACGAGGGACTCGGCCTGAGCACCGCCGACGACGGCATCGCCCTGCGCAAGCAGCACGGGGAGGCGGCCGTGCTCGACGCGAGCCGGGCGATCAAGGTCGAGCGCAGCGTGACGATCGCCCTGCCGGCCGCGGAGCTGTATCGCTTCTGGCGGAACTTCGAGAACCTGCCGCGCATCATGCGCCACCTCGAGTCGGTCACGGTCGTCGATTCCACCCGCTCGCGCTGGAAGGCGAAGGCGCCGGCCGGCACGAGCGTCGAGTGGGACGCGGAGATCCACAACGAGATCGCGAACGAGCTCATCGCCTGGAAGTCGGTGGACGAGGCGCAGGTGCCGAACGCGGGATCGGTGCACTTCGCCGAGGCGCCCGGCGGGCGCGGGACCGAGGTGAAGGTGGTGCTCGACTATCAGCCGCCCGCCGGCAAGGTGGGGCGCCTCGTCGCGAGGCTGTTCGGCGAGGAGCCGGGGCAGCAGGTGCGCGAGGACCTGCGCCGCTTCAAGGCCGTGATGGAGACCGGCGAGGCCCCGACCACCGAGGGACAGCCCCGCTGCGGCTGAGCGCGCGCACCGGGCGGGCGCCCCTCGCCCGCCCCGCCAGGACATCAACCGTGGAGCCCCGATGAAGGCAGTCTGCTGGCACGGCAAACACGACATGCGGGTCGAGTCGGTGCCCGACCCGAAGCTCCTCAATCCCCGCGACGCGATCGTCCGCGTCACCTCGACGGCGATCTGCGGCTCCGATCTCCACCCCTACGACGGCTACATCCCGAGCATGGAGCGCGGGGACATCATGGGGCACGAGTTCATGGGCGAGGTCGTCGAGGTCGGGCGCGGCGTGAAGAACCTGCGCAAGGGCGACCGCGTCGTCGTCCCCTTCCCGATCGCCTGCGGCAACTGCTACTACTGCCGTACCGACCAGTGGTCGCTGTGCGACAACTCGAACCCGAACGCCGCCGCGCTCGAGGCGGTTACCGGCTACTCGGGGGCCGCCCTCTACGGCTACTCGCACCTCTACGGCGGCTACGCCGGCGGCCAGGCGGAGTACGCGCGCGTGCCCTTCGCCGACGTGGGCCCGATCAAGATCGAGAACGACCTCCCCGACGAGAAGCTGCTCTTCCTCAGCGACATCTTCCCCACGGGGTGGCAGGCGGCGGAGCAGTGCGGCATCAAGCCGGGCGACACCGTCGCCGTCTGGGGATGCGGCCCGGTCGGCCAGTTCGCGATCCAGAGCGCCTACCTCCTCGGCGCCGGACGCGTGATCGCCATCGACCGCTTCCCGGAGCGGCTGGCGATGGCGCGCGACCTGGGCGGCGCGGACGTCGTCGACTACGAGAGCGACACCGACGACATCGTCGAGATGCTCAAGCAGATGACCGGCGGGCGCGGCCCCGACCACGTCATCGACGCCGTCGGCATGGAGGCGCACGGCGACAGCCTGCTCTCCAAGGCGGACAGGGGGAAGCAGGCGCTCAAGCTCCAGATGGACCGCGCCAACGTCCTGCGCCTCGCGATCCAGGCCTGCGGCAAGGGCGGCACGGTCTCGGTGCCGGGCGTCTACGTCGGCGCCATCGACAAGTTCCCCTTCGGCCAGGCGTTCGCGAAAGGGCTCACGTTCAAGATGGGGCAGACGCACGCGCACAGGTACCTTCGCCCCCTCCTCGAGCGCATCGAGCGCGGCGAGATCGACCCCTCGCGCATCATCACCCACCGCCTCGCCCTCGACGACGCGCCGCTCGGCTACAGCGTCTTCCAGAAGAAGCAGGACGGCTGCGTGAAGGTGGTGCTGAAGCCGGGGATGTGACGCGTGAGTGCCAGGCCTCCTACCCGCTCCCCGCTCCCGCCGCCGGCACGCCGGCCTCCTTCCGCCGCTCCATCCCCGTGTACCCCGTCACGTTCCCGAACCCGTTCGGCGACGGGGCACTCGGGTCCACCTCGATGACGCGGAACGGCGCACGGTCCGGGAAGCGCTTGCGGAGGAGCGGCATCGCGACGTTGTAGACCGGGATGCCGCTCGCCGTCGCGCCCTCGGGCGTGCCGTTGTGCGCGTGGCCGTGAAAGACCGCCGTCACGGGGTAGCGGGTGAACGGCTCCTCGTGGCGGCTGCAGCCGAGCCAGGGGTAGATCTCGAGCGGCTCCCCCTCCACCGTCTGCCGGATCGGCGCGTAGTGCATGATCGCGATCCGCTGCGGCGTGCGCAGGCGCGCGAGCGCGCTCTCGAGCTTCAGCGTCTCGCTGATCGCCTCGTGCGCGAACTGCTTGACCATCTTCTCCCCCCACGAGCCGAGCACCCCGCGGCCGAAGCCGCCCGCGAACCCCTTCACCCCCGCGAAGCCGATGCCGAGCACCTCGTGGCTCTCGCCGTCGAGCACGACGATGCCGGCGTCGGTGAGGATCTTCCGGATCTCGTCCTGCTGGTCCGCCTCGTAGTCGTGGTTGCCGAGCACGACGATGACCGGGACGCGCAGCAACGAGAGCTCGCGGGCCAGCACCCGCGCCTCGTCGGCGAGCCCGTAGTCCGTCAGATCGCCGCACGCCACCAGGACGTCGGCCGACTCGCCGATCTGGACGAGCAGGGAGTGCAGGACGCCGAGCGAGGTCTTCGTGACGTGCGGGTCGCTGATCGCGGCAATTCGAACGGGAGTCGGCATGAATCTTCTGTCTCGATGGAGTACGCGAGCGGGTGGCCGGGCAGCCGATGCGGCGGGACGTCTCGCCAACAGCCGGCACTAGCCTCACTCTTGCTCTGAGAGCCCGACCGTACCGCTCTCTTCAACAACCGTTCCGCCCACATCGCCATGGATGGTTCGCCGGAGAACGTCCCCGCCCAGGTCGTGTCGTTCGGCGCGGAACGGCGTCGCTCACCGCGCCCACCGCCCGCGGATCGGCTCGCGCCCCCCGACGCCCAGGCGGTCTACCGCCGGGTCATGGAGGTCCTGCGCGCCGGCGGCGTCGAGTTCCTCGTCGGCGGCGCGTACGCCTTCACGCGCTACACCGGGATCGAGCGCTCCACGAAGGACTTCGACGTCTTCGTCCGCTACGAGGACCGGCACCGCGCGCTCGACGTCCTGTTCGGCGCCGGCTTCGTTACGGAGCTCACCTTCCCGCACTGGCTCGGCAAGGCGTTCCTGGGGGAGGACTTCTGCGACGTGATCTTCAGCTCGGGCAACGGCGTCGCGCCGGTCGATGACGTCTGGTTCGACCACGCCCCCTCCGCCGAGGTCCTCGGCCTCCCGGTGAGGATCTGCCCGGCGGAGGAGATGCTCTGGTCGAAGTCGTTCGTCATGGAGCGCGAGCGCTACGACGGCGCCGACGTCGTCCACCTGATCCGCTCCGGCGCGGCCACCCTCGACTGGGACCGCGTCATGGCGCGCTTCGGCGACCGGTGGCGCGTCCTGCTCTTCAACCTCGTGCTCTTCGGCTTCGTCTATCCGGGCGAGCGCACCCGCGTGCCGCGCCGCGTCATGGACGAGCTCCTCGCCCGTCTCGCCGCCGATCTCGAGACGGACGACCCGCGCGGCAAGGTCTGCCAGGGCACCCTCGTCTCGCGCCAGCAATACCTGGTCGACATCGCCGACTGGGGCTACGCCGACGGCCGCCTCCCTCCGCTCGGCACCATGACCGAGCGCGAGATCGCGGACTGGACGGCGGCGATCGGGATGATCAAGTAAGTTCGGCGGCCGCGGGCGAGCAGCCGGGCCACCCCGGCGTCCGCCGACTCCCCGCGCGCGACTGACGGGCTCGGGACGACACGCAGGCCGGCCCCTCCCCGCGCTCTACCCGCGCGTCCGCACCCAGTCCGTCAGCTCCCCCCGCGACCCCAACCCCACCTTGGCGAAGATGTTCGACAGGTGGGTGCTCACCGTGCGAGGGGAGATGTCGAGCGCCTCGCCGATCTCGCGATTCGATTTGCGCTCGGCCACGAGGCGGCAGATCTCCAGCTCGCGTGCGGTGAGTCCGTCGGCGCCGGCGGCGGGGCCGCCGCGGGCGGGCGGACGCGCGCCCAGCAACCGGAGCTGCTCGCGCGTCAGCGTCAGCTCGCGGGCGGCCCCGAGCCGGGCGAACACGTCGTGGACGCGCCGCAGCTCGCGCGTGGCGCCCTCGCGGTCGCCCGACTCGGCCAGCGCTCGCGCGAGGAAGCGGCGCAGGCGCGCCCCGTCGAGCACGAACGGCACGGCGTCGAGCGCGTCCGCCGCGCCGCGCAGCATCCCCACCGCGCGCTCCACGTCCCCCGACAGCATCGCCACGAGCGCGTCGCACGCGTCGGCCCAGGCGAGGCCCAGCCGGTGGTCGAGCTGCTGCGCCGCCTCGCGCAGCCGCGCCCCGTAGCGCCGGGCGCGACCGAGGTCCGCCATCCACAGCGCGGACTCGGCGAGCACCGGCAGCAGTCGATGGACCGCCCACGCCACGTAGCCGCTCCGCTCCGCCACCGCGAGCCCGGCCTCACCGACCTCGATCGCGCGGTCGCGCTCACCCGCCGCGAGGTGATACGACGCGAGGCCGACGTGCGCCGGGATCAGCGTGTGGACGTCGAGCGGCGAGGCGGCGCGGCGGCCGTCGTCCACTGCCAGCAGCCACGACTCGTCGAAATGCCGCCACGCGACGGCCAGGTCGCCGCGGCCGAGGTGCAGCAGGCCGGCCCACACGAGCAGGCGCGGCAGCAGCGTGCGCGGCGCGAGCGAGCGCGCGAGCGGGATGGAGCGTTCCGCGAGCGCGAGGGCGCGCTCCCAGTCGCCGACCCCCGACGCGTACTCGATCGCCACCTCCGCGCTCCACAGCCCGAGCACGGGCGAGCGCAGCGCCGTGGCGAGCTCCTCGCTCGCGGCCAGGTGGCGCGCCGCCGACGCGCTGTCGCCGGTGAGCCCGCCGAGCAGCGCCATCGCCCAGTGCGCCGACCACGCCAGCGCCGGCTGCGACGACTCGGCGGCGAGCGCGAGCGCCCGCTCCCCGTGGCGCCGCGCCTCGTCGGGCGGACCGGTCCAGACGCGCAGCAGGAGCAGCGCCCGGTGCACGCGCCCGAGCAGCGCCGGATCGCGCTCGCGCTCGGCGATCGCCAGCGCCTCCTCCACCGCGGCGATCGCCTCCGACCCGCGGCCGAGCTCCTGGAGGCACATCCCGCGCGCCACGTCGAGTCGCGCCGCGAGCGGCGCGTCGCCGGCGCGCCCCGCCACCGCGAGTCCCGCCGCGTAGTGGCCGAGGGCGTCCTCGTAGCGCCCGCTCCAGTAGCTGGCGAGTCCCATGCGCCGTTCCATCGCCGCGACGCGCGGCAGGTCGCCCGCCCGCTCCGCCTCGTCGCGCGCCCGCCGCCAGAGCGGCATCGCGGCGTCGTACTCGCCGAGGCGCTGGCGCGCGCGCGCCAGCGCCTCCGCCAGCTCGCCCGCCTCCGGCACGTCGGGCTCCGGGCCCACCGCGACGCCCTCCCGGTCGCGCAGCTCGAGGGCGAGCGTCAGGTACGACGCGGCCTCGCGGTTCGCCGAGGCACGAAGCGCCTCGCGGCCGGCGGCGGCGAGATAGCGCACCGCCTTCGTCGCCAGCGCCCTCGTGTCGGCGCGAACGACGTGCGCGGCGAGCTCGCCGGCATGCTCGAGCGAACGGTCGCCGTACAGCCGCTCCAGCGACTCGGCGACCGACGCGTGGAGCGCCCGCGACCGCGCGAGCCCGAGCTCCGCGTAGAGGGTGTCGCGCAGGATCGGGTGCGCGAAGTCGTAGCGGATCACGCCCTCCGCGTCCGCCGTCTCCTCGAGGATGCGCGCGCCGCGCAGCTCGTCCACCGCCGACAGCAGCGCGCCGTCGTCCAGCGCGGTGATCGCGCGCATGGCGTCGTGCGTCGTGCGCGTACCGACGACCGCCGCCCACGTCGCCACGCCCCGCGCCGGATCGCTCAGCCGGCTCAGTCGCTCGGCGACGGCGTCGCGCACCGACCGGGGCAGCCGCGGCCCCCCCTCCTCGCGCCAGAGCCCCGCGCCGGCGTGCGCCTGCAGCCGCCCCGACTCGGCGAGCGCCTTGAGCGTCTCCTCGATGAAGAACGGGTTGCCGCGCGTCCACGCGTGCACCGAGGCCGCGAGCGCGCGCCACTCGTCGCCCGACGCGCCGAGCGACCGCGCGACGAGCCGCGCCGTGTCCGCCTCCCCGAGCGGGTCGACGCGCTGCACGCGCGCGGCGCCGAGCGCCACGAGCGACTTCTCCGCGCCGCGCAGCGCCGGGTTCCGCTCGCGATCCGCGTCGTTGTAGGTGCAGAGCAGCAGCACGCGGTCGCCGCCGAGCTGCCGGGCGACGAAGTGCAGCAGCTCGAGCGAGGACTCGTCGGCCCACTGCAGGTTCTCGAGCACGGCGAGGAGCGGCGCGCGCGCGGACAGCCGCGAGAGCAGCTGCGCGAAGCTCCAGAAGAGCCGCGCCTTCGCCTCGGCCGGGTCCCCGCGCGGGGCTGCTGCTGGCCGCGCCGGCTCTCCGGCCGGCGCGAGCGCCGGAAAGAGCGCCGCCAGCTCGGCCGCGCCGCCGCGCGTCAGCACCTGGAGCGCCGCCGCGTCGAGCGCGCGCAGCCGCGGCACGAAGGCGTCGGCGAAGAGCGCGTACGGGACGCCGCTCTCCACCGGGTACGCGCGACCGGTGGCCACGGTCCAGCCGCGCCCGCCGGCGAGCTCGGCCGCCGCCGTGGCGAGCCGCGTCTTCCCCACCCCGCCCTCGCCGGCCAGGAGGACCGTCCCGCCCTGCCCGCCGGCCGCCGCGTCTAGCGCCGCCGCGAGCGCCGCGAGGTCGGCGTCGCGGCCGACGAGCGGCGGGACGCGGAGCGAGGGAGCCGCTCGGACGGGGGAGGACGAGGCGTCGTGGCTCATCGGATGGACGAAGGGCGGGCGAGGGGAATGTTCACCCCGCGCCCGCCCTCGACAAGCCGCGACCGCCCCGCCTAACGCCTACCCGCGCGGATGCTCCTTGTGCGCGGGCGCCAGCAGCCGCCGGGCGCCGACCCCGAGGAAGGTGCCGACGAACGCCGGCACGAGCGCGAGGAAGGTGTCGGCGAGTCGCGGGATCGGGTAGGGCAGCACCGTGCCGGTGACCTGCGCGATGACGTGCGCCAGGGGCATCGAGAGCCCGAGCATCACCGCCCTGCGCCACGCGCCGTCGGGAAAGGCCGCGCCGAGCACGGCGCCGAACGACAGGATGAGCAGCGCCGCGGGCTGTACTTCCGCAGCGCCGAGGCCCGGGAGGCCGACGAGCGTGCCGAAGCCGACGGTGGCGAGCGCGAGCACGATGTTGGTCAACATCCACACTCTCCCGATCCGGGGGGGCGACGGGGCGCCCCCCGGCGCCCGGTCCAGTTTGAAGTATAGCGCCACGGCCGGCCGGGCGCTCGGAGAGCCGTCACGGGGACGCCACCGCCCGCGTCGATCGATCGGCGCAGGGGAGCGCCCGCAGCGCCGCCGCGTGCGGCGCGATCGCCCGCCGGGCCCGCGCCCGGCCGAGGTTCCAGGCCGTCCACGACCGCTCCGGGCGGAGCTCGGCGAGGAGCGACGACGCCACCGCGCAGCTCCACTTGGCGGGCATCGACGGGAACGCCTCAGCGACCGCCGGCGCCGCGTCCGCGCTCAGCGAGGCCAGGTACGAACCGTCGAGCTCGCGGGCACCCCCCGCCAGCCGGGCGACGTTCGTGCGCGCGATGAGCGCGTCGGGGTTCGCCACGTCGAGCGCGGCGACCACCAGCCACGCCGAGAGCAGCGCCCCGAACGCGAACGGCGCCGCCCGGCCGCGCAGCACCGTGGCCGCGAACCAGGCGAAGACGAGCGCCAGCCACCCCATCGCCGCCGACGCGAAGAGCCGCGTCTCCGTCAGCCCGTACTCGCGCTGGTACAGCCGCATGCGCTGCATCGCCGAGAGCATGACGACGCCCAGCAGCAGGAGCAGGGCGCCGGCGAGCGCGCGGAAGACGCGCTCGTCGCGCGCGCCCTCGCGCCGCAGCAGCCCGTTCGCGGCGAGCAGCGTCGGCAGCGACAGCGCGGCGACCCAGACGAGCTCGAAGAACCCGGCGCGCGCGTACTCCGCGTACGTCATCCCCGCCGTGGCGGCGACGTGCGCCGCGCCGCCGAACAGGTAGCGGAGCTGCACGACGACGAAGCCGAGGAAGAGCGCGTCGAGCAGGCCGAGCACGAGCGCCACCTCCACGACGCCGAGTGACACGCGCGCCCGCGCCGCGCGCGGCGCCGCCGGCTCCGCGGCGAGCAGCGCCGAGCGCAGGTAGCCTCCCGCGAGCCACGCCACGCAGAGCGCCACCGCCGCGTGCGACACCGCCGTGTCGAGGTCGAAGAAGATGACCCGGCGCACGAGCCGGTCGAACAGCGGATCGGCGGCGGTGAGCAGCGACCCGAAGACGAAGAGCAGCGGCATGGCGAGCACCGCGCCGCGGGCGACCGCGCCGGCGTGCCGCGAGGCTCCCTGGCCGCGCATCTCGCGGACGTCGCCGTCCCGCAGTAGCAGCAGCCCGGCACCCCCCGCGACCTGCTTCGCCGTGCTGCCTGCGGCGCGCACGTACTCGCCGATCCCCGCAGCCGGCTCCCAATCCGCCCCCCGCAGCAGCGCCGTCGAGAGCGCGGCGAGCGCGGCGCCGAGCGCGAGCAGGTCGTAGAAGGCGAGCGCGCCCGAGTCGCGCCAGGCGAGCGCGAGCGAGAACCAGAGCACCGGCGCGACGAGCAGGCAGGCGCCGAGCGTCCACGGCGCGCGGCGCGCGCGCGCGAGCCACCCGAGCGCGCCGAGCAGCGCCGCCACGAACAGCGGGAAGCCCACGCCCTGCATTCCGTCGCGCAGCAGCACGTCGCCCGCGACGCCGAGGAGCGCGGCGGCGACCAGTGCGCGCCGCGCCACGTGGAGGGTCGCCGGCGCGGGGGACTCGCGCACCGCGGCGCCGATGTCGGCGGGCTCGCCGCCGGGTCGAATCGTCGTCGTCATCGCCGTCACCCCGCTACCGCGTCGGAGAGCCCGCCGAAGCGGCGGTCGCGGCGCTCGTAGGCGCGCAGCGCCTCCGCCAGGTCACGCGCGCCGAAGTCGGGCCAGAAGCGCGGCGTGAAGTACAGCTCGGCGTACGCGCACTCCCAGAGCAGGAAGTCGCTCAGCCGCTGCTCCCCGGCCGTGCGCACGAGCAGGTCCACGTCGGGCGTGCCGGCGGCGTCGTGGTCCGCGGCGGCGATGAGCGCGGCGAACCGCTCGCGCGTGAGCTCACCCGCCGCGAGCCCCCCCGCCGCGGACGCCGAGCGCGCGGCGCGCAGGATCGCGTCGCGCGACGAGTAGTCGAGCGCGATGCGCAGTCGCATGCCCCCCCCCGCGGCCGTGTCGCGCTCCGCCGCCTCGATCGCGGCGACGAGTGGCGCCGGCAGGCGGTCGCGGCGCCCGACGACGGTCAGGCGGATGCCGTTCTCCACGCAGCGCACCGTCTCGGCGGCCAGGTACCGGCGGAACAGCCGCATCAGCGCGTCCACCTCGGCGGCGGGACGGCGCCAGTTGTCCGCGGAGAACGCGTACAGCGTGAGCGTGCCGACGCCGAGCCGCGTCGCCGCCTCGACCGTGCGCCGCACGGCGCGGGCGCCGGCGAGGTGTCCGGCCGTTCGCGGGCGCCCGCGTGACCGGGCCCAGCGGCCGTTCCCGTCCATGATGATCGCCACGTGGCCGATCGCCATGTGCGCGGGAGAAGGGGGCTCATGCAAAGCGCTTTGATCCATAAAGTATGACTCCAAAAAAAAGGCGCGCGGTGGTGGGCGGCCGCCTACCGCTCCCGCGTCGCCTTGATGAGGGCTTCCATGTGGTCCAGGTAGCGCTCCAGCGCGCGCCGGCCCGCCGCCGTCAGGCGATACTCGGTGCGCGGCACGCGCCCCGCGAAGGTCTTCGTGACGGCGACGTAGCTGGCCTCCTCGAGCTTGCGCGCGTGGACGCTCAGGTTCCCGTCGGTCGTGTTCATCAACCGCTTCAGGTCGTTGAACGTCAGCGACTCGTTCACGGCGAGCGCGCTCACGATGCCGAGGCGCATCCGCTCGTGGATCAGACGGTCGAGCTCCGCCGCTCCCGCGGCGCTCCCCTCCCCCTCGACCGCGCCGAGCCGGCGCGCCGCCGACGAGGAGGCCCCCTTCCCCTTCTCCCGCTCCGTGTCGCGGGCTGCGCCATGCTTAGCCACCATACCTCCGCGCGATGACGATTCCGAATGCGACGTGCAGCCCGCCGAACCCCGCGGCGAGGAGCGCCTCCCGCCATTCCGCGCCGACGAACAGCGCGGCGGCGCCGAGCAGCATGAAGAGCGCCCCCATGACCGGGACCACGCGGGCCGAGTAGGTGCCCCCGGTCACCACCGCCGTGCCGTACAGCAGGAGCCAGAGGCCGGGCAGCGCCGCCGCGAAGCCGGCGCGGAAGAGCACCAGCGTGAGCAGCGCCCCGACGGCCATCGGCGGCGAGAAGCTGAGCAGGAACTTGCGCCCCGGCCCCGAGAGCAGCGGCATCCCGGCCCGCGCCGCCTTGCGGACCATCGCCCACCCCGAGACGAAGAGCGCCACCGCCGCCGCCAGCAGCCAGGCGAGCAGCCAGCGCACCGTCGTCGGCTGCGCCTCCGCCACCGCGGCCGCGAGCAGCGCCACCCCCCCCGCCCCAACCATCCCCCACCCCGACACGGCGGTGAAGGCCCCGGCCTGCTCCATCGTCTCGCGGATGAAGCGCAGGTTGTCCATCGCCCGCGAGTGCAGCGCGGGCGGATCGAGCGGCGACGGCAGCGGGTGCGGGCGCGTCATGCGGGCGAGGATACGCGTGCCGATATGTTCTGTCAAGTGCTTTGCGTTACAAAGTACGGACGACGGAGGGCGAGACGGGGAGCGGGCGGTCGCCCCGGGACCGGCGCGCCGCCCCGCTCCCCACCCCTCTCGCGCTTCCCGCTATCTCACCTCTCGCGGCGGCGCCTCCGACGCCCCCTCCCCACCCACGGCGCTCGGACCGGGGAGCGGGTCGCTCGCCGGGAAGGTCTGCTCCACCATCCGGTCGAGCCTCGCCTCCTCGGCCGCGCCGCCGGCGAGCAGCGCGAGCATCCGCTCGCAGAAGGCCGGCAGGTCGGCGGGCTTGCGGCTCGTGACGAGCTTCTCGTCCACCTGGACCTCGGCGTCCACCCACTCCCCGCCGGCGTTGCGCACGTCGGTCTGCAGGCTCGGCCACGACGTCAGCCGTCGCCCGCGCACCACGTCCGCCTCCACGAGGAGCCAGGGCCCGTGGCAGATCGACGCCACGGGCTTCTCCGCCGCCATGAACTCGCGCGCGAACTGCACCGCCGCGCGGTCCATGCGCAGCCGGTCGGGGTTCGCCACCCCGCCCGGCAGCACGAGCATCGCGTAGTCCGCGGCCCGCGACTCCGCCACGGTCCGATCGACCGGGAAGGTGTCCCCCTTGTCGTCGTGCTTCATCATCTGGATGCGGCCGGGCGCGAGCGAGATCAGCTCCGGCTCGGCGCCGGCCGCCTCGAGCGCCCTCCATGGTTCGGTGAGCTCGACCTGCTCCACCCCGTCGGTCGCCAGCACCGCGACCCTTCTCCCGCGCAGCGACGTGTCGGCCATGGCGCGGGCCCTCACTCGTCGCCGTCGGCGGCCTCGCCGCCGCCCGACTCCTCGCGCGCGCGCTGCTCGCGCCGCTCCCGCAGGTCGGCCAGCGCCGGATTCTCCCGCCGCTTCGGGATCAGCCCTTCGGTCTTGTGCTTCTCCGACTCCTTGAACTCCTGCTTGTCCTGCGCCCGGATCCGCTCGTCGTCCACGCGCTCCTTGTAGTCGGTCGCGTTGGCCTCGCCGGGGTCGATGGCGTACTGGTCGGGACGCTTGCCGCCCATATCTACCTCGCTGGTTGACGTCGTCGCTGATGCGTCGGTGATGCCACGAACGGCGATTGAAGGTCATGAAGCGTGCCGAACGCGAAGGCCCGTGCCTTGCCGCGAGCCACGCCGCCCCCAGCCTCAGCCTCGGCCCGATCGTCGCCCGCCCCGGCGCGAGCGTCCTCGGCTGTAAACAGCCCGGCGCGCCCTGTCCAGTCCTCCCGGGCATCGGCCGGAGAGGGCATATTCCGTCGTGCCTCTCGTCCCCCTCTACGGTCATCACGCGCTGCGCGAGCGGCTCGCCGGGAGCGCCGAGCGCGACGCGCTGCCGTCCAGCCTCCTGCTCCACGGCCCCCGGGGCGTGGGGAAGCAGCGCCTCGCGCTCTGGCTCGCGCAGCTCCTGCTCTGCGGCGAGCGTCCGCGCCCCTGCGGGCGTTGCCAGGGCTGCCGCTTCGCCGCCGAGCTGACGCACCCCGACCTCCACTGGGTCTATCCGCGTCCGCGCCTCAAGGACGCCGACTCGACGCCCGCCGAGGTCGAGCAGGACTACGCCGAGGGCACCGCGGAGCGCGTCGCCGCGCACGGACTGTACGCGCCGCCGTCGGGGAGCGACGCCATCTACGTCGCGACGGTGCGCGCGATCGTGCATCAGGCCGCCCTGTCGCCGGCGATCGCGCGTCGCAAGCTGTTCGTCATCGGGGACGCCGAGCGCATGGTGCCGCAGGAAGGGGCCGAGGCGGCGGCGAACGCGTTCCTCAAGCTCCTCGAGGAGCCGCCGGCGGACACGACGCTGATCCTCACCTCGAGCGAGCCCGGCGCGCTCCTGCCGACGATCCGCTCGCGCGTCGTCGGCGTGCGGGTGGCGCCGCTCGACGAGGACGACATGCGCCGCTTCGTCGCCGACCCGATCGTCGCGACGGCGCTCGACGACGACCGCGCGCTCCCCCGCTCCACCGAGGAGCGCCTGGCGCTCGCCGGGGGCGCGCCCGGGGCGCTCTTCGGCGGCGGCGAGGGGGCGGCGGCGCTCGCCGGCGCGCGGCGCCTGCTCGCCGCCGCGACCGCGGACCGCGCGACGCGCTTCCGCGTCGCCTTCGCGCAG